>JADKJU010000002.1:0-322874 GCA_016720855.1 Betaproteobacteria bacterium | reverse complement strand
CCGGCCCGAGGAATTCGCCGCGCTCTGTGCATTCCTCTGCTCGGCGGATGCGGGATTCATCACGGCCCAGAACATCCTCATTGACGGGGGAGGCTATTCCGGGGTCTTCTGAGGCAAAGGGAGTGGGGCGCAGGGTTGGCCCCGTTTAGATCATCGAACGACAGGAGGCATCATGATGAAGAAGCTGCTTGCGGTTCTGGGGTTGGTGGCCATGGTGGCAGGGGCGGCGCATGCGCAGGAGTGGCCCACCCGCGCCGTGAAGATCATTGCTCCCTTCGCCCCGGGCGGCTCGGTGGACATCGTGGCGCGAATCCTCGCGCAGAAGATGAGCGAGACGTTCGGCCAGTCGTTCGTCATCGAGAACAAGTCCGGCGCCTCGGGCATGATCGGCGCCGATAGCGTGGCCAAGTCCGCGCCCGACGGCTACACGCTTCTGGTGAACTCCTCGATCCACGTGATCGTGCCCAGCCTCTTCAGCAAGATCACCTACAACGCCCTCGACGACTTCGTCGCGGTGGGGCAGGCAACGGAAGTGCCGATGGTCATGCTCACGGGCTCCGGCAACGCGGCGAAGTCGGTGCACGACGTCATCGAGTGGGCCAAGGCGAAGCCCGGCCTGGCCTACGCCTCGGCGGGCAGTGGCTCCTCCACGCACCTTGCGGGCGAGGTGTTCAAGCGGGCCGCAGGCGTGGACCTCACCCACATCCCGTACAAGGGAAGCGGCGCGGCCATGGCCGACGTGATCGGCGGGCAGGTGCCGCTGATGTTCGATGCGCTAACCGCCGCCATGGGCAACATCCAGGGCGGCCGCATGCGGGCCCTGGCGGTCTCCTCCGAGAAGCGCTCGCCGATTCTGCCGGACGTGCCGACGTTCCAGGAACTCAAGATGCCGCAGATGAACCTCTCGACCTGGCACGGGATGTGGGCGCCGAAGGGCACGCCGCCCGCGATCGTGAAGAAGCTCAATGCGGAGATCGTGCGCATCGTGGGGCTGCCCGACGTGCGCGAGAAGATCCGCGGACTGGGCGGCATTCCCGTCGGGAACACTCCCGCGCAGTTCGATGCCTTCCAGCGCGCCGAGTTCGCCAAGTGGAGCCGCATCGTCAAGGAAACGGGCGCGCAGGTCGATTGAGCAAGTGGAGCCGCATCGTCAACGAAACCGGCGCGCAGGTCGATTGAGGAGGCAGGCCGGGTGACTGTCCTCGTCCTCGGCGCCGGGGTCATCGGCGTCACGACAGCGTGGTACCTGAGGGCGCAGGGCCACGACGTTCGCGTGATCGAACGGCGCGAAGGCGCGGCCCTCGAGTCGAGCTTCGCCAACGCGGGCCAGGTATCGGCGCACCTGGCCGAGCCCTGGTCCAACCCCTCGACGTTGCGCCAGTTGCCCCGGTGGCTCCTGCAGGACGGGGCACCTCTCGTGTGGCGCCCGCGTTGGCGCTTCGATCAGTGGCGATGGCTCGCGAAGTTCCTTCGCGAATGCTCGCCCGCGCGCTACTCGAGGAACCTCCTTCATCTGGCCGCCATCAGCCTCTACAGCCGCGAAACGCTGCGGGCCCTGCGCGCCGAGACGGGCATCGGATACGACTTCCATGAGGGCGGGATCCTGCTTTTCCACACCGATCCGCAGGCTTTCGGCAAGGCGGCCGCCACGGCGCGGCGCCTCCAGGCGCATGGCCTGAAGCGCACCGTTCTCGATGTCGACGAGTGCATTGCCACCGAGCCCGCGCTGGCTCACCTGCGCGACCGGCTCGCAGGCGGCATCTATTCCCGCCACGACGAGACGGGCGACGCCCACCAGTTCACGCAGGCGCTGGCGAGGCTGGGGACCGAGCGGGGCATCCGCTTCGACTACGGGTCAACGGTGCGCCGCCTCCTCCTGGAGAACGGCGAGGTGAAGGGTGCCGAGGTGGATCACGCCGACGGCAGGCGCGAGTCCATCGCCGCACGTTGCACCGTGGTGTGCCTGGGTCCGCACACGCCGGCGCTGGTAAAGCCGGTGGGTGTCGATCTCGACATCTACCCGGTAAAGGGCTACTCGATCACGCTCCCGGTGGCCGACGAGAAGGCGGCGCTGCGCATCGGCGTGACCGACGCGGCGGCGAAGATCGCCTTTTCCCGGCTGGGCGATCGGATCCGCGCCACGAGCACCGCGGAGATCGCGGATTTCGACCTGACTGTGGACCGCAAGCGCTGCGAGGCGCTGGTGCGTCACACCCTGGAGCTGTTTCCCGGCGCGGGGGACGCGGGGCGCGCGGAGTTCTGGGCGGGTCTTCGGCCCACCACGCCGAGCAACCTTCCCTGCGTGGGGCGCTCGAAGGTGCCGGGCCTCTTCCTCAATGCCGGACACGGCACCGTGGGCTGGACGCAATCCTGCGGGTCGGGTCGTGCGATCGCCGAGATCGTCGCCGGCCGCCGGCCCGGGGTGGATTTTCCCTTCCTCGGCGTCGCCTGAGAACGCCGCCTCAGGCGGCGGCTCGCACGACCTCGCCCACGGCGTGCAGCAGTTCCTCGGGCGTATCGGGGTTGATCGAGCAATCGGGTCCCAGGAGGTGGTGGCGGCCGCCCATTTCGGCGAGGGAGGTGCGGGCGCGGGCCTTGAGTGCCTGCGCCGTCATCGACTTGATCTCGGGTTTCGCGGGCAAACCACCGAGCACGGCGCGGCCGGTGCGTCGATGCACTTCGGTGAGGGAGGGGTTCCCCGTCGTGGTGGCCCAGCTGAAAACGCTCACCGGGTAGTCGACGAATTCCTCGAAGAGGATCCCGCCGCCGCACATGTGGACGATATTGAACGGTGCGCTGGAGGCGGCCTCGAGGATGCGCCTGTCGTACGGCCGCTGGAAGCGAAGGAATTCCTCGGGCGCCAGCAGGCTCTTCGTGGCGACGTTGGTGGCGTAGAAGATGCCGTCGACGCCGCGCTCGAGGGCGAGGCGCGTGAAGTTCTCCTGGGTCACCGCGATGGCTTCCAGGCCGCGCTCGAGCGACTTCGGGTTCTCGCGCGCGAGCGCGAGCACCGCGTCGATGCCGCCGGGCACCATGAACTGCGCGACCATCAGGGGCGCGAACACCGTGGCGACGATCGGCACGTCGGCGCCGACGGCGGCGCGAATCGCGGACATCGCCTCCAGTTGCTCCGCAAGCGCGCCCCGGGAAGGATCTGCAGGGGTCAGCGTCGCGAGGTCCGCGGCGCGATTCACCGGCAGCTTCGTGATCACCGGCCATTCCGCGCGGTCCGGCGGCTGGCGGTATTCCAGTCCCCACATCTCCGCGAAGCACTGGTAGCGCGACTGGGGCTTCAGGAAATCCCAGCCGAAGGTGCGGTGCAGCCTGAGCGTCTCCTCGACCAGCGCGCCGGCCGAGTCTTCCCTGGCGAAGTTGTGCAGCCAGAAGCTGAAGGGGACGCGATCGACGGCCTCGCCGCGGATCGCCGCCAGCACTCGTTCTCGCTTGTTCACGCTTTCCTTTCTCCGCCGGCGGCTAACCGGACGCGGTGGGCCTGCCCCGATGATACCTGCGTCGGAACCGACTTCAGCAAGGCGTACCCGTAGCGTTGCATCCCTCATCCCCGGCCCCTTTCCCTGGTGAGGGGGAGAGGGGCGGCACTCGTCGTTGCCTCCTTTGAAAATGAAAAGCCCCGCCGAAGCGGGGCTTTTCATTTTCAGCTGGAAAGGCGGTTCAGCGATCGCGCCCACCGTTCGATTCACGATTCGGGCGGCCCTGGTATTGGACGTTCGATTGGCCATTCGGGCGGCCCTGATACTGGCCGACCGAGCCGCGATACGGGCGGCCCTGGTATTGAGCTTGATAGCCGTCGTGGCGACCGCCTTGTTGCGCGTAGCGTGGCGCGTAGCCGGGACCCGGGTAGTACCTCGCCTGGCGATAGACGGGCGGCGCGTAATAGACTGCCGCCGGCCGGTATCGCTGGGGAGCGTAATACACAGCCGGAGGTGCGTAATACGCGGCTGGCGGCGCGTAGTACGTCTGTGCAGGCGCGTAGTACGCCGGAGCGGGTTCGGGGAATGCGGACTCGGGCTCGTAGTAACCGGATGCGGGGGCATAAGCGGGAGCGGGTGCATAGGCCGGCGCGGGGGCATAGGCCGGCGCGGGGGCATAGGCAGGCGCGGGCGCATAGGCGCCAGGGGGGCCGTAATACGGCCCGTAGTAACGCCTGTCCGCGGTCCCGATGATGGTGCCGATGACGGCGCCCACGGCAGCGCCAGGCGGGCCGCCGACCGCAGCGCCGATTCCGCCACCGATGATGGCGCCTGCAACGGGATCTCCTGCGGATGCCTGCGTCGAAAACGCCAGGCCACCGGCTGCAGCGGCGATCGCTGCGATCAACAACGGTATTTTCAGCATGGGAACCTCCTGCCGTGAGTGACCACCAATCCTTTGAAGCGAAGTACGTCCGCATGATGGCGCAATCACTGCTGCCTTCAGCGGTCCATCGCACCATTAACGCACGGCCCCGCCATTCGGTTGGCGCGGGAGAGTATCGAAATGTAACCGCCGGGCCGCGGTGGCAAGGAATCAGCCTCAGTTCCCGAGCACCCGCCGCATGCCTTGATCCGTTCCAGGCCGATCCATCTCGTCCGCCCCGCTCACCACGACCACGCCTTGCCTGGCGACCGCCGGCAGCACTTCGCGCGCGATGTCCGAGTGGTCGCTGGCGACGTTGTCCCGGATCGGGGGGTGGATATGGTCTTCGTCGAGAATGCTGCGTCCCAAGACTTGGCTTTCCTTCTGATTGAGCGACGCTACTGTCCGATCAAGAGCCGAACAAGATCGACTGGGTGGAGCTTGGTGGTCGTTCGATCCGGATTGCATCGAGTTGAAGCTCCTTCCTGACGATGGCGATCAGCACGCAGGTGGCGACGGCGCAGCGGATCTGCGTCTTCACCGCGTTCTCGCTGGTGCCCGGGAAGTGCTTGATGCGCAGGTGCTGCCTTATCCACCTGAAGAACAGCTCGACCCGCCACCGGCTTTTGTGGAGCCGCGCGAAATCGACATGGCCGCGATCCATCACGTAGAACGCACCCGCCTCGAAGCCGAGCATGTCCAGGGTGTTGTCCAACTCGACACCGAGCGATTCGCTGCCGTAAAGCCTGCGGGCAAAGCTTGTCCCCCGGCCCGGCGCGGGTCATATGACCGGACAGCAGTGGGCGTGAAATGGCCCTCACTTCATGCAAGAATCCGCCATGCCCTCGCCGTCCATCGCAAAAACCGCCGGGTTCTCGGTCGTGGAGCTCGCGATTCGCCGCCCGTACACGTTCATCGTGATGGCGATGCTGATCGTGCTCGCCACGCCGCTGGCGCTGAAGAACATGCCGACGGACATCTTTCCCGAGATCGATATCCCGGTGTTGAGCCTCATCTGGAACTACCGGGGCCTCAATGCCCAGGAGATGGGCCAGCGCATCGCCGGGCAGACCGAGCGCAGCCTTACCACCACGGTAAGCGACATCGAGCACATCGAATCCACGTCGCTTGCCGGCACCACGGTCATCAAGGTCTTCTTCCAGCCCACCGCCAACATCCAGACGGCGCTCGCGCAGGTGGTGGCCATCGCGCAGACCCAGGTGCGGCAACTCCCCCCGGGCACCACGCCGCCGCTCATCATCAAGTACTCGGCCTCGAGCATCCCCGTGATGCAGCTCGCCCTCTCCAGCCCGACGCTGCCCGAGCAAGCCGTCTTCGACGCGGCCGTGAACCAGCTCCGTCCACAGCTCGTGACCATCCCCGGGGCGGCGATACCCTGGCCCTACGGCGGCAAGCAACGGCTGATCTCCGTGGACCTGGACTTGAAGGCGCTGCAGGCCCAGGGTCTCGCGCCCGCCGACGTCGTGAATGCGCTGACCGTGCAGAACCTGGTGCTGCCCTCGGGAACGGCGAAACTCGGCAACATCGAGTACAACGTGACGCTGGATGCCTCCCCCGAGGCGATCATGGATCTCGCCGACCTGCCGATCCGCAGCGTGAGCGGGGTGACCACCTACCTGCGCGACGTGGCCAACGTGCGCGACGGCTTCAGCCCCCAGACCAACATCGTGCGCCGCGACGGCGAGCGCGGGGTGCTGCTCTCCATCCTCAAGAGCGGTGGCGCGTCCACGCTGGACATCGTGGACAACCTGCGCCGGATCCTGCCGCGTGCCTCCCAGTTGTTGCCGGAGGACGTAAAGGTCACGCCGCTCTTCGACCAGTCGGTGTTCGTGAAGTCGGCCGTGAAGACGGTCGTGCTCGAGGCGCTGATCGCAGCCGGCCTCACCGCGCTTCTCGTGCTGCTCTTTCTCGGCAACTGGAAGAGCACCTTCATCGTCGCGGTGACGATACCGCTGTCGCTGCTTGCCTCCATCCTCATGCTGCGCGTGCTGGGCGAGACGCTGAACATCATGACCCTCGGCGGCCTCGCGCTCGCGGTGGGAATCCTCGTGGACCTGGCGATCGTCACCATCGAGAACATCGAGCGCCACCTGCACCACGGCACGCCCCTGCACGAGGCAATCCTCCACGGCGCCAACGAGATCGGCGTGCCCGCCTTCGTCTCGACGCTGTGCATCTGCATCGTCTTCGTGCCCATGTTCTTCCTCACCGGCGTGGCCCGGTTCCTGTTCGTCCCGATGGCCATGTCCGTGGTCTTCGCCATGGCGATGGCCTACATCCTGTCGCGCACGCTGGTGCCCACGCTGATGATGCTGATGATGGGGAAGAAGCGCGCGACTCCCCTCCCGTCCCCTCGCAAGGCAGGCGGCGCATTCCATCGTCTCCACCTTGCCTTCGACCGCCAGTTCGAACGCGCCCGGTCCGCCTACGCCGCCACGCTCGAAGCGGTCCTCACCCGTCGCGCGCTCTTCGGCGGCGCCTTCCTCCTCTTCACGCTCCTCTCCTGCGCCCTGTACCCGTTCCTGGGGAGGGACTTCTTCCCGAAAGTGGACGGCGGGCAGGTCCGGCTGCATTTCCGCGCGCCCACGGGCACCCGCATCGAGGAGACCGCACAGGTCGCCGGCCGAATCGAGACCGAGATCCGCAAGCTCATTCCGGCCGCCGAGCTGGACACCATCCTCGACAACCTGGGCGTGCCCAACAGCAGCATCAACCTCTCGTACAGCAACGCGGGCACCATCGGCACGCTGGACGGCGAGATCCTGATGTCGCTCAAGGAGGGCCACCGCCCCACCGACGAGTGGGTGACGCTCCTGCGCCGCGAGCTGCCGCCCCGCTTCCCGGGCATCGAGTTCTTCTTCCAGCCGGCGGACATGGTCACGCAGATCCTGAATTTCGGCCTGCCCGCGGCGATCAACGTGCAGTTCGCCGGGCCGCAGCTCGCGCAGAACGCCACGCTCGCCGCGGAGCTCACCCGCAGGATCCGCGCGATCCCCGGGGCCGTGGACGTGCACATCCACCAGCGCTTCGACAATCCGGGCATCGACCTCACCATCGACCGCACCAAGCTCCAGCAGATGGGACTCTCGGCCCAGAACGTCGGGCAGAACCTGCTGCTCGCGCTGGCCGGCAGCGGGCAGACGGCGCCCGCCTACTGGCTGAACCCCAGGAACGGCGTGGTCTACAACATCGCGGTGCAGACGCCGGACTACAACGTCGATTCGCTCGACGCCCTCCTGAACATTCCCGTGGCGGGCGCAGACGGAGACGGTCGCAGCACGCAACTCCTCGGCAACCTCGTGCAGTCGCGCCCGAAGAAGGACCCGGCCGTGGTCTCGCGCTACGACCTGCTGCCCGTGGTCGAGATCTTCGTGAGCGTGCAGGGAACCGATCTCGCGAGCGTCGCCTCGCAGGTGCAGGCGCTGGTGGACGAGACGCGCGCGAAGCTTCCGCGCGGCAGCCGCCTCGAGATGCGCGGGCAGGTGCAGACCATGAACGAATCGTTCAAGGGCCTGCTCATCGGCCTCGCCATGGCGATCGTGCTGGTGTTCCTGCTGATCGTCGTGAACTTCCAGTCGTGGACGGACGCGCTCATCATCGTGGCGGCCCTGCCCGCGGCGCTTGCCGGCATCGCCTGGACGCTCTTCATCACCGGCACGACGCATTCGGTGCCGGCCCTCACCGGCGCGATCATGACGATGGGGGTCGCGACGGCGAACTCGATCCTGCTGCTGTCCTTTGCGCGGGAGCGCATTGCGGCGGGTATCGCTCCCGCGGCGGCGGCGCTGGACGCCGGCGCCACGCGCCTGCGACCCGTGCTCATGACGGCGCTCGCGATGATCATCGGCATGGCGCCCATGGCCCTGGGGATCGGGGAAGGCGCGGAGCAGAACGCCCCTCTCGGGCGCGCGGTGATCGGGGGGCTGCTTTTCGCCACCGTCTCGACGCTGTTCTTCGTGCCGGTGGTTTTCGCCGCCGTGCGCGAGCGCCTCGCGCCAAGCGGCGCCTCGATGGGCGACGGCTACGCCGAAGAATTGCGGGAGGAGACCTGATGGCGCAAGACGAAGCGCGCAAGGTGGTGCGACGCGCGAAGATCGTGGCGATCGTCGTTGTCGTGGCGCTGGCGATCGGCGCGGGGCGCACGCTCTTCGTGCGCAACTCCAGCGCCCGCGCGCTCGTGGCCGAGACCGCGGCGATGGCGAAAATCTACGTGAAGGTGGCCACGCCCACCATCGGTGGCGCGGACACCACGCTCACCCTGCCCGGAACGCTGCAGGGCGCGGTGCAGTCGCCGATCTCCGCGCGCGCGAGTGGGTACGTGAAGCGCTGGACGCGCGACATCGGCAGCCGCGTCGAAAAGGGCGAGCTGCTCGCGCAGATCGAGAGCCCCGAGATCGACCAGCAACTTTTGCAGGCGGTTGCGGCGCAGCAGCAGGCCGAGGTGAGCCTCGAGCTGGCGAAGAGCACTGCCAGACGGTGGGAAGAGTTGCGCCGCACCGGCATGGTGCCGCAGCAGCAACTCGAAGAGCGCCGCAGCGCCGAGGCGCAGGCGCAGGCGAACCTCGCCGCCTCCGCCGCCAACGTGGAGCGGCTTCGCCAGCTCCAGGGCTTCAACCGCGTCACCGCCCCCTTTGCGGGCGTGATCACCAAGCGCAACGTGAACGTGGGCGACCTCATCGACGCGGGAGGCGCGCGTGCCATGTTCGTCCTCACGCAGACCGATCCGCTGCGCGTGTACGTGGACGTGCCGCAGTCCTATGCCCACCTGGTAAAGATCGGCCAGGCGGTGACGATCGCGCAGGCCGAGCTTCGCGGCAGGAAATTCAATGGCCAGGTGGCGCGCACCTCGGCCTCCCTCGACTCCGCCACCCGCACGATGCAGGTGGAGGTGGCCCTTCCCAATCGCGACGGCGCGCTGCTTCCCGGCGCCTACGTGCAAGTGCTGCTGCCATTGAAAGGTGCGCAAGGCATGATGATCCCTACCAATGCGCTCATGTTCCGCGGGGATGGGATACGCGTGGCCACGGTCGACGATGCCGGGCGGGTGAAGCTCGTGCCGATCAGGGTGGGGCGCAATCTCGGCGAACGGATCGAGGTGGTGGATGGGCTGGCTGGGCGGGAGCGGTTGGTGCTGAATCCGCCGGATTCGCTCACCGAGGGGGACGCAGTAGCCGTTTCGATCGATTCGATCAGGTAAGTCCGACAGGCTGCTGGCGATGGGCTACCCGAGCATCCGCTTGAGCTCTCCGCTCGCGTGGAGCCTCTCCAGGTCGCTCGCCCCACCGACCAGCACGCCCTTCGCGAACACCATCGGAAACGTCTGCCATCCCGTCCACATCTTGAGGGCTAGTCGCCGCCGCCACTGCGAGAAGTAGCTGCCGTACTCGAGATACTGGTACGGTATCCCGGCCGCATCGAGGATCTTGCGCGCTTTCCTCGGGAACGGATTCTGCGCCATGCCCACCACGACCACGCCCTTACCCGCGACCGCCGCCTGCACTTCGCGCACGATGTCCGAGTGGTCGTTGGCAATCGTTTCCCGGATCGCGGGGTGGATGTGGTCTTCGTCGAGAATGCTGCGTCCCATGGCTTTTCTTCCTTTGTGATTGAGCGAGACCATGAACGATATCGTGTTCCAGCCCGCACGCAAGCTCGCGCGCCTTCTTCGAGCCCGCAAGCTCTCCTGCGTGGAGGTGATGAAGGCCTACATCGCGCAGGTCGAGCGCGTGAACCCGAAAGTGAACGCCATCGTGACCTTCCTCCCGGAGGATGCGCTCAAGGAGGCCGGGAAGGTCGATGCGAAGCGGGCAAGGTCGAAGGGGGCGGACCCCATCGGAGTGCTTGCCGGTCTTCCGATCGCCTACAAGGACATGATTGCGACGAAGGGTATCCGCACCACCTTCGGCTCGCCCATCTACACGGGCAACATTCCCGCCGAGGATCACGTCCTCGTCGAACGCCTGAAGGCCGCCGGTGCGATCACGCTCGGCAAGACCAACACGCCGGAGTTCGCCTCGGGCAGCCAGACCTTCAACTAGGTCTTCGGCACGACGCTCAACCCGTGGGACCTCACCAGGACCTGCGGCGGCTCCTCGGGCGGCGCCGCGGTGGCGGTGGCGTGCGGGATGCTGCCTTTCGCGGATGGCTCGGACCTCGGCGGCAGCCTGCGCAACCCCGGAAACTTCAACAACGTCGTGGGATTCAGGCCCACGCCGGGGCGCGTTCCCTACTACCCGGCGGTCGACGCGTGGGCCAGCCTCGCGGTGCTGGGCCCCATCGCGCGCACGGTGGACGACGCGGCGTTTCTCCTTTCCGCGATGGCGGGACCGGACATCCGCTCGCCGATCAGCATGACTGAACCGGGTTCGGTCTTCGCGAGACCGCTCAAGCGCGATTTCCGCAAGGTGCGCATCGCGTGGTCGCGCAACCTGGGGGGCCTGCCCGTCGATCCGCGCGTCACCGCGGTCCTCGAGAAGCAGCGCACGGTTTTCGAGAACCTGGGTTGCATCGTCGAGGAGGCCGAGCCCGATCTCGCCGGCGCCGACGAGGTCTTCCAGGTCCTGCGCGCACTGGGCTACGTGCAGCGATACGGCGCGCTCCTCGAGAAGAACCGTGCCCTCATGAAGGACACCGTGGTCTGGAACATCGAGCAGGGCCTCGCGATGGATGCCATGCGCGTTGCCAAGGCAATGGCCCTGCGCTCCGACATCTACCGGCGCATGCGCGAATTCCTGGAGCGCTACGAGTACCTGTGCCTGCCGGTGAACCAGGTGCCGCCCTTTCCGGCCACGCAGCCCTACGTCGACACGATCAACGGCGTGAAGCTTGCGAGCTACATCGACTGGATGAAGACGGCCTGCCACATCACCGTCACGAGCCACCCCGCGATCTCGGTGCCCGCCGGATTCACGCACGACGATCCGCCGCTCCCCGTGGGCCTGCAGATCGTGGGACGCTACCGGGACGATTTCGGCGTGCTGCAGATGGCGAACGCCTTCGAACAGGAGGCACGCGCGGGCTGCGGAGAAATCGGCTCCAGTTCCATCCGGATACGTGCTCTCATGCCTGAGGTGGCCCGACCCCAGGTCGTTCCACCCATCACGCGGGGAGGTGCCGGACATGGCGCAGGACAACGGGGAAGGGCGTAATTCCGCGGCAGCCGTGAACGCTGTCGCCGGGTTCCTGAATACCCGGCGAGGCATGACCATCGCCGGGTGGGCCCTGCTCTTCGTCGCCCTGTGGTGGCCGACGCCCTGGGGTGCCAAAGGGTCGGAAGGCCAGGCCGTGTCGTCGGGCTTGTACGCCTTCGCCAACCTGATGCGGCCCGAGGAATTTCCGGACTCGGCCTACGGATTCCTGCCGCGCTCGCTGGTGATCGGCGTGGCGTTCTTCACGAACCTCCTGTTTCTCTTCGGCGTGTGGTTTCGCGACAACGCCGCCCCATCGCGAGCTTTCCTGGGATTCCTGATCGGCGCCGTCGTCGTCGACCTGGCGGTGGCATTCATCCTGAGGGATTTCGCGCGGATGCCCGGCTACTGGATATGGGTCGCTGCGGTCGCGGCGATCATGTGGGCATTCGTCGCACGGCCGGCGACGGGGCAGGCACCGCCCGGCTATGCGAAAGCGCAGTTGATCGCGGTCCGTGGCCGGAGCGAAGGCCGCACGGGCCTGCCCGACATCGTGTGGGTCTGGATCGGATGGGCCGTGTTCTGGATCGCCATCAGCGGGCTCGCGCACTGGGTGACGCCGGAAGCGGCGAAGGCTCCGGACGAGGTGGCCTCGCGGCCGGTGAAGGCCACGGCGCTCGCCGGTTATGTGAACGATTTCGCCGGGGTACTCCGGCTGGACACCGTGGAACGTCTCGGCGCGTCCCTCGCGAAATTCGAGAAGGAGACGTCGACCCAGGTCGCGGTGGCCCTTTATGCGCAGCTGCCCGACGTTCCCGTCGAGGAGTTCACGATCAACGTCGCGGAGCTGTCGCGACTCGGCCGCAAGGGGCTCGACAACGGCGCCATCCTGTCGGTCTTCGCGAAGGACAAGGTCGCCCGCGTGGAAGTCGGCTATGGCCTCGAGGGGACGCTCACCGACGCGCAGTCGCATCGCATCCTCGAATCGGTCCTCGCGCCGGCATGGAACGGGGGCGATCGCGAAAAGGCCGTCGAAGAAACGCTTTCCGCGGTCATGGCCTCGGTGCGGGATGACTTCCAGGCGGGAAGAATGCCGGGCCGGCTCGCCGTCTTCTGGCGTCAGCTCACCGTGGAGGTTCCCCGGTTCGCGAAGGCCCTGCTGCCGATCCTGGTCGCGATTCCGACGGACGGGCGATTCGGCATTTCATTCTTCGGCACCTTCCTGCTCCTGGGCATCTGGGACGGCTTCGTCCAGACGCTCCAGGTCGCGCGCAACCTGTTCATCGCCGTACGCAACCTGCGGGCGGGCAAGCCGCTGTCTGCGGGAACGCAATCGATACGGTTCGGCTCCATCATCGACACGCTGAAGGTGGCGCTCTTCTTCGGATTCATCGCCTACGTCCTCGTGGGCATCGTCGTGATCGCGGGCGGCGGCGCGTTCGGCAGCGCAGGCGCGACGCTCCACTGGTGACGAACATGGGTCTCGCAGGGTAGGCGCATCGAAGCGACGGACACGACGCTTCTCTCTGGTTTCAAGGACGACGTCGTGGGCCACTGAGGGCCGGTGCGCACCGAAGCGCGCCGGCGCGCGTTCCGGAGATGCTCGCGACCAAACCGGGCGGCGGATTGCTCGACCGGCTGATCGTGGAGGAGTACCGTCGCGATGGGCCCATTACGCTCACGCTGGACCGGAAGTTGGCTGCCTGGCCGCAGGCACGCCGCTTGCCGTTCCCTCACCCCAACCCCCTGCCCCGGGAAAGGGGTTGGGGTGGAGGGGAATGGACATGAATGAACCATGGCGAGGAATCAAATGACGTTTCGCACCAAGTATCTCGACTACGCCGAACTCTCCGGCCAGCTTTCCGCGTGGTCGAAGGCGTATCCGGACATCGTCCGGCTGACCTCGATCGGGCGAAGCGAGGAGGGGCGCGAAATCCCCCTTCTCACGATCGGCCGCAACGCGCACGACGCGGGCCCCGCGGTGTGGATCGACGGCAACATGCATGCCTCCGAGCTTTGCGGCTCGAGCGTGGCGCTCGCCATGGCGGAGGACATTCTCGCCATCCATCAGGGCAGGAACGAGGCGGGCGGCAAGGCCTTGCCGGCGCACATGGCGGACGCGATCCGGGAGGCGCTCTTCTACATCGTTCCGCGCGTCTCCCCCGACGGCGCGGAGGAGGTGCTCAAGAAGGGGCGCTACCTGCGCTCCAGCCCGATGAACGACCGCATCAACAAGGGCCACGCATACTGGGAGGCGGCCGATATCGACGGTGACGGCGAGGCCACCTACATGCGCCAGGTGTCGCCCGATGGCGAGCTGGTCGAACTGCGCGGCGAGGACGGCACGCCGCTCGATCCCCCGGTGATGGTGCCGCGCGGTCCCGAGGATGAGGGGCCCTACTACAAGCTCTATCCCGAAGGGCGCATCGTCAACTTCGACGGCCGGCGCATCCCGGACCCGTATTTCCTGTCCGACAACCTCTACGACTTCAACCGCAACTTCCCCTACCGGTGGGAGGCCGAGCCCAAGCAGGAGGGTGCGGGCCACTTCCCGGGCAGCGCGGCCGAGACGCGGGCGATCCTGGAGTTCGCGGCGAAGCACCCGAACATCTTCACCTGGCTCAATCTGCACACATTCGGCGGCGTGCTCATCCGGCCGATGGGTGATGCGCCCGACCACAAGATGGACCAGTCCGACCTGGCGATCTTCCGCCAGGTCGAGGCGTGGATGACGCAGCACACGGGCTACGCCTCGGTGAGCGGCTTCCACGAGTTCCTCTACGAGCCGGAAAAGCCCCTCTACGGCGACATCACCGAATACGCCTACCACCAGAGAGGGTGCATCGCGTACGTGGTCGAGCTGTGGGATCTCTTCAAGCAGCTCGGCATCGCGCGCATGAAGCCCTTCGTGGACCACTACACGCACCTGGAGCGCAAGGACTATGTCGCGCTCGCGAAATTCGATCGCGAACAGAACCAGGGCCGCATCTTCAAGCGCTGGCGCAAGGCGAAGCACCCGCAGCTGGGCGACGTCGAAGTGGGCGGGTTCGACGCTCGCGTGGGCATCTCCAACCCTCCGTACGAAAGGCTGGCGCAGACGTGCGCCACGCAGAGCGCCGCGTTCCTGCGCGTGGCGGCGCTCGTGCCCCGGGTTTCGGTGGAGGTGGTCAGCCACGAGAAGGCGGGCGCGGGCCACACGCGCATCGAACTGCGCGTGGCAAACAGCGGCTACCTGGGCACCTACGGGCTGTCGTCCGCGAAGAAACTCGCGCACGCGGAGCCGCTTCGCCTCACCGCGCAGGGCGAGGGCCTCACGTTCGTGGCGCCCGCGGAGTCGATCATCGAGATCGGCCACCTCGACGGCTGGGGCAGCGGCCTTTACGCCGGCACCAACATCTTCTTCCCCTGGACGCGCGGCAACGTGCATGAGAAGTTCGTCACGTTCGTCGTCAAGGGGCGCGGACGCCTGAACGTCAAGGTGGGCAGTTGCCGCGTGGGATACCGGACGCTCGAGGTCGACGTCGGCTGACGAGCGCCGAACGCCGGCCCATTCCCGTTGCATCAGCGCCGGCACGAATGCTTGCTTGACCCCCATCAATTCTCCCGCCGATACGCGGGCTAGGATTGAGAAACACCAGGTCGCCTGAACGCCGCGTCCCGTGGCGCCCTCAGGGGATCCCGAGGAGGCTGCCATGACAACCCCTCGTCACCGGAGCGACGAATTTCCCGCCGCCGCCGCCCGGTATTCCCGCCGCGAATTCCTGAGCAACACCGGCGCTGCCTTTGCCGGTGCGGCGATCATCTTGCCGGGGCTTATCCCGGCGGCGACGGCCGCGGCGCCTGCGATGGCTCCCGAACAGGTGCGGCTGCTGCCGGCGCCTGCGAAGGAAGGCGGCATGCCGCTCATGCAAGCGCTGTCGCTGCGCCGCTCCACGCGCGAATTCTCCAATCGCCGGATACCCGAGCAGGTGCTGTCCGACCTCCTGTGGGCTGCCTACGGGGTCAACCGCGCCAGCGGCGACCGCACGGCGCCCAGCTGGCGCCACATTGCCGTGATCGACGTCTACGCGGCCATGGAGGACGGGTTGTGGCTGTATGACCCGAAGCGCCACGCGCTCCTGCCGCACCCGGCGGGCGACATCCGCGCGCAGACCGGGCAGCAGGACTTCGTGCGCACCGCGCCCCTCAACCTCGTGTACGTGGCGAACGGCGCGCGCATGTCGGAGCTCACGCCGGAGAACTGCAAGCTCTTCTGCTCGGTCGACAGCGCGTTCACGGGCCAGAACGTGTACCTCTACTGCGCCTGCGCGGGGCTCGCCACGGTCTTCCGGGGCGCGGTGGATTACGCGAAGCTCGCGCGGGCGATGCGGCTGGACGAGGACCAGTTCGTCACCTTCGCGCAGACGGTGGGGTACCCGAAGGAAGCGTAGCCGCAACCCTCACCCCCGGCCTGTCCAGCGCCGGGCGAACCCTCGCGATCGGCAGGCTCCTCCTTCCTCGGGGAGTGGGGTGGAGGTGAGGGGTATCCTGTGCGCTCGATGGAGCCACGAGCCGACTCTCCGTACGCAGCCTTCCGCCTGGTGGTCACGCTCGCCATCATGACCATCGGCGCCAGTGTCATGTACGTGGTGCCGGTGGTGTTGCCGGCGGTACAGGCGGAATTCGGCGTGGTGCGGGCCGATGCCTCGATGCCCTATTCGCTCCTGATGATCGGCATGGGCGTGGGCGGCGTACTCATGGGCCGGCTTGCGGATCGCTTCGGGGTGATGGTGCCGCTTCTCGTCGGTTCGACCTGCATCGGCCTGGGCTATGTCGGCGCCGCGTTCGCGGACGACATCCACCTCTTCAACCTTCTGCACGGCGTGGTATTGGGGTTCCTCGGCATTTCCGCCACCTTCTCGCCGCTGCTCGCGGACACCTCGCTGTGGTGGGTCAAGCGACGCGGCATCGCGGTCGCGGTTTGCGCGAGCGGCAATTACCTGGGCGGTGCCATCTGGCCTCCGGTGGTGCAGCACTTCGTCGAGACAGTGGGATGGCGGCAGGGCTACATCTGGATGGGCATTTTCTGCGGCGTCTCGATGACGGTGCTGGCGCTCCTGCTCCACAAGCGGCCGCCGGAAGCCGTTGCCTCCACTGCGCCGTCGAACGGCACCTCGTCGCCCGATCGGCCTTTCGGGCTCACGCCCCACGCCGCGCTCGCGCTGCTGATGATCGCGGGGACAGCGTGCTGCGTGGCCATGTCGATGCCGCAGGTGCACATCGTCGCCTACTGCGGCGATCTCGGCTACGGCGCGGCCCGCGGGGCGCAGATGCTCTCCCTGATGCTCGGCTTCGGCATCGTGAGCCGCCTCGTTTCCGGGTGGATCTGCGACCACATCGGCGGGCTGCGCACGCTGCTGCTGGGTTCCTTCCTGCAGATGGTGGCACTGGCGCTCTTCCTGCCTTTCGACGGGCTCGTGCCGCTGTACGTCATTTCCATCCTCTTCGGGCTCTTCCAGGGCGGCATCGTGCCCTCCTACGCGATCATCGTCCGCGAGCATTTCCCGGCGCGCGAGGCCGGCGCGTGCACGGGGGCCGTGATCATGTGCACCCTCCTGGGCATGGCGCTGGGCGGGTGGATGTCGGGGAAGATCTTCGACCTCACGGGGTCGTACCACGCAGCGTTCCTGAACGGCATCGCGTGGAATCTCGTGAACCTGGCCATCGCGGCCTTTCTCTGGAAACGAGCGCGGCTGGCAGGGGTGGAAAAATGGCCCCATTCCCATCCCGGCCCTCGCCGGCCGCACAGGGAGACGTCATGACCTCGAAATCGACCACTGCCGCGCTCGCCAACCTCAAGGTCGTCGAGATGGGCACGCTCATCGCCGGCCCCTACTGCGCGCGCCTGCTCGCCGAATTCGGTGCCGACGTGATCAAGATCGAGTCGCCGGGCGAGGGCGACCCGCTTCGCAAATGGCGCCAGCTCCACGAGGGCAATTCGCTCTGGTGGTACGCCCAGGCGCGCAACAAGAAATCGATCGCCGTGAACCTGAAGGCGCCCGAAGGTCAGCAGGTGGTGCGGGATCTCGTCGCCACGGCGGACATCGTGGTGGAGAACTTCCGTCCGGGCACGATGGAGAAGTGGGGCCTGGGCTACGACGCGCTCTCGAAAGCCAATCCGGGCCTCGTGATGGTGCGGCTCTCCGGCTTCGGCCAGACCGGCCCGTACAAGGATCGTCCCGGCTTCGGCGCCATTGGCGAATCGATGGGCGGCATGCGCCATATCACCGGCTACCCGGACCGCGCGCCGGTCCGCGTGGGCATCTCCATCGGCGATTCGCTCGCAGCCCTGTTCGGCGTCATCGGGGCACTCACGGCCATCCACCACCGCGCCACCTCGGGCACGGGGCAGGTGGTCGATGTGGCGCTCTACGAGGCGGTGTTCGCGATGATGGAATCCACGCTTCCGGAATACGGGATGGGCGGCAACGTTCGCGAGCGTACCGGCTCGGCCCTGCCCGGCATCGTGCCATCGAACACCTACCGGTGCGGCGACGGGAAGTATGTCGTCATCGGCGCGAATGCCGATTCCATCTTCAAGCGGATGATGAAGGTCATCGGCCGGCCCGACCTCGCGGACGATCCCTCGCTCGCCGGCAACGCCGGGCGGGTGAAGCGCACGGAGGAACTCGATCGTGCCATCGGCGAGTGGACCGCCACGGTCGATCTCGACGGGGCGCTCGCGGTGCTGGAGAAGGCCGAGGTGCCCTCGGGCCGCATCTATTCGATCGCCGACATCGCCGCCGACCTGCACTACCAGGCACGCGGCATGATCGAGCGCCACAAGCTGGGCGAGGAGGACCTGCTGCTGCCCGGCATCGTGCCGAAGCTCTCCGCCACGCCCGGAGAGACGAAGTGGATCGGGCCGAAGCTGGGGGCGCATACCGACGAGGTGCTGCGCGCCATCGGCTACGACGACGCGCGTCTTCAATCCCTGCGCACGGCCGGCGTCGTATCCTGAAGGGGACAGGTATCGGGTTCTCCGGAACCGCCTCCGGAAATCAGCCGGAGTTGCGAAGGCCGGCGGCCAGCCCGTTGATGGTGAGGTGGATGCCGCGGTGCACCTTCTGCTCGGAATCCCCGGCGCGGTAGCGCTTGAGGAGCTCCACCTGCAGGTGGTTCAGGGGATCGAGGTAGGGGAAGCGGTTGCGGATCGAGCGCGCGAGAGCGGGGTTTTTCTCGAGGAAACCCTTGCTCGCGGTGATGGTGAGGAAGGCCTTCACCGTGAAATCCATCTCGCTGCGGATGCGCCCGAAGATCTCGTCCGCCTGGTTCGCATCCGGCACCAGTTCCTTGTAGCGCGCGGCCACGGACAGGTCTGCCTTGGCGAGCAGCATCTCCAGGTTGGACAGCATGGCGCCGAAGAACGGCCACTCGCGCCACATCTCCTGCAGCAGCGCCCGGCCCTTGTCCCCGCGCCTGGCGATGAACGCTTCCACGGCGCTGCCCAGCCCGTACCACCCCGGCAGCATCACGCGGCACTGCGCCCAGGAGAACACCCAGGGAATCGCGCGCAGGTCCTCGATCCTCTGCGAGGGCTTGCGCGAGGCCGGGCGCGAGCCGATGTTGAGTTCGGCTATCTCGCGGATCGGGGTGGAAGCGCGGAAGTACTCCACGAATCCGGGCGTCTCGTACACGAGCCCGCGGTACGCCGCCATGGCCGACCTGGAAATCTCCTCCATCGCCGCGTGGTATTCCGCATGCTCCTCACGCGGCGCCTCGTCCAGGGTTGCGCGCACCGTGGCGGCAACGAGCGCTTCGAGGTTTCTCCTGCCGATGTCGCGGTTGGCGTACTTGCCCGCGATCACCTCGCCCTGTTCCGTGAGCCGCAATTCGCCCTGCACGCTTCCCGGCGGCTGCGCGAGGATCGCCTCGTACGAGGGTCCGCCGCCGCGCCCCACGGTGCCACCGCGTCCGTGGAAGAAGCGAAGGCGCACGCGCGCTTCGCGGTACACCGCCACCAGCTCCGCCTCCGCCTTGTAGAGCTCCCAGTTGGAGGTGACGTAGCCGCCGTCCTTGTTGCTGTCGGAGTAGCCGAGCATCACTTCCTGCACGCCACCGAGACAGGCCACCATCGACTTCGCCTCTGGCAGCGCGAACCACGCGCGCATCGTCGCGGGCGCCTGGCGAAGGTCGTCGATCGTCTCGAAGAGCGGCACGATCTGCAGCTTCGAGACCGGTTTCCCGCCCGGGACGACGAGACCCGCCTCCTTGAGCATCACCGCCACTTCCAGCAGGTCCGAAACACTCTCGGCCTTGGAGATCACGTACTGGCGGATCGACTCCGGCCCCAGCGAGGCGTGCACCCTGGCTGCCGCGCTGACGATGGCGAGTTCTTCCTTCGTCAGGTCCGAGTAGTCCGCGAACGGGGAGCGCAAGGGTCGCGGCGTGGCCAGCTCGGCGAGCAGGACCTTCTGCCGCGCGGCCTCCTCCAGCGCGAGGTAATCGGGCGCCACGCGAGCCACGCGCAGCAATTCGGCGACCACCTGCTCGTGAACGTCCGCGTTCTGCCGCAGGTCCACCGTGGCGAGGTGGAATCCGAAGGTGCGCACCGCGCGCCGCAGGTGGCGCAGGCGCCCGTCGGCCAGCATGGCCGCGTTGCCGGCGCGAAGGCTTTCGTCGACCACCTCCAGGTCGGCGGCGAACGCCTGCGCATCCGCGTACGGCTCGCCCTTTCCCACTGCCGTGCGGTGCTCGCGCTTGAGCCCCAAGTCCGCGGCCGTCGCCGCCAGCCGCGCGAACATGCCCGTCAGCGCCCGGCGATACGGCTCGTCCTGCCGGAAGGGCGACCGGTCGGAGGACTGCTCCACGAGAGCCTTCATCGCGGGAGTCAGCCGGATCAGCAGCCCGGAAATGGGCAGCGCCGCCCCGAGCGCATGCACCTCCCGGAAATAGTGGTCGAAGGCGATCTCCGCCTGCCGGCGAAAGGCGTGCTCGAGCATCTCGGCGGTGACGAAGGGATTGCCATCGCGGTCGCCGCCTACCCAGCTGCCGATGGAAAGGACCGTGGGCAAGGCGGGAGCCGGCGCGTCGCCCGGAAGCTGCGCCACCGAGTCCTCGATGTCGCCATGGATGCGCGGCACGGCATCGATGAACGTGTAGTCGAAGTAGGCGAGCGCGTTCTCGATCTCGTCCTTCACCCCCAGCTTCACGGCGCGCAGCATTCGCGTCTGCCAGAGGGTGGCCACCAGCCGGCGAAGCTCCCCTTCGGCTGCCGTGCGCTCCTCCTCCAGCAGGTCGGCGCTGTCGAGCCGGGCCAGCCCATCCGCGATGGCGAGCTGGATGTCCAGCGTGCTGCGGCGCTGCACTTCCGTGGGGTGGGCGGTGAGGACGGGGGTGACGCGCACTTCCGAGAGCGTGGCCATGCCCTCGGCCCGCGTCGTGCCGCGCTCGAGCGCGTCGGCGAAGAGCCCGCGCAGCGTCGAGGCAAGCGGCTTCGACCCCTGGCGGCGGTTCTCGCGCTGGCGCCGGATGTGGTGCCGGTCCTCGGCGATGTTGGCGAGCAGCGAGAAGTAGCTGAACGCCCGCACCACCACGACTGCCTGGTCGTCGGTCAGGTCATCCAGGGTGTCGGCAAGGGAGCGGCGCGAGGTCACGTCCTCCAGCCGGCGGCTCGCCACGGCAAGCTGGCGCAGGGTCTCGATGAGCGCGTAGGTGGCCTCGCCCTCGTGCAGTTTGAGGGTATCGCCGAGGATGCGCCCCAGCAGCCGGATGTCCGCGGTGAGCGCGGCGTCCTTGTCGAGTGTGCCCATGGCGCCAAGCTTCGCCGAATCGCGGGGTAAAATCCACCTTTCCGGACCCGGGCTCCCCATGCGCCTCCACATCAACGACGTCGCTGTTCGCGACGGATTCCAGATGGAGAAGACCTTCATCCCGACGGCGACGAAGGTCTCGCTCATCGACGAACTGTCGCGCACGGGCCTGCACAAGATCGAGGTGACCTCCTTCGTGAGCCCCAGGGCCATTCCGGCCCTCGCGGACGCAAACGAGGTGCTCGCGGGCATCGAACGCGTGCCGGGCGTGGTGTACGTGGCCCTGGTGCCCAATCTCCGGGGCGTGCAGAATGCGGCCGCCACCGCGAGGAAGCCGGACGAGGTGAACGGCGTCATGTCGGCCTCGGAATCGCACAATCGCGCCAATATCAACCGCTCCCACGAGCAGTCCCTGGCCGATCTGCCGACGATGGTGCGGGCGGCGCACGAGGCCGGGATCAGGATGACGATGAGCCTGTCCACCACCTTCGGTTGCCCCTTCGAGGGCAAGGTGGACGAGAGCGCGGTGCTGCGCTTCGTCGAGGCCTTCCGGGCCGCGGGCGTGGACGGCATCTCGCTCGCGGACACCACCGGCATGGCCAATCCCCGGCAGGTGGAGGCGCTCACGGCGCGCGTGCTCGACCGCTTCCCCGGCACGGACGACGCGTTCTACACGCTGCACTTCCACAACACGCGCGGCATGGGCCTCGCGAACGTGATCGCGGGCATCGAGGCGGGCGTTCGCTCCTTCGACGGATCCGTCTCCGGCCTGGGTGGCTGCCCCTTCGCGCCCGGTGCCACCGGCAACATCTGCACCGAGGACATGGTCAACATGCTCCAGGACATGGGCCACGACACCGGCGTGGATCTCGACAGACTCATCGCCGCTTCCCGCCGCATACCCGGTATCGTGGGGCACGACACGCCCGGCCAGGTGGCCAAGGCCGGCAAGAGCCTGGAGCGGCACGACCTTCCCGAAACCCTCAAGGGCTGACCGATGAAAAGACTGCTGCTTGCCTCGCTGCTTGCCTGCGCACTTCCGGCTGCCGCGGGGGATTTTCCGTTGCTCGGCTCGCTCAGCCAGAGCCAGTTCCGGAGCCTTTCGGAGGACCTGGGCGCCGCGCTCTCGTACAAGGGGGTCACGCCCGCGACACCGCTGGGGCTCACGGGCTTCGATATCGGGCTCGAAGTCTCGGCCACGGAAGTGACGAATTCCGGTGTCTTCAGCCTCGCAGGCAACGGTTCGCCCGACTACATCGCGGTGCCCAAGCTGCACATCTACAAGGGCCTGCCCGGTGGCTTCGACATCGGGGCCTTCGTGGGCGCGGCATCCAACGTGAATGCGACGGTGTTCGGCCTCGACGCGCGGTATGCGGTGCTCGCCGATGGCATCACCACGCCGGCGGTCGCGTTGCGCGCCTCGGGCACGGTTTCCTCGGACATGGGCGGGGTCAGGATCTCGACGCTTGCCGCGGACGTCATGGTATCCAAGGTGTTCACGGTCGCGACGCCGTACATCGGCGCGGGCGTGGTGCGCACCGCCGCGGAGGCCAACGGCACGTCCCTCTCCGACGAGCAATTCAGCAAGAGCCGCGTCTTCGTCGGCCTCAACGTGAACCTCGCCATCCTGAACCTTGCCTTCGAGGTGGAAAAGCTGGGCAGCAACAACACGCTATCGGCCAAGGCCGGCTGGCGCTTCTAGCAATGTAACAATGGGGTCAGGTTCGCGAACCTGACCCCATTGTTACATCGAACAACGAGAGGAGAAGCAGGATGAAGCGGATGCTGAAGATGCTCGCGGCCCTTGCCATGGGGACGATGGTCGCGCTCACCGCCGGGGCGCAGGCGCCGGAGAAGAAGAAAATCACGATCGCGGTCGGCGGCAAGAGCCTCTTCTACTACCTGCCGCTGTCGGTGGCCGAGCGCAAGGGCTACTTCAGGGAAGAGGGCCTCGAAGTCGAGATTCCCGACTTTGCCGGCGGCGCCAAGGCGTTGCAGGCGCTGGTGGGCGGCTCGGCGGACATGGTCTCGGGCGCCTACGAGCACACCATCAACATGGCGGCGAAGAAGCAGCCCATCAAGGCAGTCGTGCTGCAGGCCAAATACAGCTCCATCGTGCTGCTGCTGCCCAGGGACAAGGCGGCGAAGTACAAGGGGCCGGCCGACCTCAAGGGGCTGAAGGTGGGCGTCTCCGCCCCGGGCTCCTCGACCAACATGTTCGTGAACAACATTCTCGCCAAGGGCGGCTTCAAGCCCACCGACATCGCCGTGGTCGGGGTGGGCACGGGCTCGGGCGCCGTCGCCGCGATGGAAAAGGGCGAGATCGACGCGATCTCCAACCTCGACCCGGTCATCACCCAGCTCGAGGCGACCGGCAAGTACGTCGCGGTGGCCGACAGCCGCACCGAGAAGGGCATGAACGAGATCTACGGCGGCGACTACCACGCGAGCGTGATCTACATCACCGACGAGTTCATCAGGAAGAACCCGAACACGGTGCAGGCGGTGGTGAACGCGATGGTGCGCGCCGATCGCTGGATCGCGAAGGCCACGCCGCAGGAAATCGTCGACCTGATGCCGGATGCCTACAAGGCCGGCAATCCCTCGCTGTACAAGGCGGGGTTGCTCAAGAACATGGTCGGGTATTCCGAGGACGGGCAGATGTCGATGAAGGCCGCGCAGAACGTGTACAAGGTGCTCAAGCAGTTCGAGCCCTCGGTGATCGCGGCGGGCGATTCGATCAAGCTCGACCAGACCTTCGACAATTCATTCGCCCGCAAGGCCGCCGCCAAATACAGATGAGAGACGGCGGGCAGCCAGGGGCACCGGGAGCCGTGTTCGAGCGGACGGGCTCGGTCCGCCGCTCAACACGAGCCGGCTAGGGATCCACGGCGCGATGACCGCATCCGTATCGCTGGAAAAGGTCACCTGCACTTTCGCCGCGCGGGGCGGGGAAGGAAGTTACACGGCGGTCAGGGACGTCGACCTTTCCATTGCGCCCGGCGAGTTCGTCTCCGTCGTGGGCCCCACGGGCTGCGGGAAGTCCACGCTGCTCAACGTCGCGGCGGGGTTGCTCAAGCCCTCCTCCGGCTCGGTGAAGATCCACGGCGAGCCGCTCTCCGGCATCAACCGCCACGCCGGCTACATGTTCCAGACCGAGGCGCTCATGCCGTGGAGAAGCGCCCTGGGCAACGTGACGGCCGGGCTGCAGTTCCGCGGCGAGGAGCCGGAATCGGCGCGCGCCAGGGGCGAGGCCTGGCTCGAGCGCGTGGGCCTGGCCGGCTTCGGAGACCGCTATCCGCACCAGCTCTCCGGCGGCATGAGGAAGCGCGTCTGCCTCGCACAGATGCTGATCCTCGACCCGCAGATCCTGCTCATGGACGAGCCCTTTTCCGCGCTCGACGTGCAGACGCGCCAGCTGATGGAGAACGAGTTGCTGGAGCTGTGGAGCGCGAACCGCAAGAGCGTCATCTTCATCACGCACGATCTCGAGGAGGCCATCAGCCTCTCGGACCGGGTCGTGGTGCTCTCCGCGGGCCCTGCCACGCACCCCATCGGTGAATACAGGGTCGACCTGCCGCGCCCGCGCGACGTGTCGGAGATCCGCCTCACGCCGCGCTTCATCAAGCTGCACGAAGGGATCTGGCACGCCATGAAGGGCGAGGTGCTCAAGGGCTACGCGCAGACGCGCAACAGGACGACGGCATGAGGAAGAAGCTCTGGATCTGGCAGACCATCCTCCTCGTCCTCCTCTTCGGATTCTGGCACGTGGCCACGCACCCGGACCTCATCCCGCCCTTCGTGTGGGACAACCCCAACCGCGCCGCCTTCTTCTTCGGCGAGCCGGTGAAGATCTTCCAGGTGATCGGGGTGTGGTTCACGGGCGGCGAGATCTACCCGCACCTGTGGGTGACGCTGCAGGAGACGGCGCTCGCCTTCGTGATCGGCTCGGTCGCGGGGCTGGTGATCGGGCTGTGGCTGGGCCTCACGCCCTTCGCCTCGGCGCTCCTGGACCCCTACATCAAGGCCATGAACGCCATGCCGCGCGTGGTGCTGGCGCCCATCTTCATGGTGTGGTTCGGGCTGGGCATCTGGTCGAAGGTGGCGCTGGGCGTGACCCTCGTCTTCTTCATCGTCTTCTTCAACGTGTTCCAGGGCGTGAAGGAAGTGAGCCCCGTGGTCCTCAGCAACGCGACGATGCTGGGCGCCTCGCGGCGGCAGCTCCTGCGCTACGTGTACCTGCCCTCTGCGACCTCGTGGGTATTTTCCAGCCTGCACACGTCGGTCGGCATGGCTTTCGTCGGCGCGGTGGTGGGCGAATACCTCGGCAGCGCCAAGGGCGTGGGCTATCTCATCCACATGGCCGAGGGGTCCTTCGACATCAACACGGTGTACGCGGGGATCCTCGTGCTCACGATCTTTGCGCTCGTGCTCGACTTCGCGGTTTCGTTCGCGGAGAAGCGGCTGCTCGTCTGGCGCCCGACGCAGGGCGAGACGGAGCCGCAGCTCTAGCCGGCAGGCGCCGATTCCCGCCATCACGAAAAGCGGCCTGAAACCCGTGCCTGCCCCATGAGGCAAGCGAGCTTCGGGCAGGGATGTTCGACAACCGGAGAAAATAGCGTGAACCACAAGCTTGCAATACTCGTCATGTCGCTTTCGACCGCGCCCGGCCTGGCATCGGCCGCGGATACTGGGCAGCTGCCCTGCCGCACAACCGCCGAGTGCACCGAGCAGGCGGCGAAGATCGGCGCGTTCGTCCCTGCGCCGAACGCCTCGGCCAACACGACCAGCAAGATCGACCAGGCCGAGGACCAGTTCTACTGGTTGAACAAGATCAACAAGGCCTCCTCGGTCATGCTGGTCGAGGAAGGGATCCTGCCGCGCGACATGGGCCGCAAAATCGCCGGGGGCGTGAACCACACGATCGCGCAGGCTGCCGCGCCCGGCGGCAAGCGTCCCAGCGACGTACTGCAGATCGAGGCGATCATCACGGACTCGATCGGCCCGGACGCATCCCTGATCCACGCCGGACGCAGCCGCCAGGACATGTACGCGACCTACCGGATGGCGAGGCTACGCAACCAGGTGCTCGATTTCTCCGACGCCCTGAATGCCATGCGCGAGCGCGTACTCGTGGCAGCCGCGAAGAACGTGAACACGATCGTGCCCGCCTACACCAACGGGGTCCAGGCCCAGCCCATCAGCTATGCCCACTATCTGCTGGCGTACGAAGCCTCCTTCGATCGCGACGCGCAGCGCATCCACGACCTGTACAGGAGGCTCAATCGCAGCGCGATGGGAACCGCGGTTCTTGCCAACTCCAGCTGGCCGCTCAACCGCAGGCGCATGGCCGAACTCCTGGGCTTCGACGGCATCATCGAGAACTCCCTGGACTCGAGCCAGGTCAGTCCCTCCGACGTCGCGCTGGAGGCCACGGGCATCGCGTCTTCCACGGCCATTCGGCTGGGCGTCATCCTGCAGGACATCCATACGCAGTATCACCAGACCCGGCCCTGGATGCTGCTGCAGGAAGGGTCCACCTACACCAGCAGCGCGATGCCGCAGAAGCGCAACCCCGGCCTCATCATGCGTGCGCGTGAGGCGGCTTCCAACGTGGTGGGCCTGGCGCAGACGGTCACGATCCGGGGCCATAACGTCACGACCGGCATGACCGACTACAAGGAACCCGCGGCCGAGATCGGCTTCTTTGCGCAAGCCGTGAAGATGATCACCGCCACCAACGCGGTCCTGGATGCCCTGACGGTCAATCCCAGGCGCTCGCTGGAAGAGCTCGAGGACGACTGGACCACCTCGATGGAGCTTGCCGAGACGCTGCAGAAGGACCACCAGATTCCCTTCCGCGTCGGCCACAGCTTTGCCTCGTCCATGGTCACCTTCGCCCGGAACAACGGTCTGCGCCCGAGGGACTTCCCCTACGCGAAGGCCGTGGAGCTCTATGCGCTGGCCATCACGAAGTACAAGCTGCCCGACACGCGGCTGCCGATCAAGGAGGCCGAACTGCGGCAGGTCCTGTCGTCCGAATACATGGTGAAGAGCCGCGTGGGAGTCGGCGGACCGCAGCCGGCGGAGGTCGAGCGAATGCTGGGCGAAGCGCAGGCGACGTTGAAGGCCGACAAGTCGTGGATGCAGAGCACCCGGCAGGGCCTGAAGGACGCCGATGCGAAACTCGACAAGGCATTTGCCCGGTTGCTGGCCGACCCGTGAGCCTTGAATTCGGCTGGCACCGCTACACCGGGGCCGGATCGGCAAAACCGACCCCGGAGTTACGGCTTCCGGGGTTTGCGCCCGGTCCTGGCCAAGGTGGCGTCGAACAGAAAGTTGGGTAGCACGGTGAGGAGCCTGGCGACGATCGCCATCTGCCAGGGGATGACCGCGTAATCCTTGCCCGCCTCCACCGCCCGGGCGAAGCGCCGGGCGAAGTCATCGGCCGTGATGATGAACGGCATCGGGTAGGGGTTCTTCGCGGTCATGGGCGTGGCGATGTAGCCGGGGCATATCGTCACCACCTTCACGCCGCTGCCGCGCAGTTCCACCCGCAGGCTCTCGCAGTAGCGAATCGCGGCCGCCTTCGAGGCGCTGTACGCCCCGGCGCCGGGCAGTCCGCGATAGCCCGCCACGCTCGCCACACCCACCAGCTTTCCCCGCCCCGCCTTGCGCATCGCGTCCACGAAGGGGTGGAAGGTGTTCACCATGCCGATCACGTTGATGTCGAGGATCTGGCGGAAGACGTCGATGTCCGCCGCGTTCTCCGTGATCGTTCCGTGCGAGATGCCGGCGTTGGCGATGACGAGATCGGGTACGCCGTGCTTTGCGACGAAATCCGCCGCTGCGGCCTGCAGGGCGCCGATGTCGCGCACGTCCGCGACGTAAGTCTGCGCCCCGGAGGGCAGCGACTGGCAAAGGCGGTCGAGGAGATCGGCGCGCCGGGCGACCAGGCCCAGCGTTGCGCCCCGCGCGGCGTACTGGCGGGCGAGCGCTTCGCCGATGCCGCTGCTCGCGCCTGTGAGGAATACGACCATGGAATGAAAAGGGGTCAGGTTGCCTTGAATGTAAAGGGGGTCAGGTTACTTTGCACCGGAAGCGCGCAAAGTAACCTGACCCCCTGTACACCCCTAATTCTTGACCGCTACCGGCTTGGCTGCCGCGGCCGGCGCGGCGGCGGCCGTGGTGCCCATTTCCTTGCGCGCCATGGCGACGAGCTGCTCGACCACGGGGATCACTTTTTCCGGGCCGCCGGCGTGGCCGGTCGAGGTGACGTACTTGCCGTTCACGATGACCATCGGCACGCCGTCCACCTTGTAGGCGCCCATGAGCTGCGTGGCGCGCGCAAGCTTCGACTGCACGGAGAAGGACTTTTCGACGGCGGCGTACTGGACCGGGTCGATGCCTTCCTTGGCGAGCCACTGGTCTCGAACCTTGGGATTGGCGAGGTTCGTGTTGTCCCTGTGCATCGCGTCGAACGCCTTGCTGTGCAGTGCGTCGAGCTTGCCCATGGCCTCGAAGGTGTAGTAGAGCAACGCCAGTTGGGACCAGGCGCCGGCGCCGACGCCGGGGACACGCTTGAAGACCACGTCGGCGGGCAGCTTCTTGACCCAGCTCGCCAGGAAGGGCTCGAGCTTGTAGCAGTGGCCGCAGGCGTAAGAGAAGAACTCGATCACCTCGACCTTGCCGCCGCCGTCGGTTGCCTGCGGGGAGCTGAGCAGGGTGTACTCCTGCCCCAGGCGCAACTGGGCGTGAGCGGCGCCGGCCAGGAGGCCCAGGGCGGCGACGGCGAGCGTGAGGATGCGGCGCAGGTCCATGTTCGTAACTCCGTTAGCGGTTCTTAGTTTCGTCGGTGCGGATGATCGTGACGTCGACGCCGTTCTGTGACAGCGCCGCCTTGATTCGGTTCGCGTCCTCGAGGCTCTGGTAGGGGCCCAGCCGGACACGGTAGAGCGTGCCCTTGCCGGGAATCTCCGCCGGCTTTACCGCCGCTTCCAGGCCGGAAAACGCGATCTTGGCTTTCAGGTTGTCGGCGTCCTTTTCCTCGCCGAAAGCGCCGGCCTGGAGCCAGTAGGCCTCCCCGCTGTGCGGCTTGGGCTGGGCGGGCGAGGAACCCGGGCCCGCCTTGGCGGGCTCCCTGGGCTTGGCGGCGGCCTTGGCCTCCTTGTCCGTCACTTCCTTCTCGCCCGGGAGCATGGTGTAGAACTCGAAGCGCGGCCGGTCGGTCCTGGGCTTTTCGGCGGCTTTTTCCGCGGGCGAGCCTTTCTCCTCGGGCTTGGGCGGCTGCGTGGGGCCGATCTTCGCAAGCGGCTCGATGGGCTTCGCCTTTTCCATGAACGGGCTCGACAGGCGATTGAGCCACAGCGCTACCCCGAGCGCGATGACGATCCCCATGAGCAGCCCGATGATCATGCCGAGCAGCATCGGATGGGCCGTGCGGCCGGCATCTCGCGGCGGGGGGTTGTTCTTGAAATCCTTCGGCATCTACATCCTCTCCGGCGCGCTGACGCCGAGTACGGCCAGGCCGTTGGCGAGAACCTGTCGCGTCGCGGCGACAAGGGCCAGCCGCGCGAGTTTCACCTTCTCGTCCTCGACGAGGAAACGCTCGGCATTGTAGTAGGTATGCAACCGGGCCGCCAAATCGTCGTGCAGGAAGAAGCTGACGAGGTGCGGGGAGAATTCGCGCGCTGCGCGTTCGAGCACTTCCGGAAACTGCGCAAGCGACTGCGCGAGGGCCGCCTCGTGCGCCGTGCCGAGCGCTGAGAGGTCGGCGCGGGCAAGCGATGCCTCATCTCCGCCCCATTCGCGCAGCACCGAGCAGATGCGCGCGTGCGCATACTGCACGTAGTACACGGGGTTCTCGTCGCTCTGGCTCCTGGCGAGGTCGATGTCGAAGACGAGGTGCGAATCGACCTTGCGCATGGTGAAGAACCAGCGCACGGCGTCACGTCCGGCCTCCTCGACGAGATCGCGCACCGTGACGTAGGAGCCGGCGCGCTTGGAGATCTTCACCTCCTGGCCGCCCTTCATCACCGTCACCATCTGGTGCAGCACGTAGTCGGGGTAGCCCTCGGGGACTCCGGTGGCGAGCGCCTGCAGTCCCGCGCGCACGCGCGTCACGGTCGAGTGGTGATCGGCGCCCTGCACATTCACGGCCGAGGTGTAGCCGCGGCGATACTTGGTGAGGTGGTAGGCGACGTCCGGCACGAAGTACGTGTAGGTCCCGTCGGACTTGCGCATCACGCGGTCCTTGTCGTCGCCGAAGTCGGTGGTCCTGAGCCACAGCGCGCCGTCCGCCTCGTAGGTCCGGCCCGCGGCGATGAGCATCTTCACCGTCTCGTCCACCTTGCCGTCGGTGTAAAGCGAGCTTTCGAGGAAGTAGGAGTCGAACTTCACGCCGAAGGCGCGCAGGTCGGCGTCCTGCTCGCCGCGCAGGTACGCGATCGCGAACTTGCGGATGGCCTCCAGGTCGTCGCCCGTGGCGTCCGCCGGTTCCTGCGCCACGTAGTCGCGCGCGATGTCCTTGATGTAGTCGCCGCGGTACCAGTCGTCGTGCATGTCGGCTGCCGCGACGAGGCCCTTCGCCTCGCGGATGCGGAACTGCACGGAGAGCGCCAGGTTCGCGATCTGGTTGCCGGCGTCGTTGTAGTAGAACTCGCGCAGCACCTTCCAGCGCTGCGATTCGAGGAGCGTGGAGATCGCGTCACCCAGCGCCGCCTGCCTGCCGTGTCCCACGTGCAGCGGACCGGTCGGGTTGGCCGAGACGAACTCGACCATGATGGTCCTGCCCTCGCCGGAGCGGCCGCGCCCGAAGTCGCTGGCGGCGGCCTGGATCGCGCAGACCACGCCGAAGCGCGAGGCCCTGGAGAGCGTGAAATTGATGAAGCCGGGGCCGGCGATGTCGGTCTTCGCGATCTCCGGCGCCTGGCCCAGGGCGGTGACGATGGCCTGTGCCGCATCGCGCGGCTTCATACCCACGCGCTTGGCGAGCTGAAGAGCCACGTTCGTGGCAAAGTCGCCGTGGTCCGCGTTCTTCGGGCGGTCCAGGTCCACCGCCAGGTCGCCCGCATCGGGAAATGCGGCGCGGACGGCACCGGTCACGAGGGCGGCAAGTCGGGCTTTGGGGTCGGCTTCGGTCACGGTATCGGGGCTGCTCGCGAAAACCCACTATTATACGGGCGCACTCCTGCGCGACCCATTTCACCCCCGTGTCCCTCCAGATCTTCCGATGGATTTCCCGTTGGCGGGAGTCGGCCGACCCCCATGTGGGGCTGGACTCGATCCTTGCGCATGCGAAGCCGGCCGCAACTGCCGAGGACAGGCTGGCGTGGCTTCGCGACGTGTCGTCCTGGCTTCGGGCCGGACTCGGCGACAATGCGGAGGCAAGAGCCTCGTCAGCCCAGTCGGTTCGGTTGAAGCATCTGCTCGGCGTCCTCACGCGCCAGCCGGAGAAGAGGGAGGCCTTTGCCGCGACGCTGCGCGCAGCGCTCGGCCATCGGGACGCCTTCGATCTCCTCATCGAGACGGGGATGCCGCGCGAGGCCGGCTTCCTGGGCGAGTTCATCAACCGGATGCTGGCGAAGGTCCTTCCCGAGCCGCCGCCCACCGATCTGGCCGGTCTCTTCGTCCAGATTTTCCCGGAGCGCGAGGATGCTGGACGGGTGTCGGGCATTTCGGCGGAGAACTGGACCGGTGTGCTGGCGCTCCTGGCTCACGGCGAGGCGGCCGCCGAATTTCGCGCGGAGCTTGCGAAAGCGGCCGCGCGGGCCGTGGCGAGCCTCGCCGTGCAGGTGTGCGCGGCCACGCTGCCCTCGGCGGTTCGCCGGCGCATGCAGCCGGACGAATCGGGTTCGCTCGTCGCCTGGGCCCTGCCGGCGGCTGCGACGGATTTCGTCGAATCCTGCGCCGGCGACGACCACGGCAACCGAACCGCAAAGGCCGAGGCGCTGCAAAAGCTCATCGGGGCATCGCTGCTCGAGGTCGAGCAGGCCTACACGCACCTCGACGACCAGGGTGTCAGCGTCTCGGTGGTCTACCAGCTCGAGCGCATCCGCGCGCAACTGCAGCGTGCCGGCGAGCTGACGGATCTTCTCGCGTTTCCCGAGCACCTGCCGCAGGTGCTGCCCCATTTCATCGGGAGCCTCATCCGCGACGTGCACGACCACCGCAGCGCGCTTGCGCTACTCAACCAGAATTTCTCCCTCGCGGCGCGCAAGGTGGTGGAGCGAAGCGCCGAGACGGGCGAGCACTACATCACGCGCAATCGCGCCGAATACGCGGACATGGTGAAGCGCGCGAGCGGCGGCGGCGCGGTCATTGCCGTCACCACGTACGTGAAGTTCGCTTTTTCCGCGCTGCACTGGCCGCCATTCTTCGACGGTCTCCTCGCGTCGATCAACTACGCGGGGTCCTTCGTCTTCATCCAGTTCACCGGACTTACCGTGGCCACCAAGCAGCCGGCCATGACGGCACCCGCTCTCGCGGCACGCATGAAGGGACTCGCGGACCGGGGGAAGATGGAGGCGTTCGTTGACGAGGTGGCGAACCTCGTGCGATCGCAGTCCGCGAGCATCTTCGGCAACGTCTTCGTCGTCTTCCCGGCCGCCTACCTGCTGGGGCTCGTGCTGGCAAACGCGTTCACGATCCCGATGGACGCCCACAAGGCGTCGAAGACCGTCGAGTCGCTTTCCGCCCTCGGTCCGTCGGCGCTCTTCGCGGCCTTCACGGGCGTCCTGCTGTGGTTCTCGAGCGTGCTGGCCGGCTGGGTGGACAACTGGTTCCATTGCCGGCGGCTGGGGCCTGCCATTGCCGCGCACCGTCGGCTCGCCTTTGTATTCGGGCCCTCGACGATGCAGCGCGTGGCCGGGTTTCTCGACCGCGAGATCGCGGGCCTGGCGGCCAACCTCTCGCTGGGATTCCTGCTCGGATTGGTGCCCGTCGCGTTCGACTTCTTCGGCCTGCCCGTCGAAGTGCGCCACGTGACGCTTTCGACCGGCCAGCTGGCGGCCGCGATGGTGGTGCTGGGATGGTCGTTCCTGGCGACGAGTGCCTTCTGGCTCGCCGTCGCCGGCATAGCGGTCATCGGCGTACTGAACGTCGGCGTGAGCTTTGCGCTCGCGCTGCAGGTCGCCGTCCGGGCGCGCGAGACGGATGGCGCGGCACGCGGCGCGGTCTATGGTGCCATCCTGCGCCGCCTGGTCCGCGAGCCCGTAACCTTCCTTTTTCCGAAGAAGGAGAAGTGACGGAAAGACCCAGCGGCAGGCTTTGAGGGTCTGTCCCTCAATTTTCCTGGGGATCGACGTCGAGCGACCAGCGCACGCGCCGCTCGGCCCGCTCGTCCAGCGCCGCCTTCCACTTGCGAAGGAAAGGCTGCAGCGCGGCGCGCGAGGAGGCGCGCACGAGGAGCTGGGCGCGCTCGAATCCGGCTTTTCGCTCCAGGGGCGCGGGCACCGGGTCGAAGATTTCCACCTTGCCGCCGATGCCCCGCGCGAGCCTTACGGCCACGCGCAGGAACGCCGCCGCTTCGCCGGGGTGCTTCGATTCCGCCCGCAGCAGCGCGATGTGCGCGAAGGGAGGGAACTGCGCGAGCCTGCGCTCCTCCAGCGCCGCATCGGCGAAGGCCGCGTAGTCGTGCGCCGCGACGGCCGCGTAGAGCGGATGCGCCACGAAATCGGTCTGGATGAGCACCTCGCCCGGCTGCTGCGCCCGTCCGGCGCGCCCCGCCACCTGCGTCAGGAGGGAAAAGAGCCGCTCCGCCGCGCGGAAATCCACGCTGTAGAGCGCGCAGTCGCTGTCCACCACGCCCACCAGCGTGAGGCCGGGGTAGTCGTGGCCCTTGGCGAGCATCTGCGTGCCCACGAGGATGTCGATCTTCTCGTCGCGCACCTGTCCCAGCATCTCGGCGAACGCGCCCTTGCGCGCGGTGGAATCGCGGTCCACACGGGCGATGCGCGCACCGGGCAGGGCAGCGGCGAGCGTCTCCTCGATGCGCTGCGTGCCCTGGCCCACGGGGGCGAGGTCGGGGCTGCCGCATCCGGGGCAACGCGCGGGGACGCGCTCGCGGTGCCCGCAATGGTGGCAACGAAGCTCACCCGCCTTCTGGTGCAGCACCAGGTTCGCGCTGCAGCGGCTGCACGCCGAATGCCAGGCGCACGAGCGGCAGAAGAGCACCGGCGAGTAGCCGCGGCGATTGAGGAACACCAGGCTCTGCTCGCCGCGGGCGATTCGCGCCTTGAGCGCGCGCAGCAGCGCATCGGTCACGCCGTCCACGGGCTTGTCGGCGCGCGTGTCGACCATGCGTACCGAGGGCAGCCTCGCCGTCGCCAGCGCCCGCTGCCTGAGTTCCACCAGCGCATAACGCCCCTGCTTCGCGTTGGCCCACGTCTCCAGCGACGGCGTGGCCGATCCCAGCACCACCGGAATCCCCGCCATCTGGGCGCGCCGAACGGCCACATCGCGCGCGGAGTAGCGAAGGCCCTCGTGCTGCTTGTAGGAGGGGTCGTGCTCCTCGTCCACGATGATGAGCCCCAGTTCCGGCATCGGGGAGAGCGCGGCCAGGCGCGTGCCCAGCACGATGCGCGCGCGCCCCGACTGTGCCGCAAGCCACGCGGCGGCGCGCTCGCCTTCGCCCAGGTGGCTGTGGGCCGCGACGATGGCCACGCCGGGGAAGCGTTCATGCACGCGTGACTCGAGCTGCGGGGTGAGGCCGATCTCCGGCACGAGGTACAGCGCCTGCTGCCCTCGCGCCAGGGTCTGCGCGATGAGCCGCAGGTACACCTCCGTCTTGCCGCTGCCGGTGATGCCGGAGATGAGCACGGGATGGAACCGCCCGAAGCCTTCGCGGATGCGCGCCAGCGCCTCCTCCTGCGCCGGCGTGGCCGTGACGGGGGAAGCAAACGGGCCGGTCGCGCAGGGGGCAGCCGCAGGCGTCTTGATGGCGCGGCGCTTGGCCTGGCGAAGCCGCGGCGGCAGGCTCGCGTGGATCACCTCGCCCAGCGGGCGGTGGTAGTAGCCCGCGCAGAATTCGAGCAGTTCGAAGTCGCGTTCGGTCAGGGGCGCGACGTCGTCGATCCCCTTCTCGAGGCTGCGCAGCCGGTCCGCGGGCACATCCGAACGGGCCGTCCGTGCCACCACCACGCCCACCTTGGATGCGCGACCGAAAGGCACGACGACGAGGCTGCCGCGACCCGGATCGAGCCCCTCCGGAACGAGGAAGTCGAAGGCCTGCTCGAGGGGGACGTCGAGAGCGATGCGGGCGATTTTCATGGGGCCGGAAACGCCCTCTTCAGGAGGCTTTTCGCCCTGTGGATAACTCTGTGAGCTTTTTTTCGCCCGCCGCAGCGGAAAATCGGCACTTGCGGTTCATTCTTCACATTTCCAGCGAGAATGATCTCGCAACTAATTGATTATTATTATGTTATTTAATTGGCTGATTTTCGGGAGCCGTTGGGTACGAGGTCGCAGCGAAAACACGCAAGATGTGAATAGGCAATCACTTCCGCGAAAATTTTCCTCTTGACACGGCCTACGATTTCGCGGCCCCGAGGCTATGGCGATGGACGGCCTCGACGAGCGCCTGGACGTGCTCCGGCGGGGTGAACTGGGAGACCCCGTGGCCGAGGTTGAAAACGTGCCCCGGACCCTTCCCGAAGGCCTCCAGGATCCGCTTCGCCTCGCGCTCGATGGCCTCCGGCGACGAGAAAAGCACCGCCGGATCCATGTTGCCCTGGAGCGCCACCTTGTCGCCCACGCGCCCACGCGCCGCGCCGATGTCGATCGTCCAGTCGAGCCCGAGGGCCTCCACGCCGGCTTCCGCCATCGACTCGAGCCAGAGCCCGCCGCCCTTGGTGAAGAAGATCCGCGGCACGATGCGGCCCTCGGCGGTGCGGGTGACGCCGGCGAACACCTTCTTCGCGTAGGCGAGCGAGAACTCGTGGTAGGCCGCGTCGGACAGCGCCCCTCCCCAGGTATCGAAAACCATCACGGCCTGCGCGCCCGCGGCGATCTGCGCGTTGAGATACGCGGTGACGGACTGCGCGTTGAGTTCCAGGATGCGGTGCAGCAGGTCGGGCCGTGCGTAGAGCATCGACTTCACGAGGCGGAAATCGTCGCTGCCGCCTCCCTCCACCATGTAGCAGGCAAGCGTGAAGGGGCTGCCGGAAAACCCGATCAGCGGCACGCGGCCATCGAGCGACTTGCGGATGAGGGATACCGCGTCGAATACATACTTGAGCGAATCGAGGTCCGCCGCACCGAGGCGTTTCACGTCCTCCTCGGTTCGCACCGTGCGCTCGAACTTCGGACCCTCGCCGTCGGCGAAATACAGGCCCAGCCCCATCGCGTCCGGAATGGTGAGGATGTCGGAGAAGAGGATGGCCGCGTCGAGCGCGAAGCGGTCCAGCGGTTGCAGCGTCACCTCGCAGGCAAGTTCCGGCGACTTCGCGAGCTTGAGGAAGCTGCCGGCCCTCTGGCGTGTGGCTTTGTATTCCGGAAGGTAGCGGCCGGCCTGGCGCATGATCCAGACGGGCGTGTAGTCGGTGGGCTGCCGGAGCAGGGCGCGAAGGAAGTTGTCGTTTTTCATGGGGTGCGATTCTCTCACGGCCCGGCGGCGGGCCCGCGACAACCGTCAACGGTGGCGGTCCAGGAAGGCGGTGATGGCGGGAGCGTAGCGCGGGTCGAGGTCGAGGTCGTTGTGCCCATGGCCCTCGATGCGCAGGCGCTCCACCGGCCCGCCCCATGCGGCAGCGAGGCGCTCGGAATGCTCGGGTGCGATGGTCGTGTCCGCGGCGCCGTAGGCCATGAGCACGGGCATCTTCAAGGAGGAGGCGAGGGCGAGGGAATCGAATCGGTGCCGCAGCAGCAGCTCCACAGGCATCCACGGATAGTGCGACCGGCCCACGGCCACGAGGCTGTCGTAGGGCGAGGTGAGCAGGACGCAGTGCAGACCTCGCGCGGCGGCGAGCTGCACGGCCACCCCGGAGCCGAGGCTGCGCCCATGGGCGCACAGGCGCGTGGAGTCGAGGTCGGCCCGGCGTGCGGCCCAGTCGTGGACGGCGAGCGCATCGGCCACGAGGGCTTTCTCGCCCGGTTGGCCGCCGCTATCGCCGTAGCCGCGATAGTTCACCAGGAGCACCGCGCGGCGGCCGTAATGGCGCTCGGCATCGGCCGCGTAGGCGGTCACTTCCTCCGCGTTGCCTCCGAAGTAGAGGACCGCGGGAGTTCGCGAGGCGGGTTCACGCGGCGGCAGCAGGAGCACGCCGGCCAGCGGCGTGCCATCGGCGGCGGAGATGGAGATTTTCTCGAGGGTCCAGCCGGGAGGGCCCGCGGGCGTGCCGCGCGGCGGCTGGGGAAAGAACAGCAGGCGCTCCTGCGCGAACCAGAGAAGCGTGGCCATGCCCGCATAGGCGAGCACGGCGGCGATGAGCAGGGCTTTCACCTTGGCGAGGGGCCCCGCTTCCGGGGCCGGGGTCGGGGACGGTCGCCTCAGCGAGGCAGGTCCGACGTCCCCATGAGGAAGGCATCAACCTCGCGGGCGCACTGGCGGCCTTCGCGGATGGCCCAGACGACGAGCGACTGTCCGCGCCGCATGTCGCCGGCGGCGAAGACCTTGGCCTGCGAGGTCGCGTAGCACCCCTTGCCTTCCGTGGCGGCCTTCACGTTGCCGCGCGCGTCCGTTTCGACGCCGAGGCCGGCCACGAGGCCTTCGTGCACCGGCTGCAGGTAGCCCATGGCGAGGAGCACGAGATCGGCGGCAATCGTGAACTCGGTGCCGGGCACTTCCTTCATGGACATGCCGCCCTTCTCGTCCTTGACCCATTCGACGTGGCAGGCGGTGAGGCTCGTGACCTTGCCGTTCTTTCCCTCGAAGCGCTTCGTCGCCACGGCGAAGTCGCGCTTGGCGCCTTCGTCGTGGGAGCTGGAAGTGCGCAGCTTGAGCGGCCAGTACGGCCAGGTGAGCGGCTTGTCCTCCTGCTCGGGGGGCTTGGGAAGCAGCTCGAAATTCATGACCGACTTCGCGCCTTGCCGGATCGAGGTGCCGATGCAGTCGCTGCCGGTGTCGCCGCCGCCGATCACGACGACGTTCCTGCCCGTGGCGAGTATCTGGCCCGGCACCTTGTCACCCGCGACGACCTTGTTCTGCAGCGGCAGGAATTCCATCGCAAAATGGATGCCGGAGAGCTCGCGTCCCGGCACCGGCAGGTCGCGCGGCTTTTCCGAGCCGCCCGAGAGGACGACCGCGTCGAAGCCCGCGAGCAGCTCCTCGGCCTTCACGTCCACGCCCACGTTGATGCCGGTGCGGATGGTGACGCCCTCCGCGCGCATCTGCTCCAGGCGCCTGTCGATGAGGTGCTTTTCCATCTTGAAGTCGGGGATGCCGTAGCGCAGCAGTCCTCCCGCGCGATCGCTCTTCTCGAAGAGCGTCACGTCGTGGCCGGCGCGCGCGAGTTGCTGTGCGCAGGCAAGGCCCGCCGGGCCGGAACCCACCACCGCCACCTTGCGCTCCGTCTTCCTGGCCGAAACCTCCGGCACGATCCAGCCCTCGGCCCAGCCCTTGTCGACGATGGCCTGCTCGATCGACTTGATGGCGACCGGGTCGTTGTTGATGTTGAGGGTGCACGCCGCCTCGCAGGGCGCCGGGCATACGCGCCCCGTGAACTCCGGGAAATTGTTGGTCGAGTGCAGCACGTCCAGCGCGGAGCGCCAGTGCCCGCGGTAGACGAGGTCGTTCCAGTCCGGGATCACGTTGTTCACCGGGCAGCCCGTCTGGCAGTACGGGATCCCGCAATCCATGCAGCGCGCGCCCTGCTGGCTCATGTCGGCATCGGTGAGCGGGCGGGTGAATTCCCTGTAGACCTTGATGCGCTCGGCAACGGGCTCGTAGCCTCGGTCCTTGCGCGCGATTTCCATGAAGCCGGTGATCTTTCCCATGGGTTCTTGCCTCAGTCGTTCGCTCGAACTTCCGCCGCCTTCACGGTTTCGCCTCGCCGCGCCTGCTCCTGCGCCATCTCGCCCAGGGCGCGCTTGTACTCGATCGGCATCACCTTCACGAAGCGCGGCAGGTACGCCGCCCAGTTCTCGAGGATGCGCCGGGCGCGTTCGCTGCCGGTGTAGAGCAGGTGGCGCTGGATGAGGGCCTTGATCGTGGCGTCATCGTTGCCGGCGAGGTGGTCGATCTTCACCTTGCCGTGCGACTCGAGCTCGAGGTTGGCACCGGCGTCGGCCGCTGCGTGGTCCTCGTCCGGGATCGGCTCCAGCTCCACCATCGCCAGGTTGCAGCGCTGGGAGAAGTCGCCCTCCTCGTCCAGCACGTACGCGATGCCGCCCGACATGCCGGCGGCGAAGTTGCGTCCCGCCGTGCCGAGCACCACCACGGTGCCGCCCGTCATGTATTCGCAGCCGTGGTCGCCCACGCCTTCGACGACAGCCGTGGCGCCGGAATTGCGCACCGCGAAGCGCTCGCCGGCCACCCCCCGGAAATAGGCCTCGCCCATGATCGCGCCGTACATCACGGTGTTGCCGACGATGATGTTGTCCTCGGGGACGATGGGGCAGTCCTTCGAGGGGTAGACGACGATGCGCCCGCCGCACAGGCCCTTGCCGACGTAGTCGTTCGCGTCGCCCTCGAGCTCGAAGGTGATGCCGTGCGCCAGCCAGCCGCCGAAGGACTGGCCCGCGGTGCCCGTGAACTTCACGTGGATCGTGTTCTCGGGAAGCCCCGCGTGCCCGTAGCGGCGCGCCACCTCGCCGGAGAGCATCGCGCCCACCGTGCGGTTCCGGTTGAAGATGGCGCTTTGCACCTGCACCGGCCGCTTCGAGTCGAGGGCGGGACGCACTTTCTCGATCAGGGTGTGGTCCAGCGCCTTGTCGAGCGCGTGGTTCTGCCTGTCCGTCCAGCGGATGGACACGGAGGCATCGACCGGCGGGCGGTAGAAGAGGCGCGTGAAATCGAGCCCCTTCGCCTTCCAGTGCTCGATGCCGCGGCGCATGTCGAGCAGGTCGGCGCGGCCGATCATGTCCTCGAACCGGCGCATTCCCATTCGGGCCATCCACTCGCGCACTTCTTCGGCGACGAAAAAGAAGTAGTTGATGACGTGCTCGGGCTTGCCGGTGAATTTCTTGATGAGCTCAGGATCCTGCGTGGCCACGCCCACCGGGCACGTGTTGAGGTGGCATTTCCTCATCATGACGCAGCCCTCGACGACCAGGGGCGCGGTGGCGAAGCCGAACTCGTCCGCGCCGAGGAGGGCGCCGATCACCACGTCGCGGCCGGTCTTCATCTGGCCGTCGGCCTGCACCGCGATGCGCCCGCGCAGCTTGTTGAGCACCAGCGTCTGCTGGGTTTCCGCCAGGCCGATCTCCCAGGGGCTGCCGGCGTACTTCACCGACGAGAGCGGGGAGGCGCCCGTGCCGCCGTCGTGCCCGGAAATGGTCACATGGTCGGCCTTGGCCTTGGCCACGCCCGCGGCGATCGTGCCCACGCCGATCTCGGACACGAGCTTCACGGACACGCGCGCCTTCGGGTTCACGTTCTTCAGGTCATGGATGAGCTGCGCCAGGTCCTCGATCGAATAGATGTCGTGGTGCGGCGGCGGGGAAATGAGGCCCACGCCGGGCACGGTGTGGCGCACCTTGGCAATGTAGCGGGAGACCTTGTGGCCGGGAAGCTGGCCGCCCTCCCCCGGTTTGGCTCCCTGGGCCATCTTGATCTGCAGGTCGTCGGCATTGACGAGGTACTCGGTGGTGACGCCGAAGCGCCCCGCCGCCACCTGCTTGATGGCCGAGCGCATGGAATCGCCGTTCTGCAGCGGGACGTAGCGGATCGGATCCTCGCCGCCCTCGCCCGTGTTCGACTTGCCGCCGATGCGGTTCATGGCGATGGCGAGCGTGGAGTGCGCCTCGTGCGAGATGGAGCCCAGCGACATGGCGCCGGTGGCGAAGCGCTTCACGATGTCCCTGGCAGGCTCCACTTCCTCGATCGGGATGGGGGTCGCCGCCATGCGGATCTCGAAGAGCCCGCGCAGCGTCATCAGGCGCTCGCTCTGCTCGTTGATGAGCTTCGCGTATTCCTTGTACGTCGAGAAGCTGCCGGAGCGCGTGGCGTGTTGCAGCTTCGCGATCGTGTCCGGCGTCCACACGTGCGCCTCGCCGCGGATGCGGTAGGCGTAGTCCCCGCCCGGGTCGAGGCGGTCGCGGTAGAGCGGCGCATCCGAATAGGCCTGGCGATGCAGCCGCACGGCTTCCTCGGCCACTTCCTCGAGGCCGATGCCCTCCACGGCCGAGGGCGTGCCCGTAAAGTACTTCTCGACGAACTTCGTGTTGAGCCCCACGGCCTCGAAGATCTGCGCGCCGCAGTAGGATTGGTAGGTGGAAATGCCCATCTTGGACATCACCTTGAGGAGCCCCTTGCCGATCGCCTTGATGTAGCGCTTGACCAGCTCCTTGTTGTCCACCTTTTGCGGCAGGCCGTCCTTGATGTCGAAGAGCGTGGCGAACGCCAGGTAGGGGTGGATCGCCTCCGCCCCGAATCCGGCCAGGCAGGCGAAGTGCTGCACCTCGCGCGCGCTGCCGGTCTCGACCACCAGGCCCGAACGCGTGCGCAGGCCCGCGCGGACGAGATGATGATGCACTGCGGCCGTGGCCAGGAGCGCGGGGATGGACACGAGCGCGGCGGAAATCTCCCGGTCCGTGAGGATGACGATATTCACACCCTTCCTCACCGCGTCCTCGGCATCGGCGCACAGGCGGGCGAGCGCGGGCTCCATGCCCTCCGCGCCCCACTCTGCGGGAAAGCACATGGAGAGGACTTCGCTCACGAAGTGGCCGTTGGTGCTCTCGGAGGCGCGGCGCAGCTTCTCCATGTCCTCGAAGGTGAGGATCGGTTGCGAGACCTCCAGGCGCATCACCGGCTCGGTCGAGTCGGGCGAAAGCAGGTTCGGGCGCGGGCCGATGAAGGACACGAGCGACATCACGAGTTGCTCGCGGATCGGGTCGATCGGCGGGTTGGTCACCTGCGCGAAGAGCTGGCGGAAGTACGCGTAGAGCTGCCTGGGGCGGTTGGAGAGCACCGCGACCGGCGTGTCGTCGCCCATGGAGCCCACGGGTTCCTCGCCCGCGACCGCCATCGGCGTGAGCAGCATCTTCAGGTCTTCCTGCGTGTAGCCGAAGGCCTGCTGGCGGTCCAGGAGCTTGTCGATGTCCGGCATCGGGATGGCGCCGGGAGAAGGCAGGTCCTCCAGGCGCATCTGCGTGCGGTCGAGCCAGTCCTGGTACGGGCGCTCGGCGGCGAGGTCGCGCTTGAGCTCCTCGTCGGAGACGATGTGGCCGTGCTCGATATCGACGAGCAGCATCTTGCCCGGCTGCAGGCGCCACTTCTTGACGATCTTCGACTGGGGAATGTCGAGCACGCCCATTTCCGAGGACATGATGATGAGATCGTCGTCGGTGATGAAGTAGCGCGCGGGGCGCAGGCCGTTGCGGTCGAGCGTGGCGCCGATGAACTTGCCGTCGGTGAAGGCGACGGCCGCGGGGCCGTCCCACGGCTCCATGAGCGCGGCGTGGTACTCGTAGAAGGCGCGGCGCTTGGCGTCCATGAGCGGGTTGCCGGCCCACGCCTCGGGAATCATCAGCATCATCGCGTGGGCGATCGGATAGCCGCCCATCACGAGGAGCTCCAGCGCATTGTCGAAGGACGCCGAGTCGGACTGGCCTTCGTAGATGAGGGGCCAGATCTTGTCCAGATCGGTGCCGAGGAGCTTGGAGTGGATGGTCGCCTGGCGCGAGCGGATCCAGTTGAGGTTGCCCTGCAGCGTGTTGATCTCGCCGTTGTGCGCGATGAAGCGGAACGGGTGCGCGAGATCCCAGGTGGGGAAGGTGTTGGTGGAAAAGCGCTGGTGCGCGAGCGCCAGGGCCGAGATGAAGCGCTTGTCGTGCAGGTCGGTGAAGAACTCCCCTACCTGGTGGGCGAGCAGCATCCCCTTGTACACGATGGTCCGGTGCGAGAACGAGGGCACGTAGAACTGGCCGGCGTTCGTGAGGCCCAGCGCGCGGATGGCGTGGCCGGAGGCCTTGCGGATGATGTAGAGCTTGCGCTCGAAGGCGTCGCGGTCGAGCTGGCCGCGGCCGGCGCCCACGAAGACCTGCCGGATCACCGGCATCGTGCTCTTGGCCGAATGGCCGAGGGAGCTGGGGTCGACGGGCACTTCGCGCCAGCCGAGGAGCGCCTGGCCTTCGTTCACGATGGCGCGCTCGATTTCCCGCACGCAAGCCGCGCGCGCCGCCGGGTTCTGCGGCAGGAACACCATGCCCACACCGTAGGCGCCGGCCTTCGGGAGCTTCACGCTGTGGCGGGCCATCTCCTCGCGGAAGAAGCCGTCGGGAATCTGCACCAGGATGCCCGCGCCGTCGCCGTGCAGCGGGTCGGCGCCCGTGGCGCCGCGGTGCGTGAGGTTGTTGAGGATGGTGAGCCCGTTCGACACGATGTCGTGGGACTTCTTTCCCTTGATGTGCGCGATGAAGCCCACCCCGCACGCATCGCGTTCGTGGCGGGGGTCGTAGAGGCCTTGGGCGCGCGGCAGCCCAACCGGGATCTCCATTGCGGATTCCTTTCAGCAATACACCCGGGTGAAGCGGGCGATGATACGGTCGGACGGTGCGTCGATGCGATACGGCCTCTCGAGTCCCGGGATCGCGGCCAGGGCGGGCTTTTGGCCCGAAGCCGTGGGGGCTCCGGACCATCGGGCCGGGCCGCCGGGGCGGCAGATCGCGCGGGACCCTCCATGATAGCGGCGGCCATAGTGCACCGCAACAAATCCACCGGGCCCGGGCAGGGGGTTTCCGAGCCATGGGCGGGGGTTGTGAGTAGAATCGCGGAAAACCGTGCGGACCCGTTTCGAGGGCCGCCCCGACCAGGACCGCTCACCCGTGACTTTCGCCCCGTCCCGCCTGCCCCAGTTGATCGCCCGTACCGCTGCCTTCCTCGCCGTGCTTGTGCTTGCGTCCTGCGGCGGCTCGGTCGGTCCGTCAACCAACGTGCCGAACCAGCAGGCGATCGTCATACTTCCTGCGTCATCCGCGACTTCGCAGATCATCGCCTACTCCGGGCTCCCGACTACGTTATCCATAACTGGCGGTAACGGCAGCTACATCATCGCCTCGAACAACCAGGCGGTGATTCCTTCCCCGGGCAGCGTGATCGGCAATTCCTTCACGATCATCCCGAGCCCGATCGCTGCCGCGGAAGTGGGCGGCATCGTGCTTTCGGTGCGCGACACTGCCACGGCTGCGGTCGTCACGGCGACCGTAACGGTTCGCGCCGGCACCGTGAACAACAATGTGACCATCACGCCGAGTTCAACGCAGACGGCGAGCTGCTCGCCGGCCCTTTGCTCGGGCGGGGATGCAGAAGTGAAGGTGACGATTTCGCAGGGCGGCGTCCCGCTCGCCGCGCGCGGCATCCGGTTTGACGTGATTTCCGGGGACTTCCGCTATATCGTCACGCCGGTGGGCACCTCGCCCGAGCAACTCGCGACCTCCCAGCTCGTCGCCACCGACGAGACGGGCATCGCCCGCGCCCGCATTCGCGCGACGGCGCTCGCCCCCAACCAGACCGCACTCCTGCGGATCACCGATGTCGTGAGTGGCGCGTACCGCCAGACGAGCTTTGCGATAGCCCAAGTGACGCAGGCGGATCCAAGCTTCTACACGCTGCCGGCAAGCCTTGACCTCATTGGCCCGCAGCAGGGAGTTTGTGCGACGGCAGCGGTCGACTTCTTCATCTTCGGCGGAACGCCGCCTTATTCGGTCGCGAGCACGTCGCCCTCGTTCAGGCTGGCGTTCCCGGTTCCGTTCACGCCGGATTCCCCGGTGGTGGTTTCGGCGTCCGGGGGGAAATTCACGATTTCCGCAACCGGGGGCACCTGCCCTTCCGATGGCGTGGCCGCCACCCTGATCGTTACCGATGCGGCAGGCCGGACTCGCCAGGTCCCGGTGACCAACAAGCCGACCACCGCTGCCTTGCCCGCCTTCGTGGTTTCCCCGGATAGCGTTTCGCTCGATTCCTGCAGTGCCGTTGCCAGCGTGAGTCTCGCGGGTGGAACGGGCAGCTACTTCGCCACGACGGGAAGCGGGCTTATTACGGCCACATGGTCGGGCAATACGGCCTCCTTCAGGCGAACACCAAACACGAATACTCCGGCGACTCTTCCGGTAGACCTCACCGCCAGCGTCTCCGATGGTATTTCGGCCTTGTCGGTCAAGGTCACCATTACAGGTGGGATCTCCCCATGCCCCTAGTGGGAGGAATTGGGGGCGCACCCGGGGGGTATTGAGGCGCAGCCGCGCTTTCTCGCCATACTGGGACGCCCGAAAGTTCTGCTTGCAAGCAACTGCAAGTTGCGCTTTAATAAACGGGCATAACCCGCTAATTTTGAAGAAATCTTATTGCGGGTCCCAGCAAAAAAGGGGAAACCAACGTGAATTCCGACCAGCTGCGTCGCCTCCAATCGAAGCTTTCCGTTGCCTTCCTGGCGGCGGTCGCTCTCGCCCTCGCCTCGTGCGGCGGCGGTGGCGCAACGTCCTCGCCAACCTCCGTCGGGAGCATCCAGCTCCTGCCCGGTTCGGCCACCATCTACGCGGGCGTTCCCTACACGGCGAATATCGTGGGAGGGCGCAAACCTTACCTCGTGACGTCGAGCGAACCGACGATCATCGAGCTCAACTTCACCTCCGATAGCGGTCAGTTTTCCTTCGTCGCCCGCAACCCGGGTGTGGTCGACTCAGGCCTGACGCCCGAGGAGCTGCCTGTCCGTTCCGTGAACATCGAGGTCCGCGACAGCAACGGCGCGGCGTCCACGAACACCTACAAGGTGGCGCAGAACTTCTTCACCGGTTATGGCCAGAGCTACTCGAACACGTGCGCGAGCGCCGGCACGAGCGGGCCGCCGCAGGCCTGCTCGGGCACCGACACCATCATCTCCTTCGCCCCCACCGTGAACGGCGGGCACTACGGCAACCGCGTTTACCAGTTCGACCGCGTGCGCGGCGACTATTCCTTCGTCGTCGAGGATCCCGCCGTCACCCCGCAACTCGTGAGCCAGATCCGCGTCTCGACCGACCTGCAGGGCAAGGCGTTCGTCCGCACTCGCGTGAACGCCAGCGCATCGACGCAGATTGCCAGCTACAAGGTGACGGATGTCGCAACGGGTACCACGTCGGACGCCCTGTTCACCATCGTCCAGCAGGCCCCTGCCGACCCCCCCACCCTCTTGCCGACCACGCTCACCTTCACGGGCTCGCTCACCACGCGATGCGGGACGGGTACGGCTGATGTGTTCGTGTTCGGCGGCACGCCGCCCTATTCGCTCACCTATTCGGCGGGTCTCGGCGTATCGCCGACCACGGTTGCCGCCTCGGGTGACAAGTTCTCCGTCACCGCAGGGTTGACTTCGCCGCCTTGCCCGGCAGGCACGAGCGTGATCGTCGCCGACAGCCGCGGTGCGCTCGCCACGCTGGCGGTGACCATCGCTCCGGGCACGGGCACCCTCCCGACGCTCACGGCGTCACCCGCCTCGGTGACACTCACGTGCGGCACGTCGGGATCGGCCACGGTGGTTGGTGGAACCGGCAGTGGCTACACCGCAAATTCGTCGCACCCCCGCGTGACGGCGAGCATCTCCGGTTCGACGGTCTCGATGACGCGAGCGAATGGCGACGGCCTGACTGTTTACCCGGTGGCGGGTACCGTGTCGGTAACGGACGGCACCTCCGTGGTCGCGATCACTGTGGCGGTACCGGCGAACTGCCCGTAACGTAGAGATCAGCCTCGCGCAAACGGGCATCTTTCGGGATGCCCGTTTCGTTTTCAGCCCGTGGATCCCGTCATCGTCGCCCCTTCGAGGGTTCTCGTCACCGGCGCCGGCGGCTTCGTGGGCTCCGCGCTGGTGTCGCGGCTCGGTCCCTGCCCGCGAATGGCGATGGCCGGTCCGCATTGGCGCGAAGCCATTGCGGGCGCGGACTTCCGGGATGCCATCGTGGTTCACCTGGCTGCACGTGTCCACGAACGGCATGGCAAGGCCGCGGATTTCGATCGCGATAACGTGGAAAAGACGGCGACGCTCGCCGAAGCGGCGGCAGCAGCAGGGGCTGCCCGCTTCGTCTTCGCGAGCACCGTCAAGGTTCATGGCGAGGAGACCTCCGGAGTGCCGTTCGGGCCGGACTCGCCGCCAGCCCCGGTGGGTGGCTATGCGCGGTCCAAGTGGCGGGCCGAGGAAGCGCTTCGCGAGATCGCCTCGCGCACCGGGCTCGCGGTGGTGATCGTGCGCATCCCGCTGACCTACGGGCCGGGTGTCGGAGGCAATTTTCGCGCTCTCCTGCGCCTGGCCGATTCCGGGGCATGGCTTCCGCTCGCCGCCCTCCACAACCGGCGCAGTTTCGTGCACGTCCGGGATCTGACCGACGCCCTGCTTCTCGCCGCGAGCCATCCGCGGGCGCCAGGACGCGCGTTCATCGCGGCCCATCCCGAGCCCGTCTCCACGACGGAGCTGATGACGGCGCTGCGTGCTGCCCTCCACCGCCCTTCCCGGCTCTTCCCGATTCCCGCGCTGGCGCTCGAGGCGGGCGCGGCCATCGCAGGCGAGCGCGAGCGCATGCGCCGCCTCACCCGCTCCCTGCAGGCCGATCCCGCGACGCTCATCTCGGACCTGGGCTGGTCGCCACGAATCCCGCTCGCCTCCGGGTTGACCGATACCATCGCGGCCTGGCGCGAGGCCGGCGCACGATGAGCCTGCTGGCTTTCCTCTTGCCTGCGCTCGTGGCGATGGCGATGATTTCCGCCCTGCGCGCGAGCCCGCTGGCTGCGCGCCTTCTCGATCACCCCAACGAGCGGTCGTTGCACGCGGCGGCGACGCCGCGGTTTGGCGGAATCGGCCTGATGCTTGGCGCGCTGCCGGTGATTCTCTTCCACGGCACGCCGGCGTTGCGCTGGATCGCCGGTGGCGCTGCCCTGCTGGCAGCGGTTTCCGCCGTGGACGATGTGAAAAGCCTGCCGGTCGCGGTGCGCCTGCCTTGCCACGTCGGTGCTGCCCTGCTGGTCGTCTGCGTCGCCTGGCCCGGCGCCGCCGATCCCGTTGCAATCGCGCTCGCCGCGCTGGGATGCGTTGCCATCGCCTGGATGGCGAACCTCTTCAATTTCATGGACGGGGCCGACGGCCTCGCGGGCGGAATGGCCATGATCGGCTTCGGGGCTTTCGCGGTCGTCGCGCTTCGCGCGGGAGACGCCCCGATCGCCTATTCGTCCCTGGCGATGAGCGGTGCGGCCGCGGGCTTCCTGGCGTTCAACTTCCCGCCGGCCCGTGTCTTCATGGGAGACGCGGGATCCGTTCCCGTCGGGTTCCTGGCCGGCGCGCTCGGCTGGCTGGGTGCGGTGCGCGGCCTCTGGCCGGCGTGGTTCCCGGTGCTGGTGTTCTCTCCCTTCATCGTGGACGCCACGGTGACCCTGGCGAAGCGAATGGCCATGGGGGAACGCTTCCTGCAGGCGCATCGCACCCACTACTACCAGCGGCTGGTGCTTGGCGGCTGGACCCACCGGCGTCTGGCGGCGTCGGCGTGGGCCCTCATGGGGGCCGTGGCCGGGAGCGCCATCGTCGCCCTGGAGCAGCGCGCCCCTCTGCAAGGCGCTATAATTTCCCTTTGGGCGATCGCCTATTTGCTGCTCTTGGCCCGGATCGACCGAACCAACCCCCGCCGGCCACCATGAACGGCGGTATGCAGGCAACCGCCGGGGACACGGCGGTGAGAAGAACAACAATCGCGCATTCGTGAACCAAGAAGAATGACAGCCTCACGTCCCGACGCCATGAAACCCTTCCAGATCGATTCGCAGGCCCTCGTCGCCCTGGCGCACGATGCGGTCGCGCTCACGCTCAGCTGGGCCTTCTCCTTTGCGCTGCTTCGCTCCCACGCGGCTCCCGCCGTGCCCGGAGATGTCACGACCGCCCTTCTCGTGGCCATCCCGATCCAGGGCCTGGTGAGCTACCTGTTCGGCGTGTATCAGGGCATCTGGCGCTATACCAGCCTGCCCGACGTGCAGCGCATCGTCTTTTCCGTGCTCACGGGCACCGTCGCGCTGGCGTTTCTCTTCCGCTCCGCCGGCTTCGACGAGGTGCTGAGCTACCGCGAGTACGCGCTCTACCCGCTGATCCTCGTGTCGATCATGTCCGGATCGCGCATGGCGCTTCGCTCCTTCAAGGAATGGAGCCTCTACGGTCGCGGCACGGAGGGCATTCCCGTTGTCGTGCTCGGCGCGGGCGACGCGGCGGTGGGGCTCCTCAAGGAAATCTCGCGCAGCCAGGAATGGCGCGTGGTCGGGCTTCTGGACGACGACACGCAGAAGCGGGGACGCCTGCTGCAGGGCATTCGCGTGATGGGCGGCATCGAGGATCTTCCGCGGCTGGCCACGCGCCTGAAGCTTCGCCACGCGATCATCGCCATGCCCTCCGTGCCGTACAAGGTGCGCCGGCGCGTCATCGAGATCTGCAAGCGCGCCAAGGTATCCGTTCTGACGGTGCCGTCGCTCGACAACGTCGCCGGCGGAAAGCTCGCCGTCCCGAAGATCCGGAAGGTCGCGGTCGAGGACCTCATGAAGCGCGAGCCCGTGACGCTCGACGATGCGGGCCTGCACGAGCTCCTCACCGGGAAGGTCGTCCTCGTTACGGGGGCGGGCGGCTCGATCGGAAGCGAGCTGTGCCGCCAGATCGCGGCCTTCCAGCCCTCGATGCTGGTGCTCTTCGAGCAGAGCGAGTTCGCGATGTACAAGGTAGACGGGGAGCTGCGCGATGCGTTTCCCGAGATGCCCCTTGCGAGCGTCGTGGGCGACATCAAGAATACGATTCGCGTGACCCAGGTCATGCACCAGTACTCGCCTTCGATCGTCTTTCACGCCGCGGCCTACAAGCACGTGCCGCTGATGGAGGAGCTCAACTCCTGGGAGGCGGTGCAGAACAACGTGTTCGGCACTTTCGTGGTGGCGCGCGCGGCCATCGACTACGGCGCGAAGAAGTTCGTCTTCGTGTCCACGGACAAGGCGGTCAACCCCACCAACGTGATGGGCGCCTCCAAGCGCCTTGCGGAGATGGTGTGCCAGGCGCTCCAGGCCGGCAGCTCCACGCGTTTCGAGATGGTGCGCTTCGGCAACGTGCTCGGCAGCGCCGGGAGCGTCATCCCGCGTTTCCAGGAGCAGATCGACAAGGGCGGTCCCGTGACCGTCACCCACCCGGAAATGGTGCGTTACTTCATGTCCATCCCCGAGGCCGCGCAACTCGTGCTGCAGGCCGGGTGCATGGGCCTGGGCGGGGAAATCTTCGTGATGGACATGGGCGAGCCGGTGAAGGTCGTCGATCTCGCGCGCGACATGATCCGTTTGTCGGAGCTCTCCGAGGAGGAGATCAAGATCGTCTACACGGGACTCAGGCCCGGCGAGAAGCTCTTCGAGGAGCTCCTCGCGGACGACGAGCACACGCGACCCACGCCGCACCCGAAGCTTCGCGTCGCCAAGGCGCGGGAAGCGCAGCCGCGCAACTGGCTGGAAGAGCTGCTTGCCTGGGTCGCGCAGGATCGTGTCTTCGCCGACGCCGAGGTGCGCCGCGACCTGAAGCGCTGGGTGCCGGAGTTCCAGTCGCAGGTCCGGCCCAAGCTCAAGGTCGTGACCGGAACGCGCGCCGCCTAGGACAGGAGTCCGGCCTCGCGTGCGAGGTCGAGGAAGGCTTGCTGCACCTGCGCGACGCCCGCGTCGCGAACATCGCGCGAGGCGGGTCGAACCACGCGGCTCGGGACGCCCCAGGGCCCCCATTCCGCGGGATCGGTCACGCCGAACAGGCACACGACCGGCTTTCGCATCGCTGCCGCGATGTGCATCGCGCCGCCGTCGGAGCAAACCACCGCGTCGCATCCGGCGATGCCTTCGGCCAGATTGCCCAGGACCTGCGTGGGGACAGGCTCGAGCGGCACGCCCGCAGCCGCCTGCACGATCCGCTGCGCCTTGTGGTCATCGCCCGGATGGCGCGGATCGTCCTCGGCACCGGGCGCCCAGAAAAGGCGAAAGCTCGCGCCCGTGCTTTCATGGAGGTTGCGCATCAGCTCGACAAATCGCGCCTCGGGCCAGCGCTGGCTGAGCCGTCTTGCGCTCACATGGATGCCGATGATGATGGGCAAGGCAGGATCGCGTGGCGCAATCGCGAATCCCAGGCGTGGCGCCGGTGGCGGTCCCGGGATCCCGAGAGGTTCGAGGATGCGGAAGGTCTCCTCCAGGTGGTGCAGCCCCGCAGGGCCGGGAAAATCGACCGGGAAATCGATGTCCGCGGGATGGTTGCCCCTGGGCACGAACGAGGCGATCTTGCGTGGCGACAGTATCCGGGCCATCGTCACCAGCCGCGGGCGATAGCCCGGGGACGCGAGCAGCACGATGTCAAACCTCGCGCGCCGAAGCGTGAGCAACAGCGAGATCCGCGCGAGCCAGTTCGACGGACGCGACTCGCCCGCGGCCAGGTGCTTGTCCTTCGTATAGGCGTGCACGGCATCCACGTCGGGGTGATGGGCGAGGATGGGCGCGCTGTAGCCATTGACGAGCGCCTCGATGCGAGCGTGGGGGAAGCGGGACCGCAGGGCAGCGAACACCGGCGTGGTCACGACCAGGTCGCCGATGTTGTCCTGCCGGACGACGAGCAGCCTCACGGGCCGCTTGCAGGGCGCTTGCCGAACCCGATCAGCATGCCGTTCAGCGCCCAGAAGACGAGCGCGTTGTGGCGATTGAAGAAGTCGTCGGTGAGATTCTTGACGAGGAATCCTGCGACCAGCGCGAGACCGATCGCGCCGGCAATGCGCGTGGCGGGCCGCGCGAGGTTGCGCGCATGCGCCAACGCAAGCGCGGCCATCAGTATCGTGAGCGCCGCGAGTCCCGCCGCGCCCAGCGACACAGCCGCGTTCAGGAACAGGTTGTGACCATGGGCGGCGAACTCCCTGCCTTCGGTGTCGCCAAACTCGGCGCGAAAGCGGGGCGCGATGATGTCGCGGCCGAATCCGTGGCCGGCAAGCGGCCGGTCGGCGATCGCACCCGTCGCGATGGCCCAGAACCTGGGCCGGACGTCCCTCTCGAGGCTCTCCCCGGCGTTCCTGGCGGTGGTGTAAACCTCCACCTTCTTCATCATCGATATGCCGAAGAGAATCACGATCGCGGCCCCGAGGATCCCCAGTGCCGCGAGCGCCTTGCGGCCGAACTCGCGCGGCGCGCTGGGCACCAGCGCCCCCCCGAGAACGGCCAGCGACACGAGAAAGGCCCCCCACACGATGCGGTTCTGCGAGGCGAGTGCCGCAGCGAAGAACACCGCGATGCCGCCGGCGAGAATCGCGGGGCGCTTTCCGAAGCCCGCGGGGCGATCGACGGTCAGCAACATGAAGAAGGGCGCCGCGAGCACGAGATGCGTGGTGAATCTACCGGCGCCCGAGTTGAATGAAGCGGCGTTCGGCGCAATGAATGCGCGGGCCAGGTCGGTGACCGCGAGCACAGCGGTGCCGGCGAGCAGCGCTGCGGCCCATAGCCGGATGTTTTTCCCGTCGGCGGCGAAATAAAATACGCAGAACGCGAGCGCCCCGTAGGCGATCTCCGCGCGCAGCTCCGACCGGGTGTAGGCGGGATCGACGCTCCAGGCGAGCGACGCCGTCGCGAGTGCGGCCCAAAGGACGAGCGGGATCGAGACGAACGTGGGCGGTGCCGGTGCCAGGCGGTCGCGCCCGTGGTGAAACGCAAGATGCCCGAGAGCCAGCGCCGCGACGGCCAGCAGGGCAACGCGTAGCCCCGAGGATGCCGTGACCGGCGCGACGACGAGAAAGGCGGCTGCCGCCAGCGCGCAAATTCGCTCGCTCGCGGTCGCTCCGGCAGCGGCTGTCGCATTCACGCGGGAGGACGGGATCGACGGAGATGAAGGAAACGGTTGGCGCGCCCGACACGATTCGAACGTGCGACCCCTGCCTTCGGAGGGCAGTACTCTATCCAACTGAGCTACGGGCGCGTAGGTGTCGGATTCTAAACGACTTCGTTACCTCCCGTCCAACGGGAACCGTGATTTCCGCCGGAAGGCCGGGCTATAATCCCCGCCTGCGAAATCGCGGCGCGGCCGCCACGCGAAACCCGAGGAAACCATGTCCAACGCCCATCACTCCGACACCGCCGACGCAAACCCCGAATCGCACCCTGTGAAGCTCGCCATCTCGGTGGTCCTCGGCGCGGTCTCGCTCATCGTGGGCATCATCCTGGTCGCGCAGTTCGCGATCGGCGCGTATGGCAACCGCTCGCTGGAGAACGATCCCGCCATGGCGCCCGAGGCACTCGCACGGCGAATCGCCCCTGTAGCCAGGCTGCAGGTCGAAGGCGCTTCCCCGATCGCCCCGGCCCCGCAGGGCCCCAAGGTTGCCGCCGTAGTGGCGGCGCCGGCCAAGGGCGGCAAGGCCGACGGCAAGAAGGTTTACGACACCACCTGCATGGTATGCCACGCGACCGGCGTGGCCGGCGCGCCTAAAATTGGCGACAAGGCCGCGTGGGCCCCTCGCGTCAAGACCGGGAACGACGCGCTTTACGCGAGCGCGCTCAAGGGCAAGGCCGCGATGCCGCCCAGGGGAGGCAATGCCTCGCTGGGCGACGATGAAGTGAAGGCCGCTGTCGATTACATGGTCGCCGGCTCGAAGTAGGCGCGGCCCCCGGCGTCTTCCATCAAAGGGCGGCCTCGGTCGCCTTTTCCGCTTTTCCTTTCCCATGGCCATTTACGCGATCGGCGACTTGCAAGGATGCCTCGAACCCCTCGAGCGCCTCGTGGATTCGCTGGCGTTCGATCCCGCCCGCGACCGTCTCTGGTTCGTGGGCGATCTGGTGAATCGCGGACCCGACTCGCTGGGCTGCCTCCGATTCGTGAAACGCCTGGGGCCGGCCGCCGTCGCGGTCCTTGGCAACCACGATTTTCACCTGCTCTGCGTCGCCGAGGGGATCCAGAAGCCCCGGCGGCGCGACACCCTCGAGGACGTGCTTGCCGCCCCGGACCGCGACGAGCTCCTGGACTGGCTTCGCCATCGTCCCCTCATGCATGTCGAGGGCGCCTTCGCGATGGTGCACGCCGGCCTGGTGCCTGAATGGTCGATCACGAAAGCTCGCTCGCTCGCGGGCGAGGTCGAGGCCGTGCTGCAGGGGCCGCAGTGGCATCCCTTCCTCGCGAACCTCTACGGCAACGAACCCGCGCGCTGGGACGACACGCTTTCGGGCGGCGATCGCCTGCGAGCGATCGTCAACTCGATGACGCGTCTTCGCCTGTGCACGGCGGACGGGGCCATGGATCTCGCATTCCAGGGAGAGCCGGGGGAAGCGCACCGCGACCTCATCCCGTGGTTCGACATGCCGGCGCGCCGAAGCGCCACGCACACCATCGTCTGCGGACACTGGTCGGTGCAGGGCCTGCGCCTGCGCGACAAGGTTCTTTCCCTCGACAGTGGTTGTGTCTGGGGCCGCGAGCTTACGGCCGTTCGCCTGGGCGACCGCCGGCTCTACCAGGCGAATTGTCCGGAGTCGGCAGGCCCAGAAGACTAGCCACGCGACGGTGCGCTTCGGCAGCCACGTCCTGGCGCGACAGGTTTTCGGTGTCGATCGGCTCGGCGAAAGCCAGGTGCGCGATCGTTTCGCGCGTGCGGATGACGAGCCCGAGCGACTGGACGAACGAAAGGTCACCCACGTAGGCCGCCGCGCGAAGCAATGCGCCATCGGGGCTCTCGTAGCGCACCGCCACGGGGTGGACACTCGCCCGGTTGGCCACCGCCGGCTCGAAGAGCGAGCTGTGGAACTTGAGGAGCCGGTCTCCCTGCGTCGTCGTGCCTTCCGGGAAGAGCGCCACGCATTCCCCCTCGTCCAGCGCGTCGTGGACGAGCGCGATGATGCGCGCGGTGTCGTGACGGCGCGCGCGGCGGACGAAGATGGTGCCGGACCGCTGCGCGAGCCAGCCGGCCAAGGGCCAGTCGCGGATCTCGCTCTTCGCGATGAACCGCGTGTGCCGGACCGAGGCAATGACGAAGATGTCCGCCCAGGAGACATGATTGGACGCGATCATGGCGCCGGTGCGGCCGTGCGGCGCCCTGGCGCCTTCGCAGCGGACCCGGATCGCGAGGATCGCAAGGAGATCCTGAGCCCACCGGACGGCGAGTTCGTGGCGGCGTTGCGCGCCGGCGCGGGGCCAGAGGAAGCGCAGGGTGAGGAACGCCGCGCTCAGGTGCACGACGAGCCGCGTCCAGCGCAGGGCACGCAGCAGCCGCGGGGTTCGGTTGGGGATCAAGATCCGCGACGGTCGAGTGACGGCCGCGGGGCGTTCAGTGCGCGACGCGCGAGGTTCCCTGGCCCGAGAGGATGCGCACTCGGTCGCCAACGCGGAAGCTCTCGTCGGCTTCCTGCACGACGGCGATGTACTGGCCGCCGTCGAGGAGCACCGTGATCTCGATGCCGCCGCGGGCGTTCGCGTCCTTCTCGATGTTGTAGCCGATGATGCCGCCCACCACGGCGCCTGCGACGGCGGCGGCCACGGAGCCGCTGCCGCCACCGACCGTGCTGCCGGCAATTCCACCGAGGGTCGCCCCGGTGACGGCACCGACGCCGGTGTCGGCCGCGTCGATGTGCACCGGGCGCACCGATTCGACGACGCCGAATCGCACGCTCTGCTCGGTCCGGGTCTGGTAGCCGCGGTAGTCGGCGCTGCCGCGGCCGGGATAAGCGCATCCGGCCAGCGCCATCGCTGCCGCTGCGGCAAGTATCGTCGAGATCGATTTCGCGTTCATCCGGGTTCCCCCCTGGTTTGCGCCGGCGCCCGCCCAGCCCGCATTCACGACAGAGATTCGTCGAAGGCCTCGGAAAAGAGGCGCTCGATCGCTTCCCGCGCAGGCCGGTGGTTCTGGCCCCCCCGGTGGGCGATCTTGATCGAGCCCATCACGGAAGCGAGCCGGCCGCACTTGCGCCAATCCCATCCGCGCGCCATTCCGTACAGGAGGCCGGATCGAAACGCATCCCCGCACCCGGTCGGATCGACCAGGCTATCCGCCTTAACGGCCGGAACGTGAATCTGTTGACCGCCGGAAAAGATATCGGCTCCCTCGGCCGCGCCGGTCACCACCACCGCCTCGACCCGCTTCGAAAGTTCCGCCACCGTCTGGCCGGTTTTTTGTTCGACCAGCCGCGCCTCGTAGTCATTCAACGTGAGGCAGCGGGCGCCGGAGAGCATCTCGATGAGGTCCTCACCCGAGAACATGGGAATGCCCTGTCCCGGGTCGAGCACGTAGGGGATCTTCGCGCGCGCGAGGTCGCGGGCGTGCTCGACCATGCCCTGCCGTCCATCCGGGGAGACGATCGCCAGGCGCACCCCGGCCGCTTCGGCAATGTGATTTTCGTGCGAATGCGACATCGCGCCGGGGTGAAAGGCCGTGATCTGGTTGTCGTTGATGTCGGTGGTGATGAAGGCCTGCGCGGTGAAGTGCTCGTCGAGCTGGCGAACATGCTTCCTGGAAAGCCCCAGCGCATCCATCCGGCGCTCGTACGGACCGAAGTCGTGCCCGACCGTCGCCATGACGAGCGGCTCCTCGCCCAGGAGCTTCAGTCCGTAGGCGATGTTGCCCGCGCAGCCGCCGTACTCGCGGCGCATGTCGGGGACCAGGAAGGCGACGTTCAGGATGTGGATCTGGTCCGGAAGGATGTGGTTCTTGAATTGGTCGCGAAACACCATGATGGTGTCGTACGCGATTGAGCCGCATACCAGGATCGACATGCCGTGAAAGTCCGCAAGAAGGAGGCCCGATTATACCGGCGGGGAAGCGCTCGCCCCGGATGACGCGCGGCAGGGTTTGCCCGACGGGCGGCGTTGACGGCGATCCCGCCCACGGCCACCATGGGAACAGCCAGAACAGGTTCGGCGCATGCGTGGTTTGCAGGCGCCGTCGAGAACCCATCCGGCGCACGCATGCTGAAACAGGGCAAACCCATCGAAAGGTGGGGACGCAAAGTTTCCGGTCTAAGGGGCCAGCTTTCCAAGGCTCTACGACAGCGGAATTGCCAGTAGAGCGTCCCCCCTCGACCGTGGGTGGCCCGCGAAAGGCGGCGCCATGGCGAGCACCTCCCCGAACAACGTCGTTTCCCTCGACGCGCATCCGCGCGCGCGTGCGCGTCCGACGCCGCAGGAATCCGCGGGTCTGCTCACCGATTGCCGCGACCTGGCGCTCCGGCGCATCGTGCCGGCCCTGGCCGGTGTGCTCGACCGCGTCGAGGATGAACTCTTCAACCTGGCCGAGGGCGCGCAGGATCGCGAGGCGCAGAACCTCTACCTGGACGCGCGTTCGCAGGCGCGCAGCCGCCGCCCTTCCATCGAGGCCGTCTTCCGCCGCCAGTTCCTCGAGCTCTTCAACCGGAAGGTCCGGGGAGACGTGGATAAAGCGCCCGCCGCGAATGCCCCGGTGGCGCTCGCCCTCGTGGACGAGGAGGAGCTCGAACAGGTGCTCGCGATCCAGGGAATGGCCGGCCGGCTCAAGGCGGCATGCGAAGGCGAGCTTGGCGCGCTCTCGCAGCGCTTCGGATTCCTGCTGGAAAGGTCCGAGCTTGCGGACGAATCCAATCCCATGAGCCCGGAGACCGTGTGCGGCGCGCTCAAGGATGCGTGCGACGAGATCGAGGCCGGTTGGAAGGTACGGCTCACGCTCCTGCGTGTGCTCGAGGGCCAGGTGGCGGTGGAGCTTCGCCGCGTTTACCACGAGCTGAACGCCCACCTCGTCGAGCGCCGGATCCTGCCGGAAATCAGGCCCACGTTCCGGCGCAATCCGTCCCTGCCGGCGCGTGAGGCACCGGCGGGCGCGGCCGCCTCCGACCCGTATGCCGCGTTGGCGCAATTGCTGGGCGCGATGTCCCGGCCCGCGCAGTCCCCGGCGGCCTCGCCCGATGCGTCACCGGTCTCGCCGGCGACGCGCGGGTTCGTGCGGTCGCTGACCGGACTGCAGCAAGGCGCCCCGGGGGCGCAAGCCGCGGCCGGGCAGTTCTCCAACGTGATCCGCGACATCAAGGCCACGCGCGACCCGGATTCCTTCGCCGGCATGGACGCGATGACGATCGACATCGTGGCGATGCTCTTCGACTTCATCTTCGAGGACCGCCAGATCCCGGTGGCCGTGAAGGCCATGCTGGGGCGCCTGCAGATCCCGACGCTCAAGGTGGCGCTGCTTGACCGGGCGTTCTTCTCCTCGCGCGCCCATCCGGCGCGCCAGCTGCTCGATCGGATGGCGCGTGCCGCCATCGGGCTGGACGAGTCGAGCGCGCGCGGCGCAGCCACGCTCGCCAAGCTGGATGAAGTGGTGGGCCACGTGCTGCGCGACTTCGATGACGATCCTGCGCTCTTCACGAGTCTCGCGGGCGAAATGGAAGTCTTCCTCGCGCAGCAGGACGAGGCGGAGGACGCGATCGCCCGGCGCACGGCGCGGCTGGTCGAGGAGCGCGAGCGCCACGAGATCGCGCGCGTCCTCGCCGAGGAGGAGGTGGACCGCCGCCTCGCCGCGCGCGAATGGGTGCCGGAAGCGGTGCGGGCCATGCTCGAGGACGTGTGGGTCCGCGCGCTCGTGGGTACGCACGTGCTGCACGGCGAAGGCTCGTCGCCGTGGGAAGCCATGCTCGCAACCGTGGACGAGTTGCTCTGGAGCGTGGAGCCCAAGTCGCGAGCGGAGGATCGGCGCCGCCTCGTCGCCGGGATTCCGGCGCTTCTGCGCAGGGTGCAGGAGGGCATGTCGCTTGCGGGCGTCGACGAGGCGATGCGCGAGGCCTTCCTTGGCGCGCTGGTCGATTGCCACGCCGATGCGGTGAGAACGGGGCTGCGCGGAACGGGGCTCACGGGGCAGCCGCGTTCCGGAGAGCCCGCCCCTGCGCGCCCGCTGGCCGTGCCCTCGATCGAGCGGGAGATCATCCCGGCCGGTGACATCCATGTCGAGGAAATCCGCCTGCGCAGCCCGCGCGGGCAACCTCCGGTGCGCAACGTGTTCACGCGCACTGGCATCTGGACCCATGTGAAGCGCCACACCTGGGTCGAATTCCGACGCGATGGCGCACCGTCACTGCGGGCGAGGCTGACCTGGATCAGTCCCGCCAAGGGCGTTTACCTTTTCACGAACTCCAATTCGAGTGCGGCGATCTCGGTTTCTCCGGAAGCGCTCGCGGAACAGATGCGACGCGGCGAGGCGCGCATCGTGGACGATGCTCCCCTCGTTGACCGGGCCGTGGACTCGATGCTCGCAAGCCTTCGCGAGGGCGCCGCCTAGGGATAGAAGAGCAGCAGCTCGTATCCGGTGGGCCGGATGCGGCCGGTCTCCAGCCGCACGCTCAGGAGCGCCTCCGATCCAGGAGCCATCACCTCGCCCACCGCCGGCGCGCGGCCCAGGTAATCCGCGGGCCGCAACACCCGGCGAACCGCGGTCTGGCCGGTGACGTCGGTGAGGGTGAGCTCCAGGTGCGGGAACTCCTGCGCCGACGGCGCGAGGTTGCGGATGCGCGCCTGCAGCGCGATCTGGCCCGGCTTGCCGGGCACCTCGAGGAGCTCCGAATCCTCGAGCTTGAGCGCCGCCTCCTCGTTAATCCATGGCACGGTACATCCCGCGGTTGCGCACGCGGACTCGAGGTAGGGGCGAAGCACCGGGTATTGCCGCGCAAGAGGCGCGCGGAAGGCATAGGCGAGCTGCAAGGCGAGCAGGAGCGACAGGAACACGGCGCCGAAGGCCCACGCACGCGATGGGCGAGCCTGCGGCGGTGGCGAGGAGGGCTCGGGCGACAGGTCCGGGATTCGCGACAGCGGCGTCGGCGCCACCGGCGTCGGCTTGTCGGGTGCCGGCCCTTTTGCCACCGGCTCCACGACGGCATGGGGTTCCAGCGGCAGGTCCAGCACGTCGGGAAGGTCCGGGATATCCCGCAAATCGACGGTCGCTGGCGGCGCCGGCAACCGCTGCGAGGGTTGGGGCGCAGGCGACCCCGGGCGCGCGCGCTGGCCGAGGTCGAGGTTGGCCAGTTCGGCGGCGGGACCGGGATGGGTTCCCTTCGCCGCGCGCACGGCGAGCAGCCGCGCGCCGGTATCGTCGCCGGGGAAACGCTCCAGCGACTCGAAGCCGTTGAAGACCTCCTCGCATTGCCCGCAGCGCACCTGCCCCTGCCGCAGGTTCAGCTGCTCCGGCGTCACGCGAAAACGCGCGCCGCAGTTCTTGCATGTGGTGACGAGCATCGCTAAGCTCCGCGCCCGCGCGTGCCCGCGAGGCACACCCAGTCGCCCTGCGTTCCCGCCGTCGCCATGTCGAAGAAGGGCGCGTAGGCCTCCAGGACCTCGCCGGACTGCGCCGCGAGAATGCCGGAGAGTGCGATGCGCCCGCCGGGGCGCGTGTGGGAGGCGAGAAGGGGAGCCAGCATGCGCAGCGGGTTGGCGAGGATGTTGGCGACGGTGAGGTCTGCTTCGATCGCGAGGGCCGAGTGGGCCGGACGCACGTCGAGGGCGACCGCGTTGGCCGAGGCATTATAGCGAGCCGCCTCGAGGGCGAGCGGGTCGATGTCGACGCCGACCGCACGCGCGGCCCCGAGCTTCATCGCCGCGATCGCGAGAATGCCCGAGCCGCATCCGTAGTCGAGCACCGTGTCGCCGCCGCGCACCTCGCGCTCGAGCCAGGCCAGGACGAGGCGCGTCGTGGGATGGCTGCCGGTGCCGAAGGCGGCGCCGGGGTCGAGAACGATGTTCACCGCGCCGGCGTCGGGCGCTTCGTGCCAGGTGGGCACGATCCACAGGCGCGCGCCGGCGCGGATGGGCACGAACTGGCGCTGCGTCTCGCGCACCCAGTCGGTGTCCTGGAGGTCGTCGAGGGCCGGCGGATCCAGCGGCGTGCAACCGGCTTCCCGCAGGGCCGCATCGAGCACGCCTCGGGCATCTGCGTCACCGGGCAGGAGGGCCACCAGGCGACAGCGGGGCCAGACGCCGACATCGGCGCCCGGCTCGGCGAAGATCGCGCTTTCATCGGCGGTGCCGGCATCCGCATCGGCCAGCTCGATGGCGACGGCGCCGGCCTCTTCGAGCGCGTCGGCGAGGGCGCCGGTTTGGTCGCCGGGGACCACCACGCTCAGGCGGCGCCAGGCCATCGGATGCGGCCCTCAGCCTTCCGGCAGGATCGACTTGAGCGCGGCCATTTTTTCCTCGAGATAATGGATGCTCATGCCGCCGCGTATGAAGGCGGCGTCGTTCATGAGTTCCTGGTGCAGGGGGATGTTGGTCTGGATCCCCTCGATCACCATCTCGGAAAGGGCGATGCGCATGCGCGCGATCGCCTGCTCGCGCGTGTCGCCGTGGGCGATGAGCTTGCCCACGAGCGAGTCGTAGTGCGGCGGCACGTAGTAGTTGGCGTAGGCGTGCGAGTCGTAGCGGATGCCGGGGCCGCCGGGCGTATGGTATTGCGTGATTCGGCCCGGCGAGGGCACGAAGGTCACCGGGTTCTCGGCGTTGATCCGGCACTCGATCGCGTGACCGCGCTTCACGATGTCGCGCTGCCGGTAGCGAAGCTTCATCCCGGCCGCGACCCGGATCTGCTCCTGCACGATGTCGATGCCGGTCACCATCTCGGTCACGGGGTGCTCGACCTGCACGCGCGTGTTCATCTCGATGAAGAAGAACTCGTCGCTCTCGTAGAGAAACTCGAAGGTGCCGGCGCCGCGGTAGCCGAGCTTGCGGCAGGCATCCGCACAGCGCTCCCCGATGCGCTCGATGAGTCGCGGCTTGATGCCGGGCGCCGGCGCCTCCTCGATGATCTTCTGGTGGCGCCGCTGCATGGAGCAGTCGCGCTCGCCCAGGTAGACCGCCGCGCGGTGCTCATCGGCCATCACCTGGATCTCGACGTGGCGCGGGTTCTCGAGGAACTTCTCGAGGTACACGGTGGGGTTGCCGAAGGCGTTCTGCGCCTCGGTGCGGGTGGTGTTCACCGCGTTCACGAGCGCCGCCTCCGTATGCACGACACGCATGCCGCGCCCGCCGCCGCCGCCGGCCGCCTTGACGATGACGGGGTAGCCGACGAGTGCCGCCAGGCGCCGGATTTCCTTCGGGTCTTCGGGCAGCGGCCCGTCGGAGCCGGGCACGCAAGGGATTCCCACGCGCTTCATGGCCACCTTGGCCGCCACCTTGTCGCCCATCATCCGGATGGACGCCGCGGTCGGCCCGATGAAGACGAAGCCCGAGTTCTCGACCCGCTCGGCGAAGTCGGCATTTTCCGAAAGAAACCCGTAACCGGGGTGGATCGCCTGCGCGTCGGTGACCTCCGCCGCGCTGATGATGGCGGGGATGTTCAGGTAGCTGTCACGCGCGGGCGGCGGCCCGATGCAGACCGACTCGTCGGCGAGCATCACGTATTTGGCGTCGGCGTCGGCCTCGGAATGGATGGCCACCGTCTTGATGCCCATTTCGCGGCATGCCCGCTGGATGCGAAGCGCGATCTCGCCGCGGTTGGCGATGAGGATCTTCTCGAACATCTTGGGGGAAGGTGCGGGCACTACTCGATCAGGAAGAGCGGCTGTCCGTATTCGACAGGCTGGCCGTTCTCGACGAGGATTGCCTTCACGGTGCCGGCCGCGTCGCTCTCGATCTCGTTCAGGAGCTTCATCGCCTCGATGATGCAGAGCGTCTGCCCCTTGATCACCACCTGGCCGACTTCGACGAAGGAAGGTGCGCCGGGCGAAGCGGAGCGGTAGAAGGTGCCCACCATCGGCGACTTGAGCGTGTGCCCGGTGGGGGCCGCCGGCAACTCCGGGGCCGGTGCGGACGGGCCGGTTGAACCGGGGGCCGCAATCATGCCCATCGGGGCCTGGGACGCCATCACCACCGGGGCATTGGCGCCGGCTCGGCTGATGCGCACCCGTTCCTCGCCTTCGGTGATCTCAAGCTCTCCGATGCCGGATTCCTGCACCAGGTCGATCAGTTTCTTCAGCTTTCTCAGATCCATCGGGGTCCTCCGGGACCTCGCGTCCTAGCCCTTCGTGGGAGCAAGGCGGGAGAGGGCGGCCTCCAATGCCAGTTCATAGCCTTGCGCGCCCAGTCCGGAAATCACGCCGACCGCGAGGTCGGTGAAATAGGAGTGCTTCCGGAAAGGCTCGCGGGCGTGGACGTTCGAGAGATGGACCTCGATGAACGGGATGGCCACAGCCGCGAGGGCGTCGCGCAACGCAACGCTGGTATGGGTAAATGCCGCAGGATTGATGATGATGAAGGCAGTTTCGTCGCTTTTCGCCGCATGTATGCGTTCGATAAGGGGGGCTTCCGCGTTGTTCTGGAAGGTCAGGACGACTACCCCGGCCGCCCGCCCGCGCTCGACGAGCTGACGGTCGATATCAGCCAGGGTCACCCGGCCGTAGAGGTCGGGCTCGCGGGATCCCAGCAAGTTGAGGTTGGGTCCGTGAAGAACCAGGATTCCGGACATGACTGGGGAGTTTGCCGGAAGTCGGCGCACGATGTCCAGCTTTCGGCGAACTTGCGTCAAGCTCGCGGAGTGGCCGATTGGCGCCCGGGCGTCTCCGGCATGGATCGCGCTTGGTGTCGACGCATTGCTGAACTGCCGGGCGGTGATGGTGGATGTTTTGCGGGAGTTCGAGACTTTTAAGCGAACTTACGCCTACTTTCCAGTCATGGCTGAGAGACGGGACTCGAGCAGGGCCTCGGAAAAGATCCCGATGCGCGATTCGGCGACGCGCCCCTGCGAATCGAGGAGGACCGTGTGCGGCAGCACGCCGAGCCGGTTGCCGAGGCGGCGCGACAGGCCCATCACTTCCGCCTCCCCCAGCCATAGCGGGTAGTTGATGCCCAGCTCCCGGCCGAAAGCGGCGACTTTGGCCGGCTCGTCCTGGGCAAGCCCCACGAACTGGACACCTCGCCCCTGCCAGCGCGCCTGCAGTTTCACGAACCCCGGCATTTCCTCCCGGCAGGGCGTGCACCACGTCGCCCAGAAGTTGACCACCACGACCTTTCCCGAGAATTCCCCCAGCGTTCGCGGTCGGCCCTCCCCGTCGGTAAACCGGGCGGTCAGGATCGCCGCCGGGCTTGCGTCCACGGGGCCCGCCTGGATGTCGGGTGCCGTAGCGTTACGGTCGGCGAGCCAGAAGGAAACGCCGGCCAGGGCCGCCAGCAGGCCGATCCCCGCGAAGGGCAGCCAGCGCCTCACCGCGGCATGTCTCGCGAAGGCGGTGGCCCGGGGGCGTCCGTGACGCGGTATCCCGGCGGAATGTTCAGTTCCACTTCCTGGTGGAACGGGGAATAGCAGATGCGCTCCTCTGCGCACCCTTGCGCGGTAATCCTGATCCTGTACCTCCCAGCCTTTACGACGCTTACGACAAATGGCAGGTGGATAGTCACACTTTCACGGAAGATCGCCGATTTTCCAAGAAATTGATCATCAACTTCAATGCCCGGTGGAAGCTCGGCAGGGCCGGTGAGGAGCGTGGGTGGCGACACCTCGAAGCGCAGGCGGCTTCGATACAGGTAGTAGCCGGGGGCGATCCGGTATTCGATGTCGATGCCATGGCGCTCCATGCCGGCGCCGGGCGCGGGCTCCCCGGCCACGAGGCGCGCCTGCGGTCGGAACGCCTTGTCGGGGTCCAGGGGCTCGTCGGTGAGGGAGGGAGCGGCGCCGGCCGCACCCGTCATGATGACGAGCGCGAGGATCGGGATGAATCGCTTCATGGGCTTGGTCAAGGATCGGGTCGAAGCTTGCATTCGTCCGTCACCCACCCCAGATAGTTCTCGAAGCCCTGCTCGACGGGCAACGCGATGATTTCCGGCAGCGCATAGGGGTGCAGTTCACGGACGGCGAGCTCGAGTTCCGCATAGCGTTCGCGAGTGGTCTTGATGATCACGGGGACTTCTCGGGCTTCCTCTTCCCGCCCTTCCCATCGGTAGAAGGACGTGGCGGGGCCCAGGACGTTCACGCAGGCCGCGAGGCGCCGGCGGACCAGGATTCGTGCAAGATTGAAAGCCGACTCGGAGTCGGGTAGGTTTGTCAGGACGGCGATGACGCCCATGGTCGAGAAACGAACCGATCGGGGAAAGTCGAGGAACGAGCCGATCAGGAAATCGATCGAGGAAGGAACGGATGAGGCTTCTGCTGCTGGCAATCTTACTGGGTTTCCCCGTGATGGAAATCGTGGTGCTCGCGCGCCTGGCCGAAACGCACGGCTGGTGGGTGCTCGTGTGGGTCGTGATCGGCGCGATTGCCGGCATGGCGCTCCTCAAGGAAGCGCGCTTCGCCCTCGTGGCGAGGCTGGGCGCGGCACTGGCGGCCGGCGAATTTTCGATTGCCGCTTTCGTGGATAGCGGGCGAACCGTACTCGCCGGGCTTCTGCTCATCTTTCCCGGCGTCATCTCCGACTTCATGGCGCTCACCCTGCTGCTGCTGCCGCGCCGGGTTCCCGAACCCATACACGTGCACGCCCGGCCGCACGGCAACGTGATCGACGGCCAGTTCCGCCGCGAGCGCTAGGGCGCGTCCCATCGGGTAGAATTCCGCGAGTTTTTCGGCGTGCTGGCCACGGCCCTGCGCCTTGCCCCCATCCCCGAGAGAGAATCCCGTGCCTCAATCCCCTGCCCCGGCCGCGCGCCAGGTGCGACTCGAACCGAGCGGCCGCACCTTTTCCGTCAATCCCGGCGAGACCCTGCTCGAAGCGGCGCTGCGCCAGGGCGTGGGCCTGCCCTACGGCTGCCGCAACGGGGCCTGCGGGGCGTGCAAGGGCACGCTCAGATCGGGAAGCCTCACCTATGGCGACCATCAGGATCGCGCCATCACCGAGGCGGAGAAGGCGGCGGGCAAGGCGCTTACTTGCTGCACGAAGCCCGACTCCGATGTGGTCCTCGAGATCCGCGAGCTGGCGGGACTCAAGGACCTCACCATTCGCACGTTGCCGGCGCGCGTGGAGCGGATCGAGAAGCCCGCCGAGGATGTTGCCGTCCTCTACCTCAAGCTTCCCGCCGCGGAGCGGCTGCAGTTCCTCGCCGGGCAGTACATCGACATCCTGATGAAGGGCGGCGTCCGGCGCAGCTACTCGATGGCCAACGCTCCCCACGACGATACGCACCTGCAGTTGCATGTGCGCAGGACGCCGGGCGGCACCTTCTCGAAGCACGTCTTCGAGGAAATGAAGGAGCGCGCGATCATCCGCTTCGAAGGTCCCCTGGGTTCCTTCTACCTGCGCGAGGACTCGGACAAGCCGATGATCCTGGTGGCCGGTGGCACGGGGTTCGCGCCGGTGAAGGCGGTGATCGAGCACGCCTTCCACAAGGGCATCGACCGCCAGATGGTGCTTTACTGGGGCGTGCGTTCCCTCGCCGACCTGTACATGCCGGAACTCCCCGGGACGTGGCAGGAAGAGCACGACAATTTCACCTTCATCCCGGTGCTCTCCGACCCGAAGCCGGAGGAGGATTGGATCGGCCGCACGGGTTTTGTCCACCAGGCGGTGCTCGACGATTTCCCGAGCCTGGCGGGCTACCAGGTGTACGCCTGCGGCGCACCGGCGATGACCGACGTGGCGAAGAAAACGTTCATCGAGGAGCGCGCGCTGCCCGACGACGAGTTCTACTGCGACGCCTTCACCTATTCCGCGCCGATGCCGTGAGAGGAAAAGGGGACTGACCCCATTTATTTCCTCCCGGACGTCCCGGAAGAAATAAATGGGGTCTGTCCCCTTTTCCTTTCCTCGCGTTCGCGCAGGACGCGTCGCTGAACCTTACCGGTGGTGGTCATCGGGAATTCACCCACGAATTCGATGAGCCTGGGCTGCTGCCATGGGGCGAGGTGCGACTTCACGTGCTCGCGGATCGACTCCTCCAGCGGCCCTGATGGCTCGATGCCCGGAGCAAGCACGATGAAGGCCTTCACCACGTTGCCGCGCGTCTCGTCCGGGCTGGCCACGACGGCGGCGTTGGCCACGGACGCGTGCTTCACCAGGCAATTCTCGATCTCCGCCGGCCCGATGCGATAGCCCGCACTCTTGAACATGTCGTCGCCGCGGCCCTGGTACCAGAGGTAGCCGTCGGCGTCCGCGAATGCCTGGTCGCCCGTGCGGCACCAATCGCCGGAATACTTGGCCGCCGTGGCCTCGGGGTTCTTCCAGTACTCGAGGAAGAAGACCGGGTCGCGGGTTGCGTCGGTGCCGAGCCGGTTCACCGCCACGTCGCCCACCGTTCCGGCGGGCACTTCGTTCCCGTCGTCGTCTATCACCGCGATGCGGTGCCCCGGATACGGCCTGCCCATGGACCCCGGCTTCACGGGCCAGACGCGGTGGGAATTGCCGACGATGTAGTTGATCTCGGTCTGCCCGAAGATCTCGTTCACGGTGACTCCGAGCTCCTCGCGGCACCAGTCGAGGAGCGCGGCCCCCACCGGCTCGCCCCCGCTCATCATCGTGCGCAGGTTCAGGTCATAGCGCGCGCGCGGGCGATCGACGCTTTTTCGCATCATCTTGAGCGCTGTGGGGAAGAGGAAGGCATTCCTCACCGCATACTTGTCGAGGAGGTGGAAAGCCTTCGCGGGATCGAAGCGGCCGCGGTAGCCGAGGATCGCCTGCCCGTGGTGAAGCGTGGGCATGAGCGCGTCCCACAGGCCGCCCGTCCACGCCCAGTCGGCCGGCGACCAGAAGAGGTCGCCTTCCTGCGGGAAGCCGTCGTGCGAAAACTCGAATCCCGGGAGGTTTCCGATGAGCGTGGATTGCGGCATGAGGGCGCCCTTGGGCGGGCCCGTCGTGCCGCTCGTGTAGATGATGACAGCCGGATCGCGAGGCCCCGTCTCGACGCATTCGAATCGCCGCGAGGCGCGCCCCAGAAGCGTCTCCCAGGGATGCACGGCGGATTCGCGGGCGCCCGCCACGCCGATCACGTGCGCGAGATCCGGCAACCGGTCACGCACCGCCCACAGGGCGGGAAGCGTGTCACCATCGGCGATGGCGACCTTCGCCCCGCTGTTCGCCAGCCGGTACTCGAGCGCATCGTGCCCGAAGAGGTGGGAGAGCGGCACCGCGATCGCTCCCATCTGGAAGCACGCGAGATACGCGATGACCGTCTCGGGGCGTTGCGGGAGCAGGATCGCCACGCGCTCGCCTCGTGCAACGCCGAGCGCCGCGAGCGCATTCGACAGCCGGTTGGCGTCCTGGAGCAGGTCCCAGTACGTGAACGCGGCCCTGGCGCCGGATTCATCTTCCCAGTACAGGGCGAACCGCGAGCGGTCGGCGGCCCAGCGGCGGCACGCGGATTCGGCGACGTTGCAGCGCGCCGGGACCTGCCAGCGGAAGGCGCGAACGGCCTCCGCGTGGCGGTCGATCATTTGTGCAGGGCGGCCTCGATCTGCGCGAAGGTGCTGGCGATCTCGTGGGTCGGCACCTCGACGCCGACGCGGCGCGCGACATGGGTGGCCGAGAACAGGCCGCAGATGCGCTTGCCGCCCTCATCGGTCACGAAGGTGTGCTGGCGTCCGACGTCCTTGAGCGTCGCGACCACCTGGCCGACAAGGGCATGCTCCACGTCCGTCAGGTCGAGGGCCTCGAGGCCGGAGGCGGGGGTCATCAGGTCGGAAACCAGGATTTCGTGATGGCGCACGCCCCGCTCCCGCATGAAGCGCACCGGCTTCTCGCCCAGCAGGTCGGTCGACGTGATGACGCCCACCACGACCTGCCGCGCGTCCACGACGAACAGAAGCCGGATCGCGCGCACGATCATCACCGTGTTGCATTCCGCGATGCTGCGTTCCTGCGCGATGGTGACGGCCGGGACCCGCCGCAGGTCTGTCATGGCTTCGATTGCCGGCGACTCGGGCGTGAGGCGGGACAGCGGCGCCGGGGCGCCGACCCGGGCACCGGCCAAGAGGGATTTGTGGGCGAGGGCGTGGTATTCGCGGGTCATGGCAGTTGCTTTCGGGAAAGGAGGCTTCGGGTTGGACGCGACCGCTAACCAGCTAGTTCCGCGCTGCGGCGGAAATGGCGGACGGCTTCCTGGGGCTTGCCGAGCTTTTCCATCAGCGAGGCAAGCGTCATGTGCCCGTCGTGCGTCGGCTCGAGGGCGAGGCTCGCCTCGATGTAGCTCTGCGCCTTGCCCCAGAGCTCCTGGCGCATGCACAGCTTGCCAAGGGCGAGCAGGAGCGCCGGGTCGCGTGCATGAGCGCGCAGCCATTTCTCCCCGCGCTCGATGAGCGGCAGCGCGGAGGTGCCGGCACAATCCGCATAGAGTGCGACGAGTGCGGCATCCCATCCCGCTTCGAGCGCGGACTCGACGATCGCCTGGGCCTCGGCCGCGCCGCCCAGCGCGAGGTGGTATCGCGCTGCCGTTGCGGCGATGGCGGAATCGACGCGAAGCTCCGACGGAAGCTGCTTCCAGTAGGCTGCGAGCGCCGGGGCATCCTGCGCCTTGCGGCTGAGGTTGCCGAGGTGCGCGGCGCGGCGGGAAGCGGAGGCTTCCGCCTCGGATAGCCCGCCCAGTTTCGCCAGCTTGAGGGTCGATGCGAGCACGTCGTCCCAGCGGCGCAGCGCCATTTCCGCGGTGTGCCGCATGCGAAGCAGGCGGATGTTCCTCGCGTCGCGCCCGGAGAGATCCTTGAGTACGGCGAGGGCCTCTTCGTGGCGGCCCTGCGACAGGAGCAGGTCGGCGAGGGTCGTGAGCCGGGCCTGGTCCACCTCGGGCGCACTGCCGCGAGCCTGCTCGAGAAAGGCCTCGCGCTCGGTGAAGCGGCCCAGTTCGTGGGCGCTTCGCGCCGCGATGATCGCCGCCACCGGCCTGCTCTCGTCGCCTTCGAGCGCGACCGAGGCGGATTTCTCGGCGCTCGCGAAGCGGCCCTGGAAGAACGCGAGGAGGGCATCGTTCAGCGCGTGCCGCGAACGGGTGCGCGCCCGCTCGGCGCGGTAGGCCCGGACGCGCGCCGGAATGGCGACCAGCGTCTCCACGAGCCTTGCGAGCAGGTGGAAGGCGAAATAGCCCGCGAACACCAGCACCACGAGGAGGTTGAGCGAAAGCTCCACGCGGTAGGGCGCGGCCACGATGACCACGTACCCGTCCGACTGGCGCGCGAGCAGCGCGATGCCGACTGCCACGACGGCGAGCACGACGGACCAGAGCGCGAAGCGCATGGCGGGCTACCGCTTCTCTCTCGCGGCACGCGCGGCGCGCGTTGCCGCCAGGCTCGCGTTGATGTCGGGCGGATGGATCGACACCGGGCTCTCGCCGATCTGCTTGAGGGTCGCCAGCGCGTTCACGTTCACGCGCGCCTTGGCGTCGAAGTATTTTCCGATCCACGCCTGCGCGGCCTTGATGTCGTCGCGAAAGGAGCTTTCGTCACGCGCCAGCAGCGCCACGCGCGCGGCGAGGAGCCGCAGCTTCAGGTTCTCGCGAAGGAAATAGCCCTGCGCGGGGGAGAGCAGCGCGGCTTCGGAGGGCGCGATTTCGCGGATGCGGACGAGTGCCTTGAGCTCCTCCCAGAAGTCGCGCGCAGCGCGCAGATAGGCGTTCTCCTCGGCCGGTTTCACGCGCGTGGCGGCGCGCGCCGCGGGCAGAGTCTCGGCGACGATGAGCGGCAGCGTGTCGGCCTGCTGCACGAGGGCGTCGAGCTTCACCGCGATGCCGACCGTGTCGACGAGCGGCAGGGCCTTCAACCGGTCCATGTCCCCATTGAGCGCGCGACGCAGGTTCGCGACCTGGAGCTTGTCGGCGCGAGCCAGACGCTGGTCGGCTGCCTGCAGTGCGATGAGCGCGCCCTTCACGTTGCCGGCGAGCTGCAGCTGCTGGCTCGCGAGAATGAGGAGTTGCTCCACTTCCGCGAGCATGCGGTCGTCGGCGCTCCTGGAGAGCTCGCGGTACATCTCCTCGATGGCTACCCGGTTCTCCTGGGCATCCGTCACGCGCGATTCGAGTTCGGTGATTCGCGCCTGCGAATCCTTGAGTGCCGCCTGCGCCTGGGCAAGCGAGGCCCTGGACTGGGCCAGTTCGGCGCCCAGGTCCGCGAGCTTGTCGCCGGCAGTATGCGAAAGCGAGGAAAGCGTCTGCTGCGAATTCCAGGCAAGCCCGATGGCCACCGCCGCCGCGGCAAGGGCGGCAGCCACTGCCCAGCGCGCGCCGCGATCGGAAACCCCGGATGGGGCGCGCGCGGATCTCGGCGGCGGCAGCGAGGTCGGTTCGGGATACGGGGAACTCATGACGCCTTTCGCAAGTTGTGGAGCGCCTCGACGAGGCTCGCGATGCCGAGCCCCGACACCACGGTGCGCCCGAAGGAGGCCGAAGCGCCGTGCCGCGCGATGGCCGGATGCGGCACTACCAGCGCCACGCCCGACCAGGAGGCCCCGGATCCCGCGAGCACGAGGAAATTGTCCACTGTTTCGGCGCTCATTGCATGGACGGCATCGATCTGCCCGCGGCCCAGCGCGGCGATCAGCGCGGCAGGATCGCTTTCCGGGCGCTCGCGCCGGTAGCACTCGACATAGCCGACCTGGGCACCGCGCGCCTCCAGCGTCGTGCGCAGGTGTTCGCGTCCACCGACACCGCGGAAGACGATCACCCGGCGGTCCTTCACGTCCTGCAGCTCCGGGCAGGCGAGCAGGGATTCGCTGTCGAATCCGGTCGCCGGCGTGATCACCCGCCCGAAACCGGCGCTACGCAGGCGGGCGGCAGTGGCCTCCCCGACGCCTGCAACAGCCACGGACGCGGGCCACGGGCCCGATTTCAGGGCTGCCGCCACGCCGTGTTCCGCGGCGTTGGCGCTCACGAAGAGGGCGAGCGAAGCCGAGGGCAGTGACTCAAGCGTGGCGCGGCTTGCCGGTGACAGCTCGACGCGAACGATGTCCATCGCCGGGAAGATCAAGACGCGGGCGCCCTTCGCCTCCAGTTCGGATGCCAGGGCTTCACATTGCGTGCGCGGGCGCGTGAGCACCACGCCCAGGCCCGACAGCGGGCCGGCGGAGGTCATTTCCCGGATTGCGCGAGAAGGTCCAGCACTTCGCGCCCACCCCGGGCGAGGATCCGTTCGCCCAGCGTCCGGCCCAGCGCCGCCGCATCGGCCGTCGTGCCTTCGGCGCGCTCGCGGACGAGGCGCGAACCGTCCGGAAGGCCCAGGAAGCCCTCGAGGACGACCGACGAGCCCGTGACCGTGGCGTGTGCGCCAAGCGGCACTTCACAGCTGCCCTCGGCGACGAGGCCGAGCGCTCGCTCCGCGTCGACGGCCGCGCAGACAGCGGGGTCCACGAACGGGGCGAGGAGTTCCGCGAGATCCGCGCGGGCAGCGAGAAACTCGATGGCGAGCACGCCCTGGCCGATGGCGGGCAGGGCGACGGAAAGGGGAAGCTGCTCGCGGATCCGGTCTGCGAACCCGAGGCGCTTGAGCCCCGCGGCCGCCAGGATGATGGCGTCGAATTCGCCGGCCTCGAGCTTGGCGAGCCGCGTGTTCACGTTGCCGCGCAAGGGCTTGATGACGAGCGGGGCCATGGCGCGGCGCAACTGGCATTCGCGCCTGAGGCTCGACGTACCCACGACCGCGCCAGGCGGCAGGCGGGCGAGCGAGGCGTGCCTCAGCGACACGAACGCATCGCGCGCGTCCTCGCGCGGCCCGAACGGCAGCATCGCGTAGCCCTCGGGGAGCTCCATCGGCACGTCCTTCATGGAGTGCACCGCGATGTCGGCGATGTTGTCGGCCAGCGCGATCTCCAGCTCCTTGATGAAGAGCCCCTTGCCGCCCACCTGCGCGAGCGGCCGGTCGAGGATACGGTCGCCCTTGGTGGTCATGCCGACGATCTCGATGGCCAGGCCGGGGTGGCGCTCCACGAGGCGCGCGGCGACATGTTCGGTCTGCCACATCGCGAGGCGGCTTTCGCGGGTAGCGATGCGGAGGCGTTGGGGATTCAAGGCGGTGGCGCAGCGCAGAGTCCGGAAGGCCGGAAATGCTACCACGCAGATCGTCAAGGGACAGACCCTTAAGCGTTTGGCTCAAGGGTCTGTCCCTTTACAGGGTAAAAAAAAACGGGCACGCAAGTGCCCGTTGAATTTGGCCTCTCTTGGCAAATCAGTTGTACGCGGTCTCTCCGTGGGCGGAGATGTCCAGGCCCTCGCGCTCGTCTTCCTCGGGCACGCGCAGCCCGACGACCAGGTCGGCGATCTTGTAGGCGATGAACGCCACGACGCCGGACCAGACGACGGTGACGCCCACGGCTTTCGCCTGCGTGATGAACTGCGACAGGATCGAGTAGTCGGCCTCGGTGACGGCTTTCATCGTGAACCAGTCGACGGGGTAGCTGGGCCCGCCCAGGGCCGGCGAATTGAAGATGCCGGTGAGGAGCGCGCCCAGGATGCCGCCCAGGGCGTGCACGCCGAAGACGTCGAGCGAGTCGTCCGCGCCCAGCATCTTCTTCAGGCCGGTGACGCCCCAGAGACAGACGATGCCCGCCGCCGTGCCGATCACGAACGCGCCCGGGATGCCGACGTTGCCGGCCGCCGGCGTGATGGCCACGAGTCCCGCCACCGCGCCCGAGGCCGCACCCAGCATCGAGGGCTTGCCCTTGAACACCCACTCCGCGAAGATCCAGGAAAGGACGGCGCAGGCGGTCGCGAGGAACGTGTTCATGAACGCGAGTCCGGCAACGGCGTTGGCCTCGTAGGCGGAGCCGGCGTTGAACCCGAACCAGCCGAACCAGAGCAGCGAGGCGCCGATCATCGTCATGGGCAGGTTGTGCGGCGTCATCTTCTCCTTGCCGAAGCCCACGCGCTTGCCCACCAGGTAGGCACCGACGATGCCCGCGATACCGGCGTTGATGTGCACCACCGTGCCGCCCGCGAAATCGAGGGCGCCCCATTGCCAGAGCATCCCGGCCTTGGCATTCGTGGCGTCTACCACGTTCGCGGCCGTGTAAGCGTCCGGGCCGGCCCAGAACCACACCATGTGGGCGATCGGTACGTAGGAGAATGTGAACCACAGCACCATGAAGACCAGGATCGCCGAGAACTTCACGCGCTCCGCGAAGGCGCCCAGGATGAGGCAGCAGGTGATCGCCGCGAAGGTCGCCTGGAAGGCCACGAAGATCAGCTCGGGCAGCGGCGTGTTCTTCGAGAACGTGGCGGCCATCGAGAACTCGCCCTTCATCGCGTCGAACGTGCCCTTGAGGAAGAGCCTGTCGAGGCTGCCGATGTAGGCGTTGCCTTCCGTGAAGGCGAGCGAGTAGCCGTACACGCACCACAGCACCGTGATGAGCGAGAACACCACGAAGACCTGCATCAGGACCGAGAGCATGTTCTTCGAGCGCACCATGCCCCCATAGAACAGGGCCAGGCCCGGCAGGCTCATGAGCAGCACGAGCGCGGTGGACGTGAGCATCCACGCCACGTCGCCCTTGTTGGGCGTCGGTGCAGCCGCGGCAGGCGCTGCAGGAGCGGCTGCGCCGGGCGCCGCGGGCGCGGCCTCGGCAGGTTTCGCATCGGCGGGCTTGGCGTCCGCCGGCGCAGCGGCAACCGGAGCCGCCACGGGAGCGTCGGCCTTCTTTTCCTGCGCGACGGCGATGCCGCCGAAAGCGAGCGCTGCGGAAATGGCGATGAGACTCAACAGGCGTTTCATGGATGGTTCCCCTTGTGTCCTAGAGTGCGTCCGCGCCGGACTCGCCGGTACGGATGCGCACGGCCTGCTCGAGTTCGAAGACGAAGATCTTCCCGTCGCCGATCTTCCCGGTGTTGGCGCTTTTCTCGATCGCCTCGATCGCCTGGTCGAGCAGCTCGCTCTTGATGGCCGCTTCGATCTTCACCTTGGGCAGGAAGTCGACGACGTATTCCGCGCCGCGATAGAGCTCCGTGTGGCCCTTCTGGCGCCCGAAGCCCTTGACCTCCGTGACGGTGATGCCCTGGACGCCGATGGCCGAGAGCGCCTCGCGCACCTCGTCCAGCTTGAACGGCTTGATGATGGCGGTGACTAGTTTCATGTTTTCCTCGTGATGGCTTGTACGCGCGAAGGGGGTTGCCGCCGCCGCGTCAGAACGTCTTCTTGATGTAGACGACACCGGTGTTCTTGGCGGTGTTGTAGCCCGTGAGGTCGGTGTAGAACCCCTCCTCGGCGTTGTTGCCCGTGTAGTAGGCGCCGACCTCCACGCTCTTCATGAAGCCTTCAGGGATGACGTAGGAGGCGCCGATCTTCCAGTCGTCGTAGCTCGCCTTGCTGCTGCCGCTGCCGTCGTGCCTCACGTCGAGGATCCCGTAGTGGCCAAGCAGGGTGACGCCGGATTCGCCGACCGGATAGGCGGCCGATAAATCGAAGTACCAGGTGCCGTTTGTCTTTTCGCCGATCGGCTTGGCACCGAAGTAGTTCTGGAAGTTGTAGCTCGCCTTCACGCTCAGCCACTTCCAGCCAACGGCGCCGTATCCTTCGACGGTATTGGCGTTGGTGATGCCCGGATTGATCTTGCCCGGATAGTAGTAATAGAGGACGCCCACGTCGTAGGTCCAATCCTCGCTTCCCGGGAAGTTGTTCTTGAACCCGCCGTAGAAGTCCCATTCCAGGCTCGAGCGGCTGTATGCGCCGAAGTCCTGGAGCCAGCTGATGTTCGATGCCCAGGTGCCGAGGTAGAGGCCGCTCGAGTGCGCGTAGTCGAAGCCGCCCTGGACTGCGGCCTCGCCGGCGGTCTGTGAAATGCCGCGGAAGATGTACTGGCTGAACAGGCCGGCGTTGGCGGTCAGCACGTGCTCGGGGGTGGGCGCGGGCGCGGCGGCCGCTGCTGGCGTCTGGGCAGCAGCCAGCGTCGACGCGAGCGCCGCGGTCGCGAGTCCGGCAAGTGCAAAGGCTTTGGGCAGGTTTCGCATGTTGGTATCCTTGTGGACGTGGAGAAAAGTTGCTTCGATCAGGCAAAAGCAGGGAGCGTGCCATTGAAAGAGGAACTGCAACCCATTGGTCACAAAGAAGTTTTATTGGCGTGTTGGACGCGTTGCAGCATGGCGGCACCGCATTGAGCCATCGCGCACCAGCGCGGTGCGTTGGCGGTTCCGGTCGACAAACCTTTCCCGCAGGGAATTGAAATGAACGAAAAGCTCCTGGGCGAAATCGCCGCCCGTCTCGCCGAAGCTGCCGCCACCAACCCGGCGCGCGATCTGGAGAAGAACGCGCGTGCCGTCCTCACGGCGGCCTTCGCGCGGCTCGACCTGGTCACGCGAGAGGAATTCGACGTCCAGTCTGAAGTGCTCGCCCGGGCCAGGATTCGCGTTGCCGAGCTGGAGACGAAAGTCGCCGCGCTCGAGGCGCGGTATTCCGCCAACCCATAAGGACCCGCGCGCGAGGCCCGTCTCCGCCCGGCGTTCCGAGCCGGGGAGTCTTGCGCGCGTCACTCGCCGTCGTTCTCCCCGGCGGGCTCGCGTCCACCTTGCCTGAGCGGCTGTCACGTGTCGTATCGGGCCGCTGCGGCGGGCCGATGTCCTTCGCGCCATGCTCGCCTGCGCCAAGCGTGCCATCCACCCCTCGGGCAGGCAGGCGGGAGAGGCTCCAAACCGTTTCGAGGCGGTTACAGGGGTAACGCGCCGGATGGAAGCATCTGACGAATGGCAAAGTCGCGATGCGGCCCTTGCGACAAAATGCATGCCGTGGGGGAAATCCCACGGACGATCGGCAAGAGCCTGTTCGACTTTCGCGACAACGACGCGAAGTTCTTCGTGAAGGAGCGCGTCGAGAGGGTGTCGAAGACCCCAGCCGCGAAGGGCTGGCAGGACTGAAAATTCATGAACCCGGCGAGCCGCCCGCGCCGCCGGACCTCGAGAGATCCGCGCATGAACCTGCGAGATGTGAGTATCGGCACCCGGCTCACGGCCGGGTTCACCCTTGTCGTCTGCCTGATCGTGTTCAGCGCGGTAGGCGGCGTCACACTCGTGAGGAAGAGCCGCGAGGATCTCACGGCTGTCCTGACGGCGACCTGGACCAAGGAAAGCCTCGCCTCACGGATGAAGGCGCTTGCGCTCGAACAGTCCGCGGTCATGCGCAAGATCGGGCTGCATGCCGACATCAATTCGATGCAGTCGGACGAGGACCGTGCCCGGGTGATCGGCAAGGCCTACGACGAGGCCCGCGGCAGGATGTCGAAGCTGCCGCTGGAGCCGGCCGAGCGCGAGATCATCCAGAGGCTCGACGCGCTCGACAAGGACATGGACAAGCCCTTCCAGCAGGCGCTCGGGATGTCGACGAGCTTTCGCAACGAGGAAGCGGCAGCGGTGCTCTTGACCCAGCTGGAACCCGTCATCCAGAAGTCGCTGGTCGAATTGGACCGCCTGATCGAGATTCAGGCGAAATCCAGCCGGACCGCGCTGGAAGAGGCGGCTGCCTCCGGTGCCCGCCTGGCAATGATCGTCTACGTCGCTGCGGTGTTCGTGGTGCTGGTCGCGGCCCTGATCGGCTGGCTCATCGTGAGCAGCGTCACCGCCCCTCTGCGCGAGGCCGTCGCCGTGGCCCGCCGGGTCGCATCGGGCGACCTCACATCGCGAATCGAGCCGAAGGGGCGGGACGAGCCGGCCGAACTGCTTGCCGCCCTACGCGACATGAACGACAGCCTCGGCCGCATGGTCAACCAGATACGGTCCGGTGCCGAATCGATCGCGGTGGGCGCAGCGCAGGTCGCCGCCGGAAACCAGAGCCTTGCCAGCCGCACCGAGGAGCACGCGAGCTCGCTCGAGGAAACCGCCTCGACCCTGGAGGAATTCGCGACGACCGTGAAGCAGAATGCCGAGCACGCGAAGCAGGCGAGCCAGTTCGCCGCGTCGGCCTCGGCCACCGCGCAAGAGGGCGGGGAAGTGGTGAGCAAGGTCGTCACGACGATGCAGGAAGTGACGGTTTCCTCGAAGCGGATCTCGGACATCATCGGGGTGATCGACGGGATCTCGTTCCAGACCAACATCCTGGCGCTCAACGCGGCGGTCGAGGCCGCGAGAGCCGGCGAGCAGGGCCGTGGCTTCGCCGTGGTCGCCTCCGAGGTTCGCAGCCTGGCGCAGCGTTCGGCTGCCTCGGCCAAGGAAATCCGCGGTCTCATCGAAACCTCCGTGGGCAAGGTCGAGTCGGGTGCGCGCCTCGTCGAGCAGGCGGGCAAGACCATGGGCGAACTGGTGGACTCGGTCAGGAAGGTGGACGGCATCATGGTCGAGATCGCCTCCGCGAGCCGCGAGCAGAGCTCCGGCATCGACCAGATCAACAGGGCGATCACGCAGATGGACTCGGTCGTGCAGATGAACGCCTCGCTGGTGGAGGAGGCGACCGCCGCCGCGACCAGCATGGCCAATCAGGCCTCCGGCCTCACGCGGTCGGTCGCGCAGTTCCGCGTGGAAGAGGGCGCCGGCGCAACGGAGCAGCTTGCCGTGCTGCACGCGGCCCCTGAGCTTCGGCATCTCGCATCCGCGTCTTCGAAGCACACGGCGGTCGTTCCGGGACGTGAATCGGCTCGGGCCGCCCTACGCGAAGAGGAGTGGAAGGAATTCTGAAGTCGAGGTTCCTGAAGTTCTGTGCACGTGACCTCCCCCGGGATCCCCGGGTTATTCATGACCTGGAAATGGAATGTAAAGCCGACGGTCAACCGAGCCCCGAGGCACGGCGTTGAATTGGACGAAATGCTCCCGGGCGTAATCACCGCCCGCTTCGCCGAAGCCGCCGCCCGCAAACGGGTGCGCGAGCTGGAAGCGAAAGTCGCCGCGCTCGTGGCGCGGCATTCCGCCAACCCATAAGGAAGCGCGCGCGAGGCTCGTCCCCGCCCGGCGTTCCGGGCCGGGGAGTCTTGCGCGTGTCACTCGCCGTCGTCCTCACCCGCGGGCTCGCGGGCATGCATGCGCCGCTCGTGCGCGTGGAAGTACACGTAGGCGGCGGGCTGCCGCGCCTGCACGTCGTGGGCCTGCCGGAAACGGAGGTCATGGAAGCGCGGGATCGCGTCCGCGCCGCGCTCGCCACCGCCCGGTTCGCGTTTCCGGACGGGCGCGTCATCGTCAACCTCTCGCCGGCGGACCTGCCGAAGGAAAGCGGGCGCTTCGACCTGCCGATCGCGCTCGGCATTCTCGCCGCCACGGAGCAGCTTCCGTTGCCCGGGCTCGCGGGCCTGGAGTTCGCCGGGGAACTCGCGCTCTCCGGGGAGCTTCGCCCCATCCGCGGCGCGCTGGCCATGACGCTCGCCGCGCACCGGGACGGCCGCGCCTTCGTGCTGCCGGAAGCGTCGGCGGGAGAAGCGGGCCTGGTCCCCGGCGCGATCGTCTATCCGGCCGCGTCGCTCGCGGCCGTGTGCGCGCACATCACCGGTCGCGAGCGAATCGCGCGCACGGAAGGTGTGGTCCGGTCGAGTGCAGCGCAATGGCCCGATCTCGCCGACGTGAAGGGCCAGGCGCAGGCCAGGCGCGCACTCGAGATCGCGGCGGCGGGCGGGCACAGTATCTTGCTCACCGGGCCGCCCGGCACCGGCAAGACGATGCTTGCGCAGCGCTTCCCCGGCATACTTCCCGCCATGTCGCAGGACGAGGCGCTCGAGGCCGCGGCGGTGCAGAGCCTTTCCACGCGCGGGTTCAGGGCCGATCGCTTCGGCATTCGCGAATGGCGCGCGCCGCACCACACGGCCTCCGCCGTGGCGCTCGTGGGAGGGGGGTCCCCCCCGCGTCCCGGCGAGATCTCGATCGCGCACCACGGGGTGCTGTTCCTCGACGAACTGCCCGAATTCAGCCGCCACGTGCTGGAGGTCCTGCGCGAGCCGCTGGAGAGCGGTCGCATCACCATCTCGCGCGCGGCGCAGCAGGCGGATTTTCCCGCGCGTTTCCAGTTGATCGCCGCCATGAACCCGTGCCCCTGCGGCTACCTCGGGCACCCCTCGGGCAGGTGCCACTGCACGCCCGACCAGGTGTCGCGCTACCGCGGCCGCATTTCCGGGCCGCTGCTCGACCGCATCGACCTGCATGTCGAGGTGCCGGCGCTTCCGGACACGGATCTGGTATCCGCGCCATTCGGAGAATCTTCGAAAGCTGTTCGCGAACGAGTGGAGGAAGCGCATGGAATGCAACTGCGCCGTCAAGGATGTCCGAACGCTCAACTTGCCGGACGCGAGATCGAAGAGCGAGTGCGGCTCGACGTGGAGGGAGAAAAACATCTTCGTTATGCCCTCTCACGGCTTGGGCTATCTGCGCGAGCGCATCATCGTATCCTCAAGGTGGCGCGTACGATCGCGGACTTGCAGCAACGCGCTGAAGTGCGTTTTGGGGACGTGGCCGAAGCGCTTCAGTATCGCGGCACTACACCGATCCGATAGACCGTCTCCTGTCTTGGTCATGCGGGACCATGAACGCAAAAGTAAAAACTGGAATTCCCCCGTTTCCCCGGACACATCTGATGATGCCAAACTGGCAATTGGAGGTGTTCGATGGCAACGAAGCAAAGACGGAAGTTTACGGCCGAGTTCAAGCGCGAGGGAGTGAAGCTCACGCAGCAACCTGGACGATCGGTGTCGGCGGTTGCGCGTGAGCTTGGCGTGGAGCGTTCGGTCCTGAAGGGGTGGGTGGACAACTTCGCGGCAGGTCGATACGAGAAGGACCGGGCATTGCCGTTGAAGGCTGCGCAGCAGCTGGAGAACGAGCAGCTTAGGCGAGAGTTGGCGAAAGTTCGAATGGAGCGCGACATTCTAAAAAAAGCGCTGGGCTACTTCGCGAAGGAACCAACGTGAGGTATGTGTTTGTAGCCCGCTATCGGCCGGTGTGGCCGACCCGGATGATGTGCCGTTTGCTCGAGGTGTCGTCGAGTGGGTTCTACGAGTGGCTTGGACGCTCGCCGAGCGTGCGCTCGATCGCCAACGCGGGCTTGCTGGTGCTGATCCGGGAAAGCTTCGCCTTGAGTCACCAGACCTACGGCTCGCCGCGGGTCTGGAAGGACATGGTCGTCGCAGGCCAATCCTGCAGCGAGAATCGGGTGGCGCGACTGATGCGAGGGGCTGGCATGAGCGCGCAGCCCAAGCCGCGGCGCATGCCTACCGACATTGGATTGCGTCCGGAACACAGCATCGCACCGAACGTGTTGGAGCGAGACTTCGCCGCTGCTGCTCCGAACCGGAAGTGGGCAGCCGATTTCACCTACATCTGGACGGGCGAGGGCTGGTTGTTCCTGGCCGTTGTGGTGGATCTGTTCAGCCGGCGCGTGGTCGGCTGGTCTATGCAACCCACCATGACCGCGCAACTGGTGCTGGACGCGTTGATAATGGCGCTGTGGCGACGCGGCAAGCCTTCGGAGCTTTTGCACCATTCCGACCAGGGCAGCCAATACACCAGCGAGGACTTCCAGCGCCTGCTGTCGGCCGAGGGCATCACCTGCAGCATGAGCAAGCGCGGCGACTGTTGGGACAACTCCGCGGTCGAGAGCTTCTTCGCCTCGCTCAAAAAGGAACGTGTCTATCGCAGGACGTACGCCACGCGCGAAGTCGCGCGCGCCGACATCTTCGACTACATCGAAGTGTTCTACAATTCCCGGCGCCGACATTCGACGCTTGGGCAGGTCAGCCCGATGGAGTTCGAACGTACTCATGCGGGCTTAGCGTAGTGTCCGGAGCAGCGGGGGAATTCCAGTCGCCGCTGTTTACGCTACCCACAAAGCTGACCCCTTCCAGTGTCACAGTGAGCAGCACTTACTCTACCTATGTTGGATCGAACGCCACGGATGGCAACTACCTCACCACTCAGTGGAACTCGGGTGTTACGCCCAGCTACCCGTCGACGCAGCCATATATCGAGCTCGACCTCGGGGCAACAAAGTCGCTGTACTCGATGAGATTCATGCCGGCACAAAGTCCGAGTGGGACTTCGACACACGACATCTATGTCGGAACCAGTTCCCCGCCAACTACGCTAGCCGGTACAGTCTCGCGAGACCTCATGGATGGCGAGACGATGTCGCTGAACCTGAGCAGTTATTCCGCTCGCTACGTGAAGATCGTGACCCGTGCGAGCCCCTCTTGGGCCGCGTACTACGAAGTTGAAGTTTTCGGCAACTGAGGTACCACGAAAAAGGGGACGCGTTGCGCCCCCTTTTTCACACGTCCCAAGTTTCCCGGACGCGCGTGAGGCTACCGGTCGGTGAGTGCGCTACCGCGCCACTACTGGTTGATCCTGTTACAGTCGATTGGCAAGCTATCAGTTGACTATTGACGTGGAGGTATTATGACAATCAAGCAATCGTTGGTTGCTCTGGCGTTCTTGGTGTCGTCTGCGCCTTGTTTTGGCCAGGTGTCCATATCACCTCAGATGCCAACCACACTTGACACGATTCGAATCCAACTTCCAGCGAGTTCGATTCCTAAGCGATATGACGCCGCTGGAACCAATGTTTCCATGGTTTCCAACAAGATTTCGGTCGCGCTCGGAGAAATTGATCTTGCCCCACTGCCGCCGAATGACCGTCCTTTGAATTGGCCGGTCGGTCCCTTGCCGGCTGGCACTTATCAGGTCGAGGTTCAGCTTGGGCAAACCGTCCTAGGCAGCACTCAGTTCACCGTATCACCGAGACCCACTCAGGCAACCGCGGGTTGCGTGGGTCCATGCGGCCCACTCTGGGACCACACGGACATGTGGTGGAACCCATCAGAATCCGGATGGGGAGCCAGCATCGTGCAGCACGGGTCCGGCATGATCTTCGGCGTGTTCAACATCTACGCCGACAATGGCACGGCCACTTGGTATGTCCTGCCTGGGGGGAATTGGAAATCGACCACCGAATTTGATGGTGCCATATATCAGACGCGAGGACCCCAGCTCGACGCGTTCGACCCCCACAGTGTCATCATTTCTCCCATAGGATCGGCCGTACTTACCTTTTCCGATACCGATCCGGATCAAGCATCGCTCTCCCTGACAATTGCTGGGAAGACGTATCAGAAGGCTATCCAACGTCAGCCCTACTGACTGCAGAAGGTCGGCCGCGATGGCTCTGAGGCTTCGCAGCATGCGGGCCGGCTACGTTGTCCGAGCGCGCGAGGAATCTGGGTGCGAGCGCACTGGACTGCCGTGGGGGAGTGCAAATCCCCACATTGGCAGACCCAAAACGGGGGCGCTCGTACGGTGACCTGCCCCCTTTTGGTGATACCTGCCGGCAGTTCGTAAAGCCCAAGTTGCAAGGTTATAGGATCCCGTGGCGTTCGCGCTCTTTGAGCCGATGCAGCGCGGCGAACTCAGCGGGTGGTATGCGCCCCAGCGAACTGTGGGGACGTGTCCGAATTTCTGTGTGTGAGGCGATTGCAGTCGCCGCGCGTTGGCGAATGGCCGTGCGACGACCGTTGCTCATTTCACGCCGCCCGGGCTGTGAAGCGCTCAGCGTACAGGATGGCGAATTGATTCATCGCCGCTTTCCATTCCTTGGCCGCACGCCCCCAGTCGGCGGTGATGTTCCTGAGCGCCAGCCACAGGAGCTTCAACGCTGCCTCGTCCGAGGGGAAATGTCCGCGCGTCTTGATGATCTTGCGAAGCCGCATGTGCAGGCTCTCGATCGCGTTGGTCGTGTAGATCACGCGGCGAACCTCGGGCGGGAAGGCGAAAAACGGAATCACCTGCTCCCAGGCCCGGCGCCAGAGCGCGGCGATGGGCGGGTATTTCCCGCCCCAGGGACCCGAGGCGAATTCGTCCAGGGCCGCCCGCGCCGCCGCCTCGCTCGGAGCCTGGTAGACCGTCTTCAGCGCCGCGGCGACGGCCTTGCGGTCCTTCCAGCTCGCGTAGTCGAGCGAGTTGCGGATCAAGTGCACGATGCAGGTCTGGATCGTGGTCGCCGGGAAGACCGCGCCGATGGCCTCCGGGAAGCCCTTCAGGCCGTCGACCACGGCGATCAGGATGTCCTCGACGCCGCGGCCCTTGAGGTCGTTCACGACCTTCATCCAGAACTTCGCCCCCTCCGTTTGCTCGATCCACAGCCCCAGCACGTCGCGCGTGCCGTCGGGCAGCACCCCGAGCGCCAGGTAGATCGCCTTGTTGCGAACCACTCCCTCGTCGCGAATCTTGACCCGCAGCGCATCGAAGAACACCACCGGATAGAGCCGCTCCAGCGGCCGGCTCTGCCACTCGAGGACCTCGGCCATCACCGCCTCGGTCACCTGGCTGATGAAGTCCGGCGAGACCTCCACCGCGTACATCTCCTTCAGGTAGCCCTGGATCTCGCGCACCGTCATGCCGCGCGCGTACATCGCGATGATCTTGTCGTCGAAGCCCGTGAAGCGCCGCTCGCCCTTGGCGATGAGCTGCGGCTCGAACGACCCGTCGCGGTCGCGCGGAATGGCCAGGTCCAGCGGCCCCTCGTCGGTGAGCACCGTCTTGAGCGTGGTCCCGTTGCGATGGTTGGCCTGCTCCGCGGGCGGCGTCTCGCCCTTCGAGTAGCCCAGGTGATGGGTCAGCTCCGCGCCCAAGGCCCGCTCGACGATCGCCTTCTTCAGGCCCCGGAACAGCGACTCGAACTCCTGCGGGTTCATCGGCCCGGTCACCAGCTGGTCAAGCAGCTCGGGGCTGACCGCAACAGCCGGCGTCGCCGGCAACTCCTTCTTCCTTCTCGGCATAACGGCTCCTTTGGATCGCCATGTCATGCCTCACACACAAAATTCCTGACAGGCTCAACTGTGGGGCCTGTTCTCGTTGTAGTCCCGGCGCCAGGCGCTGATCACCGCCCGGGCGTGCTCAAGATTCGTAAAGTAGTGGTCGTTCAGGCACTCGTCGCGGAGTTTCTCGTTGAAGCTCTCGATGAAGGCGTTCTCGCTCGGCCCGCCCGCCGTGAAGACTGGATTGCGAACCGGCTTCACGATTGGTACACAGAGAGGAAGGCCTTGAGGCGATCCTCGTAGTTCTTCCAGGGAACGCGGCTGCTCCGCTCCCAGCTGCCCCATGTAGCGGGATCAACGCCCAGCCGAATAGCAGCCTCGCGGACGGTCCAGCCGTTCTCCCTCCTTGCGGCGTGCATGCGCTCTCGGAGGGTCGTTGGGGCGGGTAGCGGGTCGTATCCAAGCCAGTGAACAAGGGCGGCCACGACGGCGATGGTTGGTTTCCTGCGGTCATTTTCGAGGTTCAAGACCGTAAACGGGCTCACGCCGAGCTTGGAGGCAACCTCCGCTTGGGTGAGCCCGAGTTCTTGGCGTCGCTTCCGCAGGTGCTGACCGAGTGTCTGAGGCTCAGGGTTGAAGTCCTTTTGTATCAGGCACTTGAGCGAAACTCGCAGAAATGGCAAAAAGGCAACGCCTCCCTGTCCCTGCGGCTATCTCGGCCACTTCTCGGGTCAATGCGCGTGCACGCCGGACCGGATTGCGCGCTATCGCGCACGGATCTCCGGGCCGCTCCTCGACCGCATCGACCTGCACGTCGAGGTACCGGCGCTTCGCGAGCGGGAACTTGCGGATGCCCCGTGCGGCGAATCGTCGGCGCCTGTGTACGCGCGGGTGGGGGCAGCCCGGGCCGCGCAGCTCGATCGCCAGGGCAAGCCGAATGCGCTCCTGTCCGGCGGCGAGATCGAGAGGCACTGCGTTCCGGAGCCGGCTGCGCGGAAACTGCTTCGCGACGCGGCGTCGCGGCTATCCCTCTCGGCGCGCGCGTTCCATCGCGTGCTCAAGGTGTCGAGGACGATTGCCGACCTCGCTGCCGAACCTCGCCTCGAGGCCGCCCACGTCGCCGAGGCGCTGCAGTACCGCCTGCGGCAGGTCCCGACGGGGCCGACCCGCTAAACTAGCAGCCGTGCGCCTGAAGACTTCCCTGTTGATTGCCGCCCTCGTGGGCATGGTCGCAGGCACGATCCTGCTGATGCGCGGCGATGCCGGGCGAATCGGCGTTGCGCCCGGGTTCGGCGAAGGCTGCATCATCTGCCATGGCAACGTGACCGGCCTCGAAGGCCCGCACGCACCAGCGACCATCGGCTGCGCGTCGTGCCATGCGGGCGACAAGCGAACGCTCGACAAGGCGATCGCGCACGCCGGGATGGTGCTGGTGCCCGGCAACCTCGCCGATGCGGCGCGAACCTGCGGGCAGGCCGGATGCCATGAAGCCATCGTTCCGCGCGTGGAGCGCTCGATCATGGCCACGATGTCCGGCGTGATCGCGGTCAACCGCGCGGTTCTTGGCGAGTCCGCCCGGGAAGGCGCCCCCTTGCCGGACGCGAAGAACCTCGGGCACGGCGTTGCCGACAGCCACCTGCGCGAACTTTGCGTCGGCTGCCACCTCGGCCAGGCGAAGACGGACTGGGGCCCGGTTACTGAGGAATCACAGGGGGGCGGCTGCATCGCGTGCCACCTCGAATACGGCGCCGAGGCTGCGAAAGCGCTTGCCGGCTACGCGAAGATCCCGAGCCAGTCGCGCGTGGCGGCACCCTCATCGCACCCGGGCCTCACGCTCAATCCGCGAAACGACCACTGCTTCGGCTGCCACAGCCGCTCCGGCCGCATCGCGCTGGGTTACGAGGGCTGGCACGAGAGGCACACGCCGGACGGCAAGGCGCCAACAGGAATAAAGGGGACAGACCCCAGGGGTCTGTCCCCATTATTTCGCAAGCTCGCCGACGGGCGCTTCGTCGAGAAGATCGTCCCGGACATCCATCACGAACGCGGAATGGAGTGCATCGACTGCCACACGGCCAACGAGGTGATGGGGGCAGGCGCAGTGGTCGCGAGGAAGAGCCAGCAGTTGCGCGTCGGCTGCGAGGACTGCCATGCCCGCAAGCACGCGTCGGTGGCTGCGGAGTCGATGGACCCGGAATCGCGAAAGCTGATGGCGCTGAGGAAATGGACGCTGTCGCCAGGCAGCCGCATGGGCACGACGCGCGACGGCGACCCGATCGTGAACCTGGCCGTGAACGAAAGCGGGGGCGCGCGCCTGCTGCGCAAGCGTACCGGCCAGCCGCTCGAGTTGAAGCCGCCGCTTGCCGCCTGCACCGAGAACAAGGGCCATGAGCGGCTCTCGTGCGCGAGCTGCCACGCGGCCTGGGCACCGCGCTGCACCTCGTGCCACACGACGTTCGACCCGAAAGACGAAGGCTTCGATCACGCTGCGCAGAAGTGGGTCAAGGGAACCTGGAACGAGACTTCGGGACCCTTCGAGGCGACGCTGCCCACGCTGGGCGTGCTGGCCGAGGGTCGCGCGCGAGGCGCGATCGACACCTTCGTGCCGGGCATGATCATGACCTTCGATCGCAACCGGGAGGCCGGAAAGCCTCCCGATGTCCTCTTCCGGCGCCTGTACGCGAAGCTCTTCGCGCACACCATCCGGCGCGAGGTGCGGTCCTGCAAGTCGTGCCACAGCGACTCCGTGGCGCTGGGATTCGGAAAGGGCGCGTTGCGGTACGTGGTAACCGGCAACACCGGGCGCTGGCAGTTCGTGCCGGCGCAGAAGCCGTCCGCGCACGACGGGTTGCCCGAGGATGCGTGGACAGGCTTCCTGCAGGCGCGAACCGGCATGGTTTCGACCCGCGAAGGGGCGCGACCATTCTCCATCGAGGAACAGAAGCGCATCCTCACCGTCGGCGCGTGCCTCGCCTGCCACGCGGAGGATTCGGAAATGATGAAACAGGCCGCGTCGGACTTCGAGCCCGTTCTTGCGCGCCGCAGTGCCCGCTGCGCCCTTCCGGAGTGGTCGCGATGAGTCATCCCGATCGCCATTCGCGATCCTTCCGTATCGCCTTTGCGGCGATGCTGGGCGCGCTCGCCACCCTCGGCCCCTTCGCCGTGGACACCTACCTGCCCGCGTTCGGCGGCATGCAGAAGGCGCTCTCCGCGACGCCGATCGAGATGCAGCAGACGCTCTCGGCGTACCTGCTCGCCTTCGGTTTCATGTTCCTCTTCCACGGCGCGCTCTCCGACAGCTTCGGGCGCAAGCCGGTGATCGTGATCGGGCTCGCGGCCTTCACGATCGCTTCCGTCGGCGCCGCGCTCTCCACCAGCGTGCAAGCGCTCATCGGCTGGCGGATGCTGCAGGGCATCTCGACGGGCGCAGGCATCGTCGTGGGCCGCGCCATGATTCGCGATGTCTACCAGGACGAGGACGCGCAGCGCCTCATGTCGATGGTGACGGTGTTCTTCAGCCTCGCGCCCGTGGTCGCGCCCATCATCGGGGGCCTGCTGTTTTCGGCCTTCGGCTGGCAGTCGATCTTCTGGTTCCTGGCCGCCGTGGGCGCGATTCTGGCATTCGTTGCTGCCCGGTTTCTCCGGGAGACGCTTGCCGAGGAGTACCGCCATTCCTTCCATCCGAGGGCGTTGTTGCACGGTTACCGCGAAGTCGGGGCAAGCCGGCCGTTCCTGCTGCTTTCGCTCGCGATGGGCTTCAACTTCAACGCGTTCTTTCTCTACATCCTTTCGGCGCCGATGTTCCTCTCGACGCACCTGGGCCTCGCGCCCACCGAGTACGCGTGGCTGTTCATCCCGTCGATTGCCGGCATCGTGGTGGGCTCGCAGCTCTCCGGGCGCGCCGCCGGCAAGCTTTCGCGCGCGCAGGTGCTGCGCCGCGCCTACACCTTCATGGGGGTCTCGGCGGCCGCGAACGTCGCCTATTCGTTCGCCTTCGCACCGTCGATCCCGTGGGCGGTGATGCCGATCTTCTTCTACGCGATCGGCTCGGCAATGGCGATGCCGACGATCACCCTCACCACGCTCGATCTCTTCCCCACGCGGCGCGGCATGGCGGTCTCATTGCAGGGCTTCGTCTCGGGAATGATCAACACGATCACGGCGGGGATCATCGCGCCGGCCGTCTTCCACGACACGCGTTGGATGGCAGTCGCGATGGCGGTGATGATGCTGGCGGGCTTCGCCTGCTGGCGCGCGTATTACGCGGGCATGCGCCGACAGCGGCCCTGAACGCGCCCGGCGAGCGTCGGACATAATCGTGGCATGACGATGCCGGACATCTCCCGGGAGCCGCCGTGAACGAAGCCGCCGCGCGGGAGGTGCTGTTCGTCCGCGCCGTCGAGGCCGCGGACACGGCGGGCCAGGCGCTCTCGTCCGAGGATCGCGGCTATGCGGCGCGAGCCGCCGCCGAACTCGTGCGCTGGCAGGCGGCGGATCGGGGCGAGCGGCCCACGGCGGAGGCGTTCCTCGCCAAGCGCGCGGAGCTCCTCGCCGCCCGGCTCGCCGAGCGCTCGCCGCGCGCGCACCGGGCCGTCGTTGCGCTGCGCTGGCGGCCGTGGATCGGCGTGGCGCTGCCGCTCGCGGCCCTCGTCCTCGGGATTGCCATGGAACATGTCATCGACAGGCGGCACGTGAACATCCTCGCGTTCCCGCTGCTCGGCCTCGTCGCCTGGAACCTGGCGGTCTATGCCGGGCTACTCGCCCGGTGGGCGATGGGCGAAACGCACCGTGCCGGCGCAAGCCCCGGGGGATTGCGCCAGCTCGTGGCCGGGGTGCGAACGACGCTCGCCGCCCGCGTCCCGGGTCCGCTCGGCGGCACGCTCGCCGCATTCGCCCTCGATTGGGTTCAACGCGCCGCTCCCCTCGTCTCGGCGCGCGCGGGGCGCGTCCTGCATCTTTGCGCCGCCCTACTCGCGCTCGGCGCGATCGCCGGGCTGTATGTGCGCGGCCTGGCGTTCGAATACCGTGCCGGCTGGGAAAGTACCTTCCTCGACGCGAACGCGGTGCACGCGATCCTTGCGGTCTTCCTCGGGCCCGCGGCGTGGCTCGTCGGCCTGCCGCTGCCGGACGTGGAGCAGCTCGCCGCGCTACGCTGGGACGGGGTGGGTGCCGGCGAGAACGCCGGGCGATGGATCGTTCTCTACACCGTCACCGTCGCGCTGGTCGTTGTCGCCCCGCGGCTCCTCCTGGCCGCCGCTGCATGGTGGCGCGAGCGCTCGCTCTCGATGCGCTTTCCGGTCAGCCTCGACGAGCCCTACTTCCGCCGCGTGCTGGCGGGCTGGCGCGAGTCGCCGGCGCGGATTCGCGTCGTGGCCTACGGGTACACGCCCGCCCAGTCCGCCGCCGATGGCCTGCAGTGCCTCGCGGCGCATCTTTACGGCGACGACGCGCGGGTACATTCCGTGCGGCCCATCGCGTTCGGCGAGGAGGATGGGCCCTGGCCGTCTGGGGAAGGCGAATCGCCGGCCCCGGATCTCGTGATCGCGCTCTTCAACCTGGCGGCCACGCCGGAGACGGAAAATCACGGCGTCTTCCTCGAGGCGCTGCAGGCGCGAACGAAGGGCGCCCTGGCCATGATCGTGGACGAGTCGTCCTATCGCCGCCGGCTGGGCGAGCTCGAGGAGGCGAAGGCACGGCTCGAAGAGCGGCGGCAGGCGTGGTCGGGGCTCGCGGCCACGCGCGGGTTGCGCGCCGTCTTCGTCGACCTGGAGACGCCCGATCTCGCGGCAGCGGAACGCGATCTCGATTCCCTGCGCTCCGGGGCGGCATCGTCCGCGTGATGCCATGACGACGCTTGCCTCCACCGTCGAGCTGAGCCTCGTCTCGCACACCAACGCGGGAAAGACCACCCTCGCGCGCACGCTCCTGGGCCGGGACGTGGGCGAGGTGCGCGACGCGCCGCATGTCACCGATGTGGCCGAGGCACACGTCCTGCTCGAGACCCCGCAGGGCGACGTGCTGCGCCTGTGGGACACGCCGGGCTTCGGGGATTCGGTTCGTCTCGCGGCGCGCCTGCGGGCGGCGGACAACCCGATCGGCTGGATGATGCGCGAGGTGTGGGATCGCTACCGCAACCGGCCGCTCTGGTGCAGCCAGCAGGCGGTTCGCGTGGCGCGCGATTGCGCGGACGTGGTGCTCTACGTCGTCAACGCAGCGGAGGACCCGCGCGATGCCGGGTACTTCGCGCCCGAGATGCAGATCCTCACGTGGATCGGCAAGCCGGTGATGCTGCTCCTGAACCAGGTGGGGCCGCCGCGCGCCGCCGGCGAGGAAAAGGCGGATGAGGACCGCTGGCGCACGAGCGTTGCCCCGTTCGCCGTGGTGCGCGATGTGCTGACCCTCGACGCGTTCGCCCGCTGCTGGGTGCAGGAGGCCACGCTGCTGCGCCGTGTCGCGCCGCTGCTTCCACCCCACAAGGAGGCGGCATTCGGCAGGTTGCTCGCTGCGTGGCAGGCGCGGGGTGCGCAGCGGTTCGGGCAGTCGATGGACGTGCTCGCCGGGCAACTCGTGGCGGCGCTCTTCGATCGCGAGGCGGCGGGTCCCGCGACGCACGCCGATCGCGCCGGGCGAGTGCTGAGGGCGCTGGGATTCGGCCGCGACGTGGCCGAGGGCGAGCGCGAGCAGGCCATGGCCGCACTGGCCGAGCGGGCTGACGAAAACATCCGCGCCGCCACGACACGGTTGATCGAATTGCACGGACTGCACGGAGAAGCGGCATCGACGGTGCTCGAGCGGATTCGCGAAAACTACGCCGTCACGGCGCCGGCCAGCGAGGGCAAGGCGGCCGCTATCGGCGGCATCGTTTCCGGCGCGCTCACCGGGCTCGTCGCCGATCTTGCCGCGGGCGGACTCACGCTCGGCGCCGGGATCGTGGCCGGGGCGATCGCCGGTGCCGTGGGCGGCGCGGGCATCGCGAGGGGCCACAATCTCGTGCGGGGCATCGAGGGCACGTCGGTTGCATGGAGCCCGGAGTTCCTGAACGGCCTCGTGCGTTCGGCCTTGCTGCGCTACCTGGCGGTCGCGCATTTCGGGCGCGGGCGGGGCGCCTATGCCCAGGCAGAAGCGCCTGCCTTCTGGAAGGACGAGGTGGCGCGCGCGTTCGACGCGCACCGTCCTGCGTTCGAAGCGCTTTGGGAGAACGCCCGCACCTCGCCGGACGAGGCCCAGGTGCGGACCGATCTGCGCTCGCTCCTGTCGGACGCGGCGGCCGGGATCCTCGAGAGGCTCTATCCCGGCGCGCTTCCCGGCGGCTTCGATCTGGGCGGTGCCGGCCAGGCAGCATCCGATCCGGACCGCGAGATCCCCTGAGAGCCCGGGTGCTTCGCGCCTACGCAGTTTGTTGGCAGCGGGTCTCGCGCGTGAACACGAGGAGAACCAGCGCGAGCGCGCCCCACGCGAAGAGCATCGAGAAGGCGCTGCGGTAGGCCGCGAGGTCGTAGAGCCGCGCGCCGCCGGGCGTGAGCGCGCCCGTCCAGTGGCGGTCGAGCACCCAGCCGACCAGCGGCTGCATGATCAGCCCGCCGATCATCACGCCCATGTTCACGATTCCCGATACCGTTCCCGCGAGCCGCGCGGGAACGCTTTCCTTGGCGAACGGGAACGTGAGGATGAAGGCGCCGCCGACGAGGCCGAGCAAGGCCAGCAGCACGGCGAGCATCGTGCGGCTCCAGCCCGGCACCCAGACGATCACCGCCCAGAGCACCATCGTGCCGAGCAACCCCGCGATAAAGGGCAGCTTGCGTCCGCCCAGGCGCTCCGAGATCGGCCCGTAGGCGATGCTGCCCACGCTCCACGCGACGAGGGTGAGCGAGGCGAGCAGCGCCGCCTCGGCCGTTGTGTATCCGTAATGGGTGGTGAGGAAGGGCACGCCCCACAGCCCCGCGAACATGAGCACGATGCCCGAGAACGCGCCGGGTATGAAGAAGATCAGCGCGGTGTTGCGGTAGCCGAATACGGCGCGCAGGTCCGCCCAGACCGAGCCGTCCTTCGCTCCGCCCGAGGCATGCGGAAAATACGAGTCGAAGCCGCGCTCCGAAGGATCGTCGCGTGTGACGAGCCAGATGGCCACCGCCACGCACGCCGTCACCGCGGCGCTCGCGACCATCACGGCTCGCCAGCCCATGATGTCCACGACGAGGCGTAGCGGGGCGCCTGCCAGGGTTGCGCCCATCACGCCCACGAAGAGCGCCATTCCGCTCGCCAGCGCGAACTGGCGCGACGGCATCCAGTGGTTCGCGAGCTTGAGCATCGCGACGAACGCCACGCCGGCGGCCGCACCGATCGCGAGGCGCCCGGCATTGGCGACGTAGGCCGTGGGCGCGAGGGCGAAGACGAGCGTGCCCACGGCCGTGAGCGCCGCGCCGGCCGTGAGCAGCTTCCTCGGTCCCCAGCGGTCCGCGATGAGCCCGGTCGGAATCTGCATGGCGACGTAGCTGTAGAAGTAGAACGCGGAGAGGTTGCCGAGCCCCGCCCCCGTGAGCGCGAACTCGCGCGTGAGCTCCTGCACGAGCACCGCGGGCGCAACGCGCTGGTAGAACGCGATGAGGTAGAGGGCGGCGCCCAGTCCCCAGACCAGCCAGGCGAGGGAAGCGGGCGGATACCCGCGGCCTGGGCTCACCGTCCGGAAACTTGCGGCGCGAGCTTCAGTACTGCTGCCAAGGCAGCCCCGCGACCCGCCAGCCATTCTTCGAGTTGCGGTGGTGGCTCTCGTCGAGGTCACCCTCGAAGCCGTGCAGCACGTTGACCACGTGCTGGAACCCGGCGGCCTCGAGCACGTTTCCCGCCTCGACCGTGCGGTTGCCGCTGCGGCAGATGAGGAGGATCGGCCGGTTGCGGAAGTTGGCGCCCGCGAGCTTCTTCACCTGCCCCACGAAATGCGGGTTCAGGTCCCACTCGGCGCCGTCGTACCAGGGCACCATCATCGCGCCCACGGGATGGCCCACGAACATGAACTCCATCTCGCTGCGCACGTCGATGAAGACCGCGTCCGGGTGGTCCTGGAGGTAGGCGTGGGCTTCCTTGGGCTCGAGATGTTCCATGGTCGATGGGCGTGGCAAAGGAGCGACGGGCCATTATAGACGGCGCTGCGCGCGGGCCGGGCTACAATGACATCCCCGTTTTCGATCCACTCGCCACCGCCATGAACGCTCCCGACACCCCGTTCCGCCTCGATTCCGCCATCGCCGCCGCTGCCGAGCGCGTGGAGGCGAAAGTCGTCTCCTGGCGCCGCGACTTCCACGAGCATCCGGAACTGGGCAACCGCGAGGTGCGCACGGCCGCCATCGTGGCGAAGCACCTGCGCGCCCTGGGCCTGGACGAAGTGCGCGAGAAGGTTGCCGTGACCGGCGTGGTGGGGGTGCTCAAGGGCGGCAAGCCCGGCCCGGTTGTGGCGCTGCGCGCGGACATGGATGCGCTTCCCGTGAAGGAGGAGGTGGATGTCCCCTTCGCGAGCAAGGTCATGGCCGAGTGGAACGGCCAGCAGTGCGGCGTGATGCACGCCTGCGGGCACGATGCGCACACCTCTATCCTCATGGGCGTGGCCGAGGTGCTCGCCGGAATGCGCGCGGAGATACCCGGCACCGTCGTCTTCGTGTTCCAGCCGGCGGAGGAAATGCCGCCCATCGGGGAGGAAGGGGGCGCCAAGCTGATGGTCGAGGAGGGCTGCCTCGCCGATCCGAAGGTGGAGGCGATCTTCGGCCTGCACGTCACCTCGATCCATCCCACGGGCCGCATCGGCTACCGCTCGGGGCCGCTCATGGCCTCGGCGGACCAGTTCCGCGTGTTCATCCGCGGCGTGCAGACCCACGGCGCGATGCCGTGGCGCGGCGTGGATCCCATCGTCGTCGGATCGCAGGTCGTGATGGGCCTGCAGACGATCGTCTCGCGCAGCCTCAACATCGCCAAGGAGCCGTCGGTGGTCACCGTGGGCGTGTTCCAGGGCGGCGTGCGCAACAACATCATTCCCGACGAGGTGAAGCTCGAGGGCACCATCCGCACCTTCGACGAGGATCAGCGCGACGAGATCCACGCGCACGTCACGCGCATCACCGAGATGATCTCAGCGGCCGGCGGGGCGAAGGCGCACGTACATATCCACCGGGGCTATCCCGTCACGGTGAACCACCCCGGCCTCACGCAGTGGTCGCTCCCGACCCTGTCGCGCATCGCGGGCGAAGGCAACGTGCAGGTCGTGGACAAGGTGTGCGGGGCCGAGGATTTCTCCTATTACCAGCAGGCCGTGCCGGGCTTCTTCTACTTCATGGGCTGCACGCCGCCGGACAAGGACTCGCTCACCGCCGCGCCCAACCACAGCCCGCGCTTCTACGTGGACGAGGCCTGCCTCAAGCTCGGCGTAAAGACCCTCTCCGCCCTTGCCCTCGACTGGCTCGCCGCGAATTAGAAAAAGGGGTCTGTCCCCTTTTTTGGGACTTGCAGGGGCGGTTGCGCAGGATCAAATGCCCCCGCATCCGTTACAGGTCATACTTGCCCACCATGACTCGCCGCCGTCGCACCATTGCCGCTTTCTTTGCCGCGTTCGCGCTGCTGTTCGCGCAGTTGGCGGTGTCGGCGCACGTGTGCACGCTGCATGAATCGCCGGCCAAGGCCGAAGTGATGGCTCACCATGAAGGGTGCGCCGGGTCCATGCAGAAGGACGAGACACCGGCAGGCGATGGCGTCTGCGCCGGCCACTGCCAGTACGGAAGCGCCTCCTTCGACAACGCGCAGCCCGCCGCCGCGGTGGATACCGACGGCCCGGTTCTTCGCGTCGAGACTCCCGCAGCGGCCGCCTCGGCCGATGCGCGCCCGGACTGGCGCTTCGCGCTCGCCGCGGCACCCCCCCCACCCGCCATCCTCTTCGGCGTCCTGCGCATCTGACCTCCCGGTGATGTTTCCGGTCCGCGGCGTTCGCGGCCGGCTTTCATCGCTTCCGGAGGTCACATGTCGATTCCATCCTTCGTCCGCCCGCAACGGACACGCAAGACCGCCCCACCCCTGCACCGGGTGGCCGCCGCGATCCTCGCGACCCTGGCTCTCGCGCCGGGCCTGGCCCAATCCGCCTTGCCGGGCCGCAGCGTCGAGAGCTTTCTCGAGCTGGCTCGCGATCGCAACCCGGAGCTGGCCGCCATGCGCCACGAAGCCGCCGCCGCCCGCGAGCGCCCCGAGTCTGCAGGCGCGCTGCCCGACCCGATGTTCAAGGTGGAACTCATGGACATCACGAACGCGGGCACGGACGCGAATCCGAGCATCGTGCCGTCGCGGATCGGCAGCACCAAGTACACGCTTTCGCAGCCCTTGCCCTGGTTCGGCAAGCGCGACGCGAAGCGCGAGGGCGCCGTGGCCGACGCCGAGGCAGCCGCGAGCAAGGCCGACGGAACATGGCTGGAACTCGCCACGCGGGTGAAGGTGGCCTACGCGCAGTACTACTACGCCTCCGAGAACGAAAAGCTTGTTCGCGAGCTGCTGGATCTCATGGCGCGGCTGGAAAGCATCGCCCAGGCGCGTTACTCGGGGGGTCTCGCCGCGCAGCAGGATGCGATCCGCGCGCAGGTCGAGCAGACGACGATGCGCACGGACCTCGTGGTGATCGACTCGGAGAAGCGCCGCGCAGCCGCGCGCCTCAACTCGCTGGTCGCGCGCCCCGCGGCGTCCCCGCTCGCGCAACCCGAGCGCATCCGCCCCATCCCGCCGCCGGCGCGACTGCGGCCCGCGGATCTCGAGGAGCGCTATCGGGCCCGCAACCCGGTCCTCGCGGCCGAAGAGGCGCGCGTTCGCTCCGCCGGAAAGGCGATCGAGTTCGCCGACCTGAACCGCTATCCCGACCTGAGCATCGGCGTGTCGCCCACGCAGATGGGGAGCCGCATCGCGGAATGGGGGCTGATGCTCGAGCTGAACATTCCCCTGCAGCAGGACAGCCGGCGCGCCCAGGAGCGCGAGGCGCGCGCGATGCTCGAGGCCGCCCGGTCGCGCCTCGACGCCGCGACCGTTTCGTCTCTCGGTGAACTGGGCGAAACCCTCGTCGCCCTCGATGCCGCGGTCCGCACCGAGGCGCTGGCCGCCGGCAGCCTGCTGCCGCAGGCGCAGCTCACCTACGAGTCCGCGCTCGCCGGCTACGAGAACGGCAAGGTCGACTTCGCCACGCTGCTGGACGCGCAGCGCCAGATCCGGCGCGCGAAGCAGGAGCGGCTCAAGGCCCAGGCGGAGGCGCAGATGCGCCTGGCCGACATCGAACGCATCGTGGGAGAGGAACTATGAAGACCGGAATCGCAATCGTCGTGGGTGTCGTGGTGTTGGCGGCCGCGGCGGGCGGATACGTCCTCGGAACGCGCCAGGCGACGAGTCCCGCGCAGGCAATGGCCAGCGCTGGCGCGCCTGCATCGGCACCCGCGGCGAAGCAGGAGAGGAAGCTTCTCTACTACCGCAACCCCATGGGCCTGCCCGACACCTCGCCCGTGCCCAAGAAGGACCAGATGGGCATGGAATACATCCCCGTCTATGAAGGGGAAGAACCCGCCCCGTCCGGGAACGAGCTCAGGATCCCGATCGATCGCCTGCAGAAGCTGGGTGTGCGAACGCAGGTCGCGGAACGCCGCGCGATCGAGCGGATCGTGCGCGCCTCGGGCCGGGTGGAGGTCGACGAGCGGCTCCTGGCCACGATCGCGCCCAAGTTCGAGGGATACGTCGAGCGCCTGCACGTGAACATCACCGGGCAGCCGGTCACCAAGGGGCAGCCGCTCTTCGAGGCATACAGCCCCGAGCTCGTCTCCGCGCAGCGCGAGTACGCGATCGCCTCCCGCGGCGTGAAGGCCCTGAAGGACGCGAACGCGGAGAGCCGCTCGGGCATGGCGCAACTGGCCGAATCGAGCCTCACGCGCCTTCGCAACTGGGATGTCTCCGACGAGCAGATCGCCGCTCTCGAGAAGACGGGCGAAGCCAGTCGCAGCATCACCTTCCGCTCCCCGGCGACGGGCATCGTGATGGAGAAGAAGGCGGTCTCGGGAATGCGCTTCATGCCCGGCGAGATGCTCTACCAGGTGGCGGACCTGTCGCGCGTCTGGGTGCTCGCCGACGTGAACGAGCAGGACATCGGCCTGATCGCCAACGGGCGAAAGGCGCAGGTGCGCATCAACGCCTATCCGGACAAGCGTTTCGAGGGCGTGGTCACCTATGTCTACCCCACGCTGAAGATGGAGACGCGCACCGTTCCCGTGCGCCTCGAGCTTGCCAATCCCGGCGGGCTCCTCAAGCCCGGCATGTATGCGCAGGTCGAGCTTGCCTCGCACGGCGCGGGCCAGGTGATCGCGGTCCCGGTGTCGGCGGTGATCGATTCCGGCGTGCGCCGTGTCGTGATCGTGCAGGTGGGCGAAGGCCGGTTCGAGCCACATGACGTGGAGCTGGGCGCGCGCAGCGACGAGTGGGTGGAAGTGAAGTCGGGCGTGAAGGAAGGCGATGCCGTGGTGGTGGCCGCGAACTTCCTGATCGATGCCGAGAGCAACCTGCGTGCCGCGCTGAGCGGCCTTGGCGGCGCGCCCAAGGGCGGCGGCGAAGCGAAGGGTTCCGTGAGCCACCATGCCGACGGCACGCTCGATGCGATCGACGCGAAGGCCGGCACCGTGACCATCACGCACCAGCCCGTCGCGAGCCTCAAGTGGCCCGGGATGACCATGGATTTCGCGCTGGCCAACTCCTCGCTCGTCTCGGGCGTGAAACCCGGCGCGGCCATCGGCTTCGATTTCGTGGAGAGGAAGCCCGGCGAATGGGTGATCACCGCGATCGGTCCGCAAGGCACGCCGGGCAGCGCGGGCAAGGGGCATTGAGATGCTGAACGCCCTCATCGCATGGTCGGCGAGGAACAAGTTCCTCGTCCTGCTCGCGAGCTTCGCGGTCACGCTGGCCGGCATCTTCGCGGTGGTGAAGACGCCGCTGGATGCGCTGCCGGACCTGTCCGACGTGCAGGTGATCATCTACACCGAGATGCCCGGCCAGGCGCCCCAGGTGGTCGAGGACCAGGTCACCTACCCGCTCACGACGGCGATGCTTTCGGTGCCGAAGTCGAAGGTGGTCCGCGGCTTTTCCTTCTTCGGCGCCTCCTTCGTCTACGTGATCTTCGAGGACGGCACCGACATCTACTGGGCCCGGTCGCGCGTGCTCGAGTACCTCAACTTCGCCGCAGGGCGCCTGCCCCGGGGCGTCACGCCGCAGCTCGGTCCCGATGCCACGGGCGTGGGCTGGGTCTACCAGTACGCGGTGCAGGGGAAGAACCGCACGCTCGCGGAGCTTCGCACCATCCAGGACTGGTTCCTGCGCTACCAGATCACGAAGGCGCCCGGCGTCTCGGAAGTGGCCTCCGTCGGCGGCTTCGTCCAGCAGTACCAGGTGATCGTGGACCCCGTGAAGCTGCGAAGCTATGGCGTGCCGCTCATGAGGGTCTCGCAGGTCATCCGCGACTCCAACCGCGACGTGGGCGGGCGCGTGATCGAGATGGCGGAGACGGAGTACATGGTGCGCGGCCGCGGCTACCTGCGCGGCAAGGCGGACATCGAGGGCCTGGTCGTGAAGGCGCAGAAGGGCACGCCCGTGCTGATCCGCGACATCGCCCGCGTGGAGATGGGCCCCGACGAGCGCCGTGGAATCGCGGAACTCAACGGCGACGGGGAGATGGTCTCCGGAATCGTCGTCGCCCGCTACGGCCAGAACGCGCTCGACGTCATCCGCAACGTGAAGGACAAGATCGCGGAGATCGCGAGCGGCCTGCCCGAGGGCGTGACCGTCGAGACGGTCTACGACCGGTCCGACCTCATCCACCGCGCCATCGAGACGCTGAAGTCCACCCTCTTCGAGGAGAGCGTGATCGTGGCAGCGGTCTGCATCGTCTTCCTGCTGCACGTGCGAAGCGCGCTGGTGGCGATCGTGATGCTGCCCATCGGCGTGCTGATCGCTTTCCTTTGCATGCGCGCGCTCGGCATCAACTCCAACATCATGAGCCTGGGCGGAATCGCCATCGCCATCGGCGCGATGGTGGATGCGGCCATCGTGATGATCGAGAACGCGCACAAGCACCTCGAACGCCTGAAGCCCGGCGAATCGCGCGCCGAGGCGATGATCGAGGCGTGCAGGGAGGTGGGCCCCGCGCTTTTCTTCTCGCTCCTCATCATCACGGTGTCGTTCCTGCCCGTGTTCACCCTCGAGGCCCAGGAAGGGCGGCTCTTTTCCCCGCTCGCCTACACCAAGACGTTCTCGATGGCCGGCGCGGCGATCCTGTCCGTGACGCTGGTGCCGGTCCTGATGGGCCTCTTCATCCGGGGCAAGATCATCCCCGAGTCGAAGAATCCGCTGAACCGGTTCCTCATCGCGATGTACCGACCCCTCATCGCCCTGGTCATGCGCTGGAAGAAGACGACGCTCCTGATCGCCGTCGTGATTCTCGGCGTCACGGTCATCCCCGCATCCAGGCTCGGCACGGAGTTCATGCCGCGGCTCAACGAAGGGACGATCCTGTACATGCCCACGTCGCTGCCGGGCATGTCGGTGACCAAGGCGGCGGAACTGCTGCAGATCCAGGACCGCATCCTCAAGAGCTTTCCGGAAGTGGCGAGCGTGGCGGGCAAGGCCGGGCGCGCGCAGACCGCGACCGACCCGGCGCCGCTCGAGATGTTCGAGACCATCGTGAACCTGAAGCCCGAGGCGCAGTGGCGGCCCGGAATGACGGTGGACAAGCTCATCGCGGAGATGGACAAGGCGATGCAGTTCCCGGGGGTGGCGAACGCCTGGACGATGCCCATCCAGGCGCGGATCGACATGCTCTCCACGGGCATCCGCACGCCCATCGGCATCAAGGTGTTCGGCAAGGACCTGGACGAGATGGAGCGGGTCGCGCGCGACATCGAGACCGTTATCAAGGACGTGCCCGGAACGACCAGCGCCTATGCGGAGCGGATCACGGGCGGCTACTACCTGGACATCGAGCCCGACCGCGCCGCGCTGGCCCGCTATGGCCTGGCGATCGGCGACCTGCAGGACGTGATCCAGACGGCGCTGGGCGGCGAGATGGTCACGACGACCGTGGAAGGGCGTGAACGCTTCGGCGTGATCGTCCGCTATCCGCGGGGGCTGCGCTCGGATCCGCAGACCATCGCCGACCAGGTGCTGGTGCCGACGATGCCGGAAATGGGCCAGGCGCCCGCCATGGTTCCGCTGGGCCAGGTGGCCAGGCTCAAGGTGACCAAGGGCGCCCCCGCCATCCGCACGGAGAACGCGCTCCTGTCGGCCTACATCTACGTCGACATCCAGGGCCGCGACATCGGCAGCTTCGTGGCGGATGCGAAGAGGGCCGTGGCGACGAAGGTCGATTTCGCGCCGGGCTACTACATCGCGTGGAGCGGCCAGTTCGAGTACATGGAGCGCGCGGTGGAGAAATTGAAGATCGTCGTGCCGCTGACCCTCCTCGCGATCGTCGTCTTGCTGTACCTCAACTTCCGGCGCATGACGGAGACGCTGATCGTGATGCTCTCCGTGCCCTTCGCGCTGGTGGGTGGCGTGTGGCTGGTGTGGGCGCTGGGCTACAACGTGAGCGTGGCGGTGGCCGTCGGCTTCATCGCGCTCGCCGGGGTGGCGGCGGAGACCGGCGTGGTGATGCTCATCTACCTCGAGCATTCCTGGAAGCGAATCCGCGAGGAGCGTGGGACCCACGCCAGCGCGGCCGACCTCTATGCGGCGGTCATGGAGGGCGCCGTCGAGCGCGTGCGGCCCAAGATGATGACCGTGGTCGCCATCATGGCGGGCCTGCTGCCGATCATGTGGAGCACGGGGACCGGGTCGGAGGTCATGCGCCGGATCGCCGCGCCCATGGTGGGGGGCATGGTGTCCTCGACCATCCTCACCCTCATCGTGATTCCGGCGATCTACGCGCTCGTGAAGGGCCGCGGGCTTCTCGACGCGCCCGGCCGATGATCGCGACGAGACTGATCATCCGGCGACGAACCGTTCAAGCGGGGCCTTTGCGGGGCAGCGTACAGACACGTGGCCCGTGCGGCGCGTAGCGTACCCATTTTGGGAGCACGAACATGATGAACGAATATATGGGTAGCTGGTTTTCGGGCATGGGTTCCGGCTGGATGTTCGGGGGATGGATCCTGGCGATCGTCGTCGCCATCGCCGCCGTCGTGGTTTTCTCCCGCAACCAGAAGTAGGCCAGCGTCAGCGAATCCTTGCCGTGTCGCGCCACCGCGACGGCGGCGTCAAACCATCGCATGAGGAGTTCCGCGTGAACAAGATCACGATGTCCTCCCTTCATCTCCACGATCGGCCGAAGCCCGGTACCGGCGAGTTGCCGATTGCCGGCAGCGGGATCGACCCGGTCTGCGGCATGCGCGTGGGGCCTGACGCGCCGGACTCGGCAACCTACCGGGACGGGCTCTATCGCTTTTGCAGCCGCAAGTGCGCCGAGGCATTCCGCCTCGATCCGGCGAAGTACGCCAAGGTCGATTCGGGCACCCCCAAGGTCGCGCAGGCGCCCGCCGCCGCGAGCGTCATCTTCACTTGTCCCATGCACCCGCAGATCCGCCAGGTCGGCCCGGGCAGCTGCCCCATCTGCGGAATGGCACTGGAGCCGGTCGCGCCCGCCGCGAACGATGCTGGCAATCCCGAGCTGGTGTCCATGACACGGCGGTTCTGGGCGGCACTGGCCATGGCATTACCCCTGCTCCTGTTGGCCATGGGTGAGATGGTGCCGGGCCTGGACCCCGGTGCGTGGGTGGAGCAGTTGGCTCGGGGTTCCGGGCTTCCCGAACTCAAGTCCGTGACCTGGTCGCAGTGCTTGCAGGCATTGCTTGCGACCCCGGTCGTGCTGTGGGCCGGATGGCCGTTCCTCGAACGCGGCTGGCGCTCGTTCCGGACCTGGCAGTTCAACATGTTCAGCCTCATCAGCGTGGGCGTGTGCGCCGCCTACTTCTTCAGCCTGTACGTCATCTTCTTTCCCGAAAGCCTGCCGCAGGCGTTTCACACCGGGCACGGCGTGCCGCTCTATTTCGAGGCGGCCGCCGTCATCGTGACGCTCGTCCTGCTCGGCCAGGTGCTCGAGCTGCGGGCGAGAGCCAAGACCTCGGGCGCCATCGAGGACCTGCTCGGCCTCGCCCCGAGCAAGGCCTTCCGGGTGAAGGCGGACGGGACCGACGAGGAAATCGTGCTCGAGCGCGTCGTTGCGGGCGACATCCTGCGAGTGAAGCCCGGCGCGAAGATCCCGGTCGACGGCGAAGTCACCGACGGCAAGTCGAGCGTGGACGAGTCCATGCTGACCGGCGAACCCATCCCGGTGGAAAAGGTGCCCGGCATGAAAGTCACGGGTGGAACGCTCAACCAGACCGGGTCGTTCCAGATGCGGGCCGATAAGGTCGGCGCGGAAACGCTGCTCGCGCGGATCGTGCAGATGGTCAGCGAAGCGGCCCGCACCCGGGCCCCGATCCAGAAGCTCGCCGACCAGGTCGCCGGCTGGTTCGTGCTCGCGGTGATGCTGGTTGCCGCCGTCGCGTTTGCCGTGTGGGCGCTCGTCGGCCCTCCCCCGGCGCTGGCGAACGCCCTGGTCGTCGCGATCTCCGTGCTCATCGTCGCCTGTCCCTGTGCCCTGGGCCTCGCCACGCCGGTGTCCATCATCGTTGGCGTGGGCCGCGGAGCGAGGGAAGGCGTGCTGATCAAGGACGCCGAGGCCCTGGAGCTCATGGAGAAGGTCGATACCCTTGTGGTCGACAAGACGGGAACGCTCACCGAAGGCAAGCCTCAGGTGCAAGGCGTGAAAGCTCTCGCGGGATTCACCGAAGGGCAGGTGCTGACCCTCGCGGCGAGCCTCGAAAAGCCGAGCGAGCATCCGCTGGCCCAGGCCATCGTCTCGCGGGCGCAGGCCGACAAGCAGATGCTGCAGGAAGTCCGCGAATTCGACGCCGTCACCGGCAAGGGCGTGCGTGGCACCATCGATGGCCGGGCAGCTTTGCTTGGCAACGCCCTCCTGATCCAGGACGCCGGCATCGACGTGTCCTCGGTAGGGGCGGATGTCGCGGCCCTGCAGGCGCAGGGACAAACCGTGATGTACGTCGCCGACGCCGGCCGGCTCGCAGGCTACCTCGGCGTGGCGGACCCGGTAAAGGCGACCACGCCGGAGGCCATCCAGTTGCTGCGTGCATCGGGCATCCGGATCGTCATGCTCACCGGCGACAACCCGGTAACCGCCGCCGCCGTCGGGAAGAAGCTGGGCCTGGACGAGGTCAAGGCCGGGGTACTCCCTCAGGACAAGTACCTGCACGTGCAAGCGCTGCAGAAGGAAGGTCGAATCGTCGCCATGGCCGGGGACGGCATCAACGATGCGCCTGCATTGGCTCAGGCGAATGTGGGCATCGCCATGGGGACCGGCACCGACATTGCCATGAGCAGCGCGCGGATCGTCCTGGTCAAGGGGGACCTTCGCGGAATCGCCAAGGCACGCGTGCTCAGCGAACGAACGATGCGCAACATCCGTCAGAACCTGTTCTTCGCCTTCGCCTACAACTTCGTCGGCGTGCCGGTGGCTGCCGGCGTGCTCTTTCCGTGGCTGGGCCTGCTGCTGAGCCCGATGATCGCCAGCGCCGCGATGGCCATGAGCTCGGTCTCGGTGATCATGAACGCGCTGAGATTGCGCTCCGCGCGAGTGTAGATCCGGCAGGAAGGATATTCGTCGCCAAGGTGCTCGTTGCCCGCGGCGGGTGGCGATCGGGCGCGCCAATGCAGTAGCCCGGTTTTCTACGGTAGGATCCGGGGTGGATATGGCCAACGAAAATCCCCACGCGGTCGAGTACTTCGGCGCCCAATTCGAGCGCCAGATCGCCGCCCGCGACTACAAACTCAATCCTTTCGAGGAGCGGGCGCTGCCGTACCTGTCGGGCAGGGTCCTGGACCTCGGCTGCGGCCTGGGAAACCTCTCTCTCGCCGCCGCCGCGCGCGGCGCGCGGGTGACGGCCTACGACGCCTGCGAGAACGCGGTCGAGGATCTCGCGCAGCGGGCGATCGCTTCCGGCCTCGATGTCTCCGTGCGCGCCGTGGACCTGCAGCGCTGGCGGCCGGAGGAAACCTACGACGCGGTCAACTGCATCGGACTCCTCATGTTCTTCGCCCCCGCGGATGCGCGGGCGGGCCTGGCCGCCGTGCGCGATGCCGTGGCGCCCGGCGGCGTGGTGATCGTGAACGCGCTGGTCGAGGGCACCACTTTCTTCGCGATGTTCGATCCCGATGCCTACTGCCTCTTTAAGCCGGAGGAGCTTGCGGCGCCTTTCGCCGGCTGGGAAACCCTGCACGACAGCGTCGAGGAGTTTCCGGCGCCGGGGGACAAGGTGAAGCGCTTCCGCACGCTCATCGCACGGCGCCCCGCCTGATCGCGCACCTACTTCACGCGGTCGGCGCGCAGGCTCTTCCTGTAGTGGTCGATGCGCTGGACGAGGCCGGGCACCGAGGCGGAAGCGGTGAGCGTGCCGAGGTCCTCGCCGCGATGGTCGGGCCGGGTTGCCGAACGGATCGCTGCGAGCGTGGCGCGATCGGCGACGGGCGCCGCGCAACGCGTCGCAAGCCAGGCCTCGATGTCACCGGCCACGAGGTCCGTGGCGAGGGTGGCGGCCAACGCCCCGGCGGCATCGAGCGTGACGCTCTCCGAGACGAGCGGCCGCGCGCGATCCCAGCCGATGAGTTCCACGAGCCGGCGCGTGCCGAGCACGATCCCGAATGCAGAGCCGGGAAAGCGGAAGGTCGCGTCGTTCGAGCACGCGCGGATGTCGCAGGAGGCGAAGAGATCCGCGCCCGCACCCCACGCCCGCCCCGTTGCCACCGCGACGGTACGTACGGGCGCATGCCAAACCCTCTGCAGCAGTTTCTCGAGGGCGATGAAGCGCGCGCGAAGCGTGGCATCCGACTCCGCCTCGAGGTCCGACAGATCGAACCCGGTACAGAAGTGCTTGCCATGACCGCGGATCACGAGCGTATGCCCCCTGGGGTCGGCAATTGCCGACGCGACGGAAGCGGAAAGCGCTTCGACCGCTGCGGCCGAGAAGGCGTTGCCCTTCTCCGGCCGGTCCAGCCAGACCGTGGCCACGCCCCCGCTCACCGGATTCCGACGCGTGCGCTGGCGGAGCGGTCCCAGAGGTTGGGAACCGTCGCGGCCGAGTAGCCGGAAACAAAATCCTTGACCGCCCCCGTCGCGGCATCGAACACATGCCGGCGCACGGCGCCGATGTTGGCGCCATACACGTGGATGCTGATCGAGGGCGCATCGCCCAGCGCGTTGGCGACCGTGTGGATATCGCCCACGGTCGGCGACACGGCCTCGATCCCGCCGGGCTCCAGCACCTGCTCCTCGCCCAGGGCGCGGATCGTGCCGTCTTTCGTGCGCTCGTACCGGCGGCAGCGCTCCGCTCCGCGCATCATGCCCACGAGGCCCCACACCGTATGGTCGTGGATGGGCGTCTTCTGCCCCGGGCCCCAGACGAAGCTCACCACCGAAAAGCGCTCCAGCGGGTCGCAGTGCAGCAGGTACTGGCGATAGAACTGCGGGTCGGGCTTCGCGCATTCATCGGGCAGCCACGAGTCGCCCGCGATCAATTCCGCGAGCAGCGGCCGCGCGCCGGCGAGTAGCGCCGCCTCGTCGTCGGTACGGTCCACGAGCCGCGTCATGGCTTTCACGAACTCGCGCAGCGGCGCGATGCGGTCGATGCCGTTCTTCGTCATGTCGCCTCCGGGATTCGAGCACGCAGGGCGACGGTATGTTCACCCAGTGCGGGAAATGTGGCGTTCACCGTGACGGCCTCCCCGTCGAGCCGGATGGGGCAGCCGACCGTGCGCGTGGCCTGTCCGCCGGGCAGCATCGCCGGAACGACGAGCCCCAGGGCTGCAGCCTGCGGATCGGCCAGCGCTTGCGCATAGCCGTTGATCGGGGCCGAGGGAATGCCCGCCGCGCGAAAGCGCTCCAGCCACGCGCTGACGGTGTCGCCGGAGAAGCATGCCTCGAGCATCTGCTTCAAGGCGTCCTGGTTTGCCGCTCGCAGCGTGGTCGTTGCGAAGCGCGGCTCGTTCGCCCATTCGGGCGCGCCCACGACCTCGCACACCGACTGCCAGAGCTTGTTGTTGCCCGCGGCGATCGCGAACCAGCCATCTGCTGCGCGGTAAGCCTGGTAAGGCGCATTCCTCGGATGCGCGGAACCGAGCTTGCGCGGGTTCTTCCCGGTGCCGAAGAGCTCGCTCGTCTGCAGGGCGGCGATGGCAATCGTGGTCGCGAACATCGGGATGTCGATTGCGCCGCCCGGGCCGCCGGCGCGCACGCGGGCGATGAGGGACGCAATGGAAAAAGCGGCGTAGAGCCCCGCCGTGAAGTCCGAGATCGGCACGCCGCACTTCACCGGCGCGCCGCCCTCCTCGCCCGTGACGCTCATCACGCCCGCGGCGGCCTGGAGGGTGAGATCGAACCCGCCTTCCGTGGAACGCGGCCCCGACTGGCCGAAGGCGGAAATGGAGCAATAGACGAGGGAGGGCTTGCGCGGGCCGAACCAGTCCCACCCGAGCCCCAGCCGCTGCATGACGCCGGGGCGATTGTTCTCGACGAGCACGTCGGCGTCGAGGACCAGCGCCCGTGCGAAATCGCGGTCGGCGGGATTCTTCAGATCGAGCGCCACGCTCTGCTTGCCGCGGTTGATGGAGGCGAAGTTTTCGCTGTAGCCGCCGTTCACCGGCGGCCACTGGCGCATCGCGTCGCCCTCGGGCGGCTCGACCTTGACCACCTCGGCGCCGAAGTCGGCGAGCAGCATCGCGCAGTAAGGGCCCGCGGCCACCTGGCAGAACTCGACGACCTTGATGCCCGCGAGGGGCAGGGCGACAGGGGAGGGCATGGGGCGGATCTCGAGGCGAAGTCCGGCGCTGCACCGGTCGCCAGCAGGATACACCGGTGAGGCGTGGCCTCTGGCATCTTGATACCCTTGGCGGCATGAATCCCCGAACCCTGCGCGCCCTTGCGCGGATCCTGCTCGTGATCGCGGTCGCGGTCGTCATTCACCTGGCCACCACCGACCGCAGTTATCCGCTGATCGAACGCATTTCCGACAAGGTCAACCACGCGCTTGCCTTCGTGGTGCTGTCGGCGCTCACCGACTACTCGTTTCCCGCAACCCGGTTCGGGATCGCCAAGATGCTCGCGCTGCTGGGATTCGGGCTGTCGATCGAGGCGATCCAGTACTTCATTCCTTACCGGGACGCCTCGCTGGGCGACGTGCTGGCCGATGGGGTGGGAATCGCCCTTTACGCCGCCTGCCTGCCGCTGCTTTTGCGCTTTCCGGTATTGCGCAGGAAGGCAAAGGACTAATATCGGGCGCGACCCACTCCACTCGCGCCCATGATTTCGATCGCCTCTCCCGCCCCCGCCGCCCCGCGCTGGTCCTGGCTTCCCGCCGTCGGCACCTGGAAGTACCACGCGTTGCTGCTGGGGCTGGGCATCTTCGTGCTGGGGCCCCTGGGCGGCGTGACGGCTTCCTACATGAACTTCTCGCTCGGCTTCTTCGTGGGCGGGCAGGTGCTCGCGGGCATCCTCGGCTCCACCGTCACCTACGGCTACGGCGCCGAAGGCAAGCATGGGGCCAACTACATACAGACGGCGGCAGCCTCCGTGGCGGGCATGAGCGGCATGGGAGTGCTCATCCAGGCCATGGTGTGGATGGGGATAGCGCAGCCGCCGGTGTGGCAGCTCGTCTTCTACATGCTCTGCATCGGCATGTTCGGCGTCGGCGTGGGGATGCTCTACACGCCGATGCTCGTGGACAGGATGCGGCTCACGTACCCCTCGGGCCTCGCCGTGGCCAACATCCTGCGCGCGCTCACCGATCCGGTGCTGCTGCGGCAATCGGTGGCGAAGCTGGGCAGCGGCATCGCGGCAGGCATCATCGGGGGAATCGCGGCGGGCAAGATCGCCCTCCTGGGCGCCATCGAGCTCTCCACCTCCACCCTCGGCGCCGGGATGCTCGTGGGCGCGCGCATAGGCATCCCCGCCATCACCTCCGGGCTTGTCTTCTGGGCGCTGATTCCTTACTTCGTCTCGATCGGCTGGCTGCAACCGGGGGATCCGTTCCGCAAGATCGCCTTTCTCATCGCGCTGGGCCTCATCATGGGCGCGGCCATCATCGACATCGCGCTCGTGCTGAAGGAGGCTTCCACCCGCATGCGCGGGAACGCGGAGCCGCAGGCGGAGTGGAAGCGCGTGAACACGACGCGCCTCGTGCTGTGGGTGCTGTTCTGGGGCGTCGGTGTCGTCCTCTCCGGCCATTTCGTCCTCGGGCAGCCCGTCGGCTTCCTCGCTTTCGCCGTGCTGCTCGTCTTCGTGTTCGCGATGGTCAACGGCATCTCGCAGGGCATCAGCGATTCCAACCCGATTTCCTCGGCGTTCGTGGTGAGCGTGGTGCTGATGGCGGCTCTCGGCCTCAAGGACCCGGTGGTGGGGTTGATGGCCGGGATGATCCTGCTCATCTCCACGAGCGTCGCGTGCGACATGCAGCAGGACCGCTCCACGGGATGGCGCCTGGGCACCAACCGCGTGCTGCAGTTCCGCTACCAGGTGGCCGGCGTGCTCATGGGCGCCGTCCTGGCGGTCGTCTTCGCCAGGCTCTTCATGACGGCCTACCCGGTGCTCCTGCTCGACCAGACGGTGATGAAGGCGGGCGAGCAGCCCTCGGAGTGGAGCGCGGCGATGACCTACAAGTTCGTGGGCGTGCTGCGCAGCCTCACCGACGACAAGCCCTACCAGCGGACGGCGATCTGGGTGGGCGTGGGGATCGGCTTCGCCTTCCAGCTCGCGAGGAAGCTCATCCGGGAGAACTCGTCCTACAAGCGCTTCGTGGCCAGCGGCAGAACGGGCTTCGCGACGGATTTCCTGGTTGACGCGGTATTCCTGCCGTCGCCCTACGCTTCCTCCTTCGGCGGGTTCGTGAACCTGCATACCTCGCTCTGGTTCGGCGGCGGGGGCGTGCTGTCGAGCCTCCTCAACTCGATCCCGAGGAAGAAGCCCGCAGACGGCAAGGCGATGCCCGAGGACATGAGCACCGCGTCGCTCGTGGGTGGCGGGCTCATCGCGGGAGACTCGCTCGCGGCGCTGGGACTGGGGATCGCGGGGCTGCTGGGCACGGTGCTCGGCTAGGAAAAGGGAGCGCACGACGATGAACGCCTTGCCCAGCACGGGGCAACAACCATGATGACGATCCTTTCGAACCTCACGATCAAGACCAAGGTGATCACCTGCGCGGTGATCGGTTTCGCGATGATGATCGCGACCGCCCTCACGATGTTCTGGAGCGACGCGGCCATAGTGGAAGCGATGGAGGGCGGCTCGCGGTTGCGCGATCAGCTCGTGGCGCAGTTGCGGGAGGACGCAGCCCGGTCGGGCGTGCCCGGCGTGGCTGCAAGCGGGGCGACGCAAGCCGCGAGCGAGAGGATCGCGCGCGAGATCGCTGCCGCCGATTCCGCGGTCCTCGAGGCGAAGCGCACGGCGACGATCGCATTTGCGGCGGTTTCGACCGCGGGGATGGTCGTGTTCGCCCTGCTCGCCCTCTGGATCATCGTCTCGGTGTTGAAGCCCGTGTTCGCCGCGATGCAGGTGGTGCGAACGATCGCGGGCGGCGACCTCACGACGCGCATCGAGGTGGCGAGCCGCGACGAGACGGGCCAGCTCCTCGCCGCGTTAAGGGAGATGAACGACAGCCTCGCGGGCACCGTGGCGCGCGTTCGCCGGTCGGCCGACACGGTTCACGCCGCGACGCGAAGCCTCGTCGCGGGCAACTCGGACCTGTCCCGGGAGGCCGAGCAGCAGGCCGTGTCCCTCGAGGAGGCAGCCTCCGCCACCGAACAGATGTCCGCCAGCGTCTCCGTCCATGCGGACTCCGCGCGCGAGGCGAGCCAGCTCGCGCAGACCGCCGCCCTGCTCGCCCAGGACGGCGGCGAGATGGTCGACAACGTGGCGGGCAAGATGGCCACGGTCCAGGCAAGCTCGAGCCGCATCTCCGAAATCGTCACGCTGATCGACGGCATCGCGTTCCAGACCAACATCCTCGCGCTCAACGCCGCCGTCGAGGCCGCCAGGGCCGGTGAGGAGGGCCGGGGCTTCGCCGTCGTCGCGAGCGAGGTGCGTAGCCTTGCGCAGCGAAGCGCCGCCGCCGCGCGCGACATCCGGGGCGTCATCGGCGAATCGCTGGAAATGATCCGGTCGGCGTCGGCGCAGGCCGGGGAGGCGGGCGCCAAGATGCTGGAGATCGTCGAATCCACCGGCGAGGTGCGCGACCTCATGGACCGGATCGCGAGCGCCTCGCGGGAGCAGAGCGCAGGGCTTTCGCAGGTCGCCACCGTGGTCGGTCACCTCGACAACGCCACGCAGCGCTACTCGCACGTGGTGGCGCAGCTCTCGGCCGCGACCGACGCGACGGGCCGCCAGGCCGACGAGCTGGTCGCGGCGGCGAGCGCATTCCGCATCGGCGACGAGGAGGCCGGGGGCCAGGTCGAGATCGAGCGGATGCCGGCGGGATCACGGGCCGTGCGCCATGCCCCGGCGGCCCCGGCGCTCACGGTCACGCGGGGCCTGCGCGAGGGACGGACGCGCTTCTAGGTTCGCCCGGAGAGTCGCGCGGCGCCCAGCTTGCGCAACTCCTCCAGTACGCCCATGCCCAGCGCAAGCGCGATCATGAGGAGCCAGGGCTCCGCCGGCAGCGCCCGCGTGCCGAATGCCGCGTTGCCCACTGGCGTGTACACGATCGCGAGGATCATGGCGATCTCGACCGCGAGCCCCAGCAGCAGCAGCGGGTTGTCCGCCAGCCGGAAGCGAAGCGCCGATTCCCGCGGGTGCCGGCAGAGGAACACGTTCACCACCTGCGCCGCGACGATCGCGGCGAGGCATGCGGTCGTCGCCTGTAGATAGAGGGGGTCGGCGCGCCCCAGCATCTGCCCGTAGTCCCAGCCGCCCTGTTGCAGGACGAAGAAGAAGACCGTCATCGCGATCGCGGCCTGGAGCATGCCCAGCCAGAGGTACGCGCGCGCAGCGAGCGGCCACGTGAGCAGCCTTTCCCCCGCCGGCCGCGGGGGCCGTTGCATGAGGGCGTGATGGGGCCGCTCGGCCCCCAGGGCCAGCGCCGGCAGCATGTCCGTGCCCAGGTCCACGGCGAGGATCTGGATGACCGTGAGCGGCAGCGGGATCCGGAACAGCACGAAGGCGAGGTAGGGCACGAGTTCGGGGATGTTCGAGGTGAGGATGTAGGTGAGGAACTTGCGGATGTTCTCGAAGACGGCGCGGCCTTCCTCGATCGCATTGACGATGCTCGCGAAGTTGTCGTCGAGCAGGATCATGTCGGCCGCTTCCTTGGCGACATCGGTGCCGGCGATCCCCATGGCGATGCCGATGTGCGCGCTTCTGAGCGCGGGGGCGTCGTTCACGCCGTCGCCCGTCACGGCGACCACGTGTCCCTTGGCCTTGAGTGCCTCGACCACCAGCATCTTCTGCTCGGCCGTGACGCGGGTGAACAGGATCTCGGGGCTGTCGAGCGCGATCTGCAGTTGCGCCGGCGTCATTCTGCGCAGGGTCTCGCCGAGCACGACCACCGGGGACGCAGTCCTTGCCAATCCGATCTCGCGCGCGATCGCGACCGCGGTGTGCGGGTAGTCGCCGGTGACCATGATCACCTGGATGCCCGCCGTGCGGCAGCGGGCGATGGCCTCGGGCACGTCGGTGCGCGGTGGATCCTGCAGCCCGATCAACCCCGAGAAGGCGAGATTCCTTTCCTCGGGCGGTTCGCCGGCCTCCAGCCTGCGGCAGGCGAAGCCGAGCACGCGCAGCCCGCATTCGGCCATGGCGTCCTGCGCCTCGGTGGCGCGGCGCCGTGCCGGTTCGTCGAGGGGCGCCGGTACCCCGTGATCGTCGATGCGGTCGCACAGGCGCAGGACCCCCTCGGGCGCCCCCTTGCAATAGAGCCAGCGCTCGCCGTCGTGATCGACGACGACCGACATCCGGCGCCGATCGCTGTCGAAGGCGATCTCGCCCACGACAGTGGCGTCGTCGGGGATGGTGCCGGCGAACTCGGCGAACGCGACCTCCATCGGATCGCCCAGCCATCCGTAGTGCCCGTTGCGGCGGCCACGCTTCAGGCTGTTGCAATGCCGCGCATTGCGCAGCAGCGCGGTGTTGCCGGCCACCGCGGTCATGTCGCCCGTCGGGCGCGGCATCCCGGGGGTGAAGACCTGCTTCACGGACATCCGGTTCTGCGTGAGCGTGCCGGTCTTGTCGCTGCAGATGACCGTGGCCGATCCCAGCGTCTCGACCGAGGGCAGGTGGCGAACCAGGGCGTTGCGCTTCGCCATGCGCTGGGTGGCCATCGCGAGCGAAAGCGTCACGGTCGGCAGCAGCCCCTCCGGGACATTGGCCACGATGATCCCGATGGCGAACATGACGTTGTCCCAGAACGGCAGGCCGATGGCCGTGCCGATGGCGAAGAAGACAAGGCCCAGCACGGAGGCGAATACCGCGACCAGCTTCGAGACGCGGGCGATCTCGCGCTGCAGCGGGGAGCCCGTTTCGCCCGCGGTCTGCGTCAGGTGCGCGATCCTGCCGAATTCCGTCCGCATGCCGGTTGCGAAGACCACGGCGCGGCACTGCCCGGAAACCAGCGAAGTGCCGGCCAGCAGCAGGTTCTTCGCCTCGAGCGTCCTGCCGTCCGCGATCCCCTCCGCCGTTCTCGCCTTGGCGAGCGGCTCCCCGGTGAGCGTGGACAGGTTGACCCGCACGCCGGAGGCCTCGACCAGCCGGCAATCCGCGGGTACGTTGTCGCCCCCCTCGAGGAGGACCACGTCGCCCGGCACGAGGAGATCGGCGTCCATCTCCTGCAGTTGCCCGTCGCGCACGGCCCTGGCCTGCTGCGGCAGCAATTGCCGCAGCGCCGCGACGGCACGTTCGGCGCGGTACTCCTGCCAGAAGGAAAAGACGCCATTGATCGCGATCACGGCGAGGATGGCGGCGCCCAGCTGCCACATGCCCTGGCCGCGGCTCCTCGATTCCGCGAAGAACGCCAGAGCGGCGGCAACCCAGAGGATCAGCGCGAAGAAGTGCGTGAACTCGCGAAGGAAGCGCAGCCAGAGCGGCCTGCCCTTCACCTCCTCGATCCGGTTGTGGCCGAATTCCCCGAGGCGCCTGGCCGCCTCGCCGCCGCCCAGCCCGCGCTCCGACGTCTTGAGGCTCGTCAGAACTTCCGCGATCGGGAGGTTGATAATGTTCATCGGGCAAGACGGCACGCAGCAATGGCGGTGCCTTCGATCCCGGGAGCAGCGCCGCAGGGCGGCATCCCGTTACCGGACCATCCTCCCACCATGCCGCATCGCTCACTTGACCTGTCGCAATCGACGTTCGCAAACCGCATGCGCGGCTTCGGCGCCGCCCTGCTGATTGCGGTCCTGTCGATGGCGCTTGCATGCCCGGTGTCGGCGGCCGCCCAGGCCGCGAGCGCGCCAGGGGCCCTTGAGCTGGAGCTCTTCGTGCGCGAAGGCTGCCCGCATTGCGCGGATGCGGAGCGGTTCGTGGAGAGGCTGCGCCGGGAACAGCCGGCCCTCACGGTGACGGTCCGCGACGTGAGCCGCGATCCGGGCGCCATGAAGCGGCTGCAGGAGCTCGTGGCCGCCACGCCCGGCAGGATCTCGGGCGTTCCCGCCTTTCACGTGCGTGGGGATCTCGTCGTCGGGTTTGCGGGCGAGGAAGCCTCGGGGGCGCGCGTTCGCGCGCTGCTCTCCCGGGCGCCGCCCGCGGGGCCGGACGGCGGGCCCGACGGAATGTGCAAGATCGAAGCGCAGACGCCCTGCGCCGCACCGGCGGATCCCGATGCCGGTTCGATCGAGCTGCCGTGGATCGGCACGCGCATCAGCATCGATGAAGTGGGCCTGCCGGCGTTCACCATCGCGATCGGCCTGCTCGACGGCTTCAACCCGTGCTCGATGTGGGTGCTGATCATGATGATCTCGATGCTGGCCGCGATCGGCGACCGCCGCAGGATGCTTGCGATCGCCGGCACGTTCGTGGTCATCGAGGGCATCGCCTATTTCGCCTTCATGGCGGCCTGGTTGAACCTCTTCCTCCTGATCGGCATCTCGCGCGCCTCCGAGATCGTCCTCGGCGTGATCGCGCTGGTGGCGGGGCTAATCAACGTGAAGGACTTCTTCGCCTTCGGGCGGGGCATCACGCTTTCCATTCCGGCGGCGTCCAAGCCGGGCATCGTCGCGCGCATGCGCCGGCTCATGCGCGAGCAGAGCCTGTGGCTGGCGATCGCGGGGACGGTGGTGCTCGCGATCCTGGTGCAGCTCGTCGAGCTCCTGTGCACCTCGGGACTGCCGGCGCTCTATACGCGCATCCTCACGCTCAGGAAGCTCGACCCCTGGGCCTACTACGGCTACCTCGTGCTGTACAACGTCGTGTACATGCTGGACGACGTCGTCGTGCTCTCGATCGGCGTCGTCACGCTCAGCCAGAAGCGGCTGCAGGAAAAGGAAGGCCGGCTGCTGAAACTGCTTTCGGGCCTGGTGATGCTGGGGCTGGGCCTCTACCTGGTCCTGGCGCCGCGCTGACGGGCGGGCAGCGCGCGCCGGGGGCCGCCGCCTGCATTCCATCCGCCCGATCCGGCGTTTCATGCCGCCGACGTTGCCCCCCGGCCCCCTTTCGCCGAGACTGCCGGCAGCGGCGCTCACCCGCCCCCGGCCGGCATGCCGATCTCCACGAAAGGCCCTTTCATGCTCACGCTCCAAGGCGTCACCCACGTCTATCCCAACGGGACGCGCGCCCTCGAGGACGCCACGCTCACGATCTCCACCGGGATGTTCGGCCTGCTCGGCCCCAACGGCGCGGGCAAGTCCACGCTCATGCGCTGCATCGCGACGCTGCAGACGCCGTCGCAGGGCACCATCCGCTTCGGCGACATCGACGCCGTGCGCGAACCGGAGCGGCTACGCGCGACGCTGGGCTACCTGCCGCAGGACTTCGGCGTCTACCCGCGCGTCTCGGCCCGGGAGCTGCTCGACCACCTGGCCATCCTGAAGGGCATCTCGCGCAAGGGCGAGCGCAGGGACACCGTCGATAACCTCCTGCAGCAGGTGAACCTCTGGGACGTGCGCAAGAAGGCCGTGGCGGGCTTCTCGGGGGGCATGCGCCAGCGTTTCGGAATCGCGCAGGCGCTCATCGGCAATCCGCGCCTCATCATCGTGGACGAGCCGACCGCCGGCCTCGACCCGGAGGAAAGGAACCGCTTCAACAACCTGCTCGCCGAGATCGGCGAGAACGTCGTGGTGATCCTCTCCACGCACATCGTGGACGACGTGACGGACCTGTGCTCGCAGATGGCGATCATCGTGGGCGGGCGCATCGTGCAGGTGGGCGAGCCGCAGCGCCTCCTCGACGCGCTCAAGGGCCGCATCTGGAGGAGCGTCATCGACAAGTCGCACCTCGAGGAGGCGCGCAAACGCCTGGATGTGATCTCCACCCGCCTTCGCGCCGGCCGCACCGAGATCCACGTCGCCGCGGACGCCGCGCCCGCCGGGGGCTTCGAGCCGGTGGAGGCGAGCCTCGAGGACCTGTATTTCGCCACGCTCGCGACCCACCGGCGTACCGTCGCCGCTGCCGCCTGAAGCGCCACCATGCTCGCCCGCATCGCGGCCTTCGAGGTCCGCTACCAGCTGCGCGCCCCGCTCTTCGCGGTCGGCTTCGCGCTCTTCTTCCTGCTCACCTTCGGTTCGGTCACCATGGACGAGATCCAGATCGGGGGGAAGGGCAACGTCAACGTGAATTCCCCGTTCGCCATCGCCCAGACGGTGGGAGTCATGGGCGTGTTCGCGGTGTTCATCGTCACCGCGTTCGTGTCAAACGTGATCGTGCGCGACGACGAGACCGGGTTCGCGCCGCTCCTGCAGGCCACGCGGATCACCAAGCTCGACTACCTGGTGGGCCGTTTCGCGGGCGCCGCTCTCGTCGCCTTCCTCGTCCTCTCGTCCGTCGCGCTCGGGATGCTCGTCGGGTCGTGGATGCCGTGGCTCGACCCCGAGAAGGTGGGTCCTTTCGTCGCGGGCCATTACCTCTACGCGCTCTTCGTGATCGGGCTCCCGACCCTCCTCGTGATGGCCGCCGGCTTCTTCGCGCTGGCCACCGTGACGCGCTCGATGATGTGGACCTACGTGGGGCTCGTGGCCTTTCTCGTGCTCTTCACCACGAGCCGCGTACTGATGCGCGACCCCGCCTACGACGCGATCGCGAGCCTTACCGACCCGTTCGGCATGAGCGCGCTCACGCGCATGACGCGCTACTGGACGGCCACGGAGCGCAACACGATGCTGCCGCCGATCTCGGGCCTGATGCTCTACAACCGCCTCATCTGGGTCTCAGTGGGCGCTGTCCTGTTCCTGCTGGCCTACTGGCGCTTCCGCTTCGGCACGCAGGGCGCGGCGATATCGATGGCGAGCGCGAAGGCCCTGGACGAGGGGGGGAGACCCGCCCCGGTCCCGCGTGCCGTATCCGCTCCCCGGGCCGGCCCGGCAACGAGCCGGAGCCAGTTCGGCGCCCTCACGCGTTTCGACATGCGCTTCGTGTTCCGCAGCCCCGCGTTCTTCGTGCTGCTCGCCGTCGGCATGTTCAACGCCTTCGGCGGGATGGCCGGGTCCACCACGCTGCGCGGCGTCGACTACTTTCCGGTCACGCGCGCGATGGTCGAGGTGCTCCAGGGATCCTTCTCCATCATCCCGATCATCATCGCCATCTACTACGCGGGCGAGCTCGTCTGGCGCGACCACGACCGGCGCATGCACGAGATCGTCGGCGCGAGCGCCGCCCCGGACTGGGCGTTCGTCGTGCCCAAGATCCTCGCCATCGCGGGCGTGCTCGTCTCGACGTACGTGGCGGGGATCCTGGTCGGCGTCGGGTTCCAGCTCTGGCACGGCTACACGCGCCTGGAGATCGGCCATTACCTGCTGTGGTTCGCGCTGCCCGGCGTGATCGCGGCCCTGCAGATGGCGGCGCTATCGGTCTTCATCCAGGTGCTCGTTCCCCACAAGTTCATGGGCTGGGCGGTGATGCTCGTTTACCTGGTCGCGACGATCTCGCTCGCGGCAGCGGGCTTCGAGCACAACCTCTACAGCTACGCCGGCGTCCCGCCCGCGCCCCTGTCCGACATGAACGGCCTGGGGCGCTTCTGGATCGGGCAGGCCTGGTTCCAGGCGTACTGGCTCGCCTTCGGTTTCGTGCTCGTCGTGCTCTCGCACTGCCTGTGGCGGCGCGGCACGGAAATGCGCCTGGCGCCGCGCCTGGCTCGCCTGGGCACGCGCCTTCGCGGTGCGTCCGGGGCCGCGCTGGCGATCGGCCTTGCCGGATTCGCGGGCACGGGGGCCTTCATCTTCCACAACACGAACGGGCTCAACAGGTACATGACCGGCCCGCAGCGCGAGGAGGCCATGGCCGAGTACGAGAAGACGCTGCTTGCCTACGAGAAAGTGCCGCAGCCGCGCATCACGGACGTGAAGCTCGCGGTGGACCTGTATCCGCGCGAGGTGCGCGCGCTGACTCGCGGCGAATACGCGATCGAGAACCGCACGGACGCGGCGCTCCCCGTCGTGCACGTGCGCTGGAATCCCGACTCCCGGCTCGCCATGACGGAGCTTGCCGTCGAGGGCGCGAAGCTCGAGAAGGAATACGCGGACCTGCACTACCGCATCTACCGGTTCGAGGTGCCGATGCAGCCTGGCGAACGGCGCACCGTGCGCTTCGCCTCGACGCTCGAGGAGCGGGGTTTCCCGAACGCGCGGCCGCTCACGCGGATCGTCGCGAACGGCACTTTCCTCAACAACTTCGAGGTGGCCCCGCTCCTGGGCATGGACCACGCGATGCTCCTCACCGACCGTGCCAAGCGGCGCAAGTACGGGTTGCCGCCGGAGCTCAGGCCGGCGAAGCTCGAGGACGAGGGCGCGCGGGCCAACAACTACATCCGCCACGACAGCGACTGGGTGAAAGCCGACCTCACCGTCAGCACCGACGCCGACCAGATTCCCGTCGCGCCGGGCTATGCCCTCTCGGACGAAACCGCAAACGGCAGGCGCACGCTGCACACCCGGACCGAAGCGCCGATCATGCACTTCTTCTCGATGCAGTCGGCGAAGTACGCGGTGAAGGCCGACGTGTGGAAGCCGGCCGCGGGCGAGTCCGTCGCGCTCGCGGTGTACCACCACCCGGAGCACGGCCACAACGCCCAGCTCATGAACGACGCGATGAAGGCCTCGTTCGCGGTCTTCACCCGCGCGTTCTCGCCCTACCAGTTCCGGCAGGCGCGCATCCTCGAGTTTCCCGGCTACGAGAGCTTCGCCCAGTCCTTCGCCAACACGGTTCCCTATTCCGAGACAATCGGGTTCATCCAGAACCATCCGGCGAAGACGGCCGACGGCGACGAGAAGATCGACCTCGTCACCTACGTGACGGCGCACGAGATCGCGCACCAGTGGTGGGCACACCAGGTGATCGGCGCCGACAAGCAGGGCATGACGATGCTCTCCGAGAGCTTCGCGCAGTATTCGGCGATGCTCGTCATGGAGAAGCTCTACGGGCCGGAAATGATGCGCAAGTTCCTCAAGTACGAGCTGGACGGCTACCTGCGCGCCCGCGGCGGCGAGGTGGTGGAGGAGTTGCCGCTCGTGCGCGTGGAGAACCAGGGCTACGTCCATTACCGCAAGGGCGCGCTCGTCATGTACTGGCTGAAGGAGGCCGTCGGCGAGGAGGCGGTGGACCGGGCGCTGCGCCGGCTCATCGCGCAATACGCCTTCAAGCCCGCGCCCTATCCTTCCTCGAGCGAGTTCGTGAGGATGCTGCGCGAGGAGGCGGGGCCGCAGCACGAGGCGCTCATTTCCGATCTCTTTGAGAAAATCACGCTTTACGACATGAAGGCGAAGGACGCCACGTGGAAGAAGCGCGGCGACGGCCGGTACGAGGTGAGCTTCTCGGTCGAGGGCAGGAAGCTCTACGCCGACGGCCAGGGCAAGGAGACGCAAGCGCCGCTCTCGGAGCCGTTCGAGATCGGGGTCTTCACCGCACAGCCCGGCAAGAAGGGCTTTTCGAAGGCGAGCGTGCTCTTGGTCGAGCGGCGCACGGTGGTCTCCGGCACCGCGAAGATCGACCTGGTCGTCGACCAGCAGCCGAAGTGGGTGGGCGTCGACCCGTTCAACAAGCGCATCGACCGCAATTCGGACGACAATCTCACGGAGGTGAAACCCGCTTCGTGAGTCGTCCATGATCCCGAGCCGTGCCCGAATCGCCGCCTTCCTCGCCCTCATCGCCGCGCTCATCGCGCCGGCCAAAGGCGCGGAGCCCCTGCGCGTGGGCTCCAAGCGCTTCACCGAGAGCTACGTGCTGGGCGAGCTTCTCGCCCAGTCGGCCGAACGCGCGGGCGAGCGGGTCGAACTGCGCCCCGGCCTCGGCAATACCGCGATCCTCTTCGAGGCCCTGTCGCGCGGCGCCATCGACGCCTACCCCGAGTACACCGGCACGATCGCGCGCGAGATCCTCAAGCAAACGCAACCTCTCGACCTGGCGGGCCTGAACCGCCGGCTTGCGCCGATGGGGCTGGCGGCGAGCATTCCGCTCGGATTTTCCGATGGCTACGCGCTGGGCATCCGCGAGAGTGTGGCCGCCGCCAAGGGCATCGCGACCGTCTCCGATCTCGCGCGCCATGGGGATCTCGCCCTGGGCCTGTCGCACGAATTCCTGCGGCGCGAGGACGGATGGCCGGGGCTCAAGGCGGCGTACGCCTTGCCGCAGGCAAGCCCGCGCGGGCTCGACCACGGCCTTGCCTACGAGGCGCTCGGCGCCGGGCAGGTCGACGTGATCGACATCTACACGACGGACGCGAAGATCGCACGCTTCGCCGTGCGTGTGCTCATCGACGACCGGGGATTCTTCCCGCGCTACGACGCCGTGGTGCTGCACCGCATCGACGCACCGGCCCGCCACCCTGCGGCATTCGCTGCGTGGAAGGCGCTCGAAGGGCGGCTCGACGAGCGGACGATGATCCGCCTCAACGCCCGGGCGGAACTCGACCGGGTGCCCTTCGACCAGGTGGCGGGCGAATTCCTGGGCGGCGGGCCGGCAGGCGCCTCGCGGGGTCTCTGGTCGGCCGTCTTCGCACCCGACTTCGCGCGGCTCGCGATCGAGCACGTGACGCTGGTCTTCGCCTCGCTTGCGGCGGCCGTGGCCCTGGGCGTACCGATGGGGGTCCTCGCGGCTCGCGTGCGTGCCTTCGCGCAGCCGGTGCTGGCGCTGGCGGGCCTCGTGCAGACGGTGCCGTCGCTGGCGCTCCTCGCCTTTCTCATTCCCCTCACCGGCATCGGCGCCGGGCCCGCGCTCCTCGCCCTGTTCCTCTATGCCCTGCTGCCCATCGCGCGCAACACGCATGCGGGGCTGCTGGGCGTGCCCCGGGGACTGCGGGATGCGGCGCTGGCGCTCGGGCTCACGCCGGGCCAGTCGCTTGCGAGGATCGAGCTGCCGCTGGCACTCCCGATGATCCTCGCGGGAGTTAAGACCTCGGCGGTCGTGAACGTCGGCACGGCGACGATCGCGGCATTCGTCGGCGCGGGCGGCTTCGGCGAGCGGATCGCCCAGGGGCTCGCCGTGAACGACAACGCCCTCCTTCTCGCGGGGGCCATCCCGGCCGCGGCCCTGGCCCTTGCCGTGCATGCCGCCTTCGAGCTTGGGGAGCGCTGGCTGTGCCCGGCGCCCGCCCCCGGCGCGGAATCCGTTGACAAACAATGACTACGTAGTCATCATTGCGCTTTCCGGGGTCCCTGAGCGCTTGGAACTCCGTCTGACTATGTATTCACAGCGGTTCCACGGGCAGCGGGAAGGAGGCAGGCGATGGGTGACGCGATGACGGGCGGGAAGCGGCGCAGTTTCTACGGCTGGGGGTACGAGGAGGATGCCGTCTCGGCGGAGGAACTCGGCTGGTTCGAGAAGACGTGGTCCACCCTCTTCAAGGTCGATCGCTTCGACCCGGCGCCGATGCCGGTGGAATCCGAGACCACGATCCGCGCCTCGCGCGTGGCGATTCCCGGCCCGCTCAAGGCCTTCTGCACCGACGAGAAGTACGACCGCCTCTTCCACACTTACGGCCGCTCGGTGCACGACCTGGCGCGCATGATCCATCGGCGCGATTTCTCGAATCCTCCCGACGTGGTGGCCTATCCGCGCGACGAGGCCGATGTCGCCGCGGTGCTCGACTGGTGTGGCTCCAACGGCTACGCGGCCGTTCCCTTCGGCGGCGGCTCGAGCGTGACAGGCGGCGTGAACCACACCCGCGACGAGCGCTTCAAGGGCCTGGTGACCATCGACCTCAAGCACCTGGACAAGGTGCTCGAGGTGGACAAGACCTCGCAGGCCGCGCGCATCCAGGCCGGCGTCCTGGGCCCGGACATGGAGCGCCAGCTGAAGCCCACGGGCCTCACCATGCGCTTCTTCCTGCAGGCCTGGGAGTTCTCCACGCTCGGGGGCTGGATCGTCACGCGCGCCGCGGGCCATTACGCCACGGCCTACACGCAGATCGACGACCACATCGAGAGCCTGCGCGTGGTGACGCCTGCAGGCCTCATCGCATCGCGCCGCTGGCCCACCTCCGGCGCCGGCCCCAATCCCGATCGCCTGTTCCTGGGCTCCGAAGGCGCGCTGGGGATCGTCACGGAGGCGTGGGTGCGCCTGCACAAGAAGCCCACCTTCCGGCTTGCGACGACGGTGCGCTTCGGCGACTACGCCAGGGCGGTGGAGGCGGTGCGCGTGATCAGCCAGTCGGGCCTGAACCCCGCCAATGCGCGCCTCCTCGAGCGCGAAGAGGCGCTGTTCACGGAGGCCGGCGACGGCACGAAGGACATCCTCGTGCTCACCTTCGAGTCGGGCGACCATCCGCTCGAGCCGTGGATGAACCGCGCGCTCGAGATCTGCGCGGACCACGGCGGGGAATGGGACAAGCAGGCGCTGCAGGAGGAGGATTCGCAGCGCAAGGGCGCGGCCGGCAACTGGCGCAACAAGTTCCTGCGCGGGCCGTACCTGCGCCAGCACGCGATCGCCCGCGGCGTGATGCGCGACACGAGCGAGAGCTGCATCACGTGGGACCGCTACATGGCCTTCCAGGCGAGCGTGAAGGAGCGAACGCTGGCCGCCATCCGCGAAGTGACGGGCCGCCCGGGCACCTGCACCGTGCGCTTCACCCACGTCTATCCCGACGGACCGGCGCCCTACTTCACCTGGCACGCGTTCGGCGACAAGTCGAAGCTGGTCGAGCAGTTCTGGGCCATCAAGTCGGCCGCCTCGCAGGCGATGTGCGACGCGGGCGGCACGATCACGCACCACCATTCGCTCGGTCCCGACCACCGCCAGTGGTACGACAGGGAAATCCCTCCGCTCTTCGCCGAGACGCTGCGCGTGGTGAAGCACAAGCTCGACCCGAAGCTCATCCTGAATCCCGGCATCCTGGTGGACCCGTGACCGCACCCCTTCGCCATCCCGATCGGCAGGACCCATGCCCGGCACGCTGAACGGCATCCGCGTCCTCGACCTGGGCCGCATCCTCGCCGGCCCGTGGTGCACGCAGGTGCTCGCGGACCTGGGCGCGGAGGTGATCAAGGTGGAGCGCCCGGGCAGCGGTGACGACACGCGCGCCTGGGGCCCGCCCTTCCTGCACCGGCCCGACGGCACGGACACGACCGACTCCGCGTACTTCGCCTCCACGAACCGCGGCAAGCAGTCGATCACGCTCGACATCGCGAGCGCGGAAGGCCAGCGCCTGGCGCGCGCGCTCGCCGCGAAGAGCGACGTGCTGGTGGAGAACTACAAGTTCGGCGACATGCAGCGCTACGGCCTCGACTACGAGACGCTCTCGGCCGTGAACCCGCGCCTCGTCTATTGCTCCATCACCGGCTTCGGCCAGACCGGCCCCTACCGCGCGCGCGCGGGTTACGACTTCATGATCCAGGCCATGGGCGGGCTCATGAGCATCACGGGCGAGCGCGACGAGCTGCCCGGCGGCGGGCCGCAGAAATGCGGTGTGCCCATCGCCGACATGATGACCGGCATGTACTCCACGATCGCGATCCTCGCCGCACTGCGCGAGCGCGATTCGAGCGGGCGGGGCCAGCACATCGACATGTCGCTGCTCGACTCCCAGGTCTCGTGGCTCATGAACCACAACCTCAACTACCTCGTCTCGGGGAAGGTGCCGGTGCGCTGGGGAAACGCGCACCCCAACCTCACGCCCTACCAGAGCTTCCCCACGAAGGACGGCAACCTGATCCTTGCGATCGGCAACGACAACCAGTTCCGCAAGTTCTGCGCGGTTGCGGGTCTGGCCATCGCGATGGAGCCGCGCTTCATCGACAACCGCTCGCGCCTGGCGAACCGCAGCGCCCTGGTGGCGCACATCGCCGGGGCGATGAAGACGCGAACCACGCAGGAATGGATGGTGGTGCTGGAAGCCGAGGCCGTGCCCTGCGGCCCGATCAACACCATCGACCAGGTGTTCGCCGACCCCCAGGTGATCGAGCGCGGCCTGCGCTTCGACCTGCCGCATCCGCAGGCGGGCACCGTGCCGCAGGTGGCCAACCCCATCCGCTTCTCGCGAACCCCAATCGAGTACTCCACGGCGCCCCCCGTCCTCGGCCAGCACACGCAGCAGGTGCTGGGCGACATGCTGGGGCTCGCGCCCGGGGAGATCGCGTCATTGAAGGACCGGGGCGTCATCTAGAGCCGGCCCCGGCAGGAAGCCCAACCCGCAGAAGGAGGATATGGACATGAAGCTTGCCTCGATCGTTCGACACTTCGCCCTGGGCCTCGTTGCCGCCCTGGCGATTCCGATGGCCGCACAGGCGCAGGGCTGGCCGACCAGGCAGGCCATCAAGTTCATCGTCGTGTACCCCCCCGGCGGGGCCTCCGACGTCACGGCCCGGCTCATCGGCGCCAAGCTGACCGAATCCCTCGGGCAGTCCGTGGTGATCGAGAACAAGCCGGGCGCGAACGGCATCATCGCGACGGAGTACGTCGCCAAGAGCGCGCCGGACGGCTACACGATCCTCATGGCGAACCTCGGGCCCAATGCCATCAATGCGGTCGTGTACAAGAAGCTTCCCTACGATGCCATCAAGGATTTCGCGGCGATCACGCTCACGACGATCGTGCCGCAGATCATGGTCGTCACGCCCTCGCTGCCCGTGAAGACGGTCCCCGACCTGATTGCCTACGCGAAGGCGAACCCCGGAAAGGTCACGTTCGCCTCCGCCGGCAATGGCGCGTCCAACCACCTGTCGGGCGAGCTCTTCAACGCCATGGCCGGCATCAAGATGCAGCACATCCCGTACAAGGGCGACGCCCCCGGCATGATCGACGTGATGTCGGGCCTGGTGAACGTGGCGCTGCCGACGGCCATCGCGGGCATGCCGCACGTGCGATCCGGGAAGCTGCGCGCCATCGCGGTGACCAGCAGCAAGCGCCTCCCGTCGCTGCCGGACGTGCCGACCGTCGCCGAAACCCTTCCCGGATTCGAGGCGGTGTCGTGGGGCGGCGTGATGGCGCCGGCCGGAACGCCCAGGGAGATCATCAACCGCCTCAACTCGGAGATCCTCAAGATCCTGAAGATGCCCGACATCGCCCAGAAACTGACGGGGCTGGGTGCGGAAATCGTGGGCAGCACGCCCGAGGAATTCGACCTGTACGTGAAGGAGGAGATCGCGAAGTGGGGCAAGGTTGCCCGCGACAACAACGTGACGCTCGACTGAAGATGCCCAAGGCGCCCTCCGCGGCTGCCGAGCGCGGCGCCGGCGCGGTGACCAGTCACGACGTCGCACGCCTCGCGCAGGTGTCCCAGGCCACGGTCTCGCGCGTGCTCCGGCAGGACCCGAAAGTGCGCCCGCAGACGCGCGACCGTGTCCTCAAGGTGCTGGCCGAGACGCGCTACGAGCCCAATGCGGCGGCGCGAGCCTTTCGCACCAGCCGCACCGGCTCCATCGGCGTCGTGGTCGCGCGCCTGTCCTACCAGCTCTATCCGGCGATGCTCGAGGCGATCGGCGCGCAACTCGCCCGCCTCGGCCAGCGGATGATCGTCTGGGATTCCGAGCACGGAGGCGATGCGCCCGCGAGCCGGGCGCTGCGCCAGGGCATCGTCGATGGCGTGATCCTCACCGCGGCCACCCAGGAGTCCGAGTTCCTGCGCGACGTTTCCGCGGGCAGCTTCCCGGTGGTGCTGGTGAACCGCATCGTCGATTCCTACGCGAGCGACCAGGTGTCCAGCGACAACCTGGACGGCGGCCGGCGCGTGGCCGACTACCTGGTGCGGTGCGGGCGCAAGCGCATCGCCTTGATCGGGGGCGTGCCGCGTGCGAGCACGATCCGCGACCGCGAGAAGGGTTTTCGCGAGGTGCTCAGGCGCCGCGGCGTGGAGCTGCCGCCTCACTACTACTATCGGTCCGACACCTTCTCGCACGCGAGCGGCGAGCAGGCGGTGAAGCGCCTGCTCGACCTGGGCGCGCCGCCCGACGCGATCTTCTGTGTGAACGACGTGCTCGCCCTGGGCGCCATGGACGGGGCGCGCGGCCGCGGCCTGCGCGTGCCCGGGGACCTGTGGATCGTCGGCTACGACGATATTGAACTCGCCTCGTGGGGCGCCTTCGACCTCACGACGGTGCGCCAGCCCATGGAGCTGATGGTGGCGCAGGCGATCGACCTGCTGCTTGCGCGCGTGGCCGGCAGCGAAGCACCCGTGGCGCATCGCTGCCTGCCCAACGAACTGGTGATCCGCGGCTCCACCGCGCGAACGCCCTTTCCTCCCGCGCCGACTTCGAAGGGAAAAGCCCGTCGATGAACGCGAGGCCCCTGCGCAGCAACTTCGAACCCGGATCCCCCCGCTGGGCCGTGCGGCGCGCGCAATGGCGGGCGCTCGGCCTCACCGAGGCCGATCTCGAGAAGCCCAAGATCGCGGTCGTCAATTCCTCCTCCGAGCTCTCGATCTGCTTCAGCCACCTCGACGGCGTGGCCGCCCGCGTGAAGGAGGCGATCCGCGCCGCGGGCGCGCTCGCGTTCGAGGTGCGCACCGCGGCCCCGAGCGACTTCATCACCAGCGCCGGGCGCCAGGGGCGCTACATCCTGCCCAGCCGCGACCTGATGGTGAACGACATCGAGGTGCAGGTGGAAGGCGCGATGCTCGACGGCATGGTCTGCCTCGCCTCCTGCGACAAGACGGCGCCGGGCCAGCTCATGGCCGCTGCGCGCCTGGACATTCCGACGATCATCGTGCCCTGCGGCTACCAGCCCCACGGCCGCCTCGATGGCCAGGCGGTGGACATCGAGGAGGTCTACGAGAGCGTGGGCAAGGTGAGCGCCGGCGTCATCACGCTGCAGCGCCTGGCCGCGATGTGCGACGTGGCGATCACCGGTCCGGGCGTCTGCGCGGGCATGGGGACCGCCAACACGATGCATATCGCAACCGAGGCGCTGGGCCTCGCCCTGCCCGGCAGCACGCCGGTGCTCGCCAACAGTGCGCGCATGTTCGAGTTCGCGCAGGCCGCGGGAAATCGCATCGTGGAGATGGTGCGCGAGGGACTCAATCCGCGCCGCCTCCTCACGAAGGAGGCCTTCGAGAACGCGGTCATGGCCGGCCTCGCGCTCTCGGCCTCGATCAACCTCGTGCGCCACCTGCAGGCCGTCGCGATGGAGGCGCAGTGCCCCGTCGACATCTACGAGCTGTACGACCGTCTCGGCCCGCGCGTGCCGCTGCTTTGTGCGGTGCGCCCGAATGGCGAGACGCGCATCGAGGAACTGGAAGCGGCCGGCGGAACGCGCGCCGTGATGAAGCGCCTGGAGAGCCTGCTGCACCGCGAGGCGCTCACCGTTTCGGGACGCTCGTGGGGCGAGGAGCTTGCGCGGCCCTTCGCTGTCGGCAGCGTGCTGCGCACGCTCGACGACCCGCTCTCGCGCAAGCCCTCGGTGATCGTGATGCGCGGCAACATCGCTCCCGAAGGCGCGATCCTCAAGCTGGGAGATGCCAGCGCCAAACAGTCGGTGTTCGACGGCAGGGCCCTCGTGTTCGGCTCTCAGGAAGAGGCGCTCGCGGCGCTTCGCGAAGGGCGCCTGGTGCCGGGCACGATTGCCGTGCTGAGCGGCATGGGCTGCCGCGGCGGCCCGGGCATGGCGCTCGCCTCGGGCTTCGTGGCGGCGGTCGATGGCGCCGGCCTGTCGACGAGCGTCGCGGTGATCACCGACGGGCAGCTCTCGGGCCTGAATCGCGGCATCGCGATCGGGCAGGTCTCGCCCGAGGCGGCCCTGGGCGGGCCCATCGGGCTCGTGGAGGATGGGGATGTGATCCGGATCGACATGGAACGCCATTGCGTGACCCTGCAGGTGCCGCAGGCGGAACTCGAGGCGCGCGCCGGGCGGCTGGTGGCGCACGAACCCGCCCGCGAGAACGGGTGGCTGTCGATCTACGCACGCGTCGTGGAACCCATGTCCCGCGGCGCGGTGCTGGTGCGCCCGGCCGAAGGGCCGCGCAAGTGAGCCCGGCCGTGCGCCGTCTCACCGAGCCCGCCCGCGAATTGCCGGTCCTGGCCGAGCCCGATGTGCTCGTGGTGGGGGGCGGTCCCGCGGGCCTTGCTGCCGCCTGTGCCAGCGCGCGCGCCGGTGCCTCGACGCTGCTCGTGGAATCCTACGGATGCCTGGGGGGCACGCTCACGATTGTCACGCTGGGTGGCTTCTGCGGCATTCACGCCGTCATCGACGAGGAGCGCCTGGGCCGCGTCGTTGGCGGGCTGTGCCTCGAGCTGGAGGAGCGGCTCGCGAAAGTCGACGCGATACTCCCGCCACGCCGTCATGGCCGAATCGTCGGCGTGCCCTACGAATCGGTGTCGATGAAGCGCGTGGCCGACGAGATGGTCGCCGCCCACGGCGTGCGCGTGATGCTGCACACGGGCGCCGTGGCGGTGATGACCGAAGGCGCGCGCGTGAGCGCGGTGGTGGTGGAGAACAAGGGCGGGCGAGGCGCGATCGTGCCCCGGGTGGTGGTGGACTGCTCGGGCGACGGCGACGTCGCTGCGCGTGCCGGGGCAGGCTTCGACCTGGGGCACGAGGGCGAGACACAGTACGGCTCCGCGATGTTCCGGCTGGGCGGCGTGGACACCGTTCGCGCCGGCCAGCTTGCGCGGGCGCAGATCCGCGAGTGCCTCGAGCGCGCCGCGAGCGAAGGCTATCCCCTTCCGCGCACGGCGACCGGCGTGCACCTGAACCCGCTCGAAGGCGTGGCGCACCTGAACGTCACCAAGCTCGGCAAGCCCGATGGCAGCCCCTTCAACCTGGTGGACCCCGATGACCTGGGCGATGCGGAGCGCGAGGGCCGGCGCCAGGTGAGGATGTACGAGGAGGTCTTCCGCCGCTACGTGCCCGGGTTCGAGCGAGCGCGGGTGATCGACATCGGCGCACGGGTGGGCGTGCGCGAGACGCGGCTCATCCACGGCGATGCCGTGCTCACCGAGGCGCACGTTCGCGGATGCGTGAAGCCCGCCGACCGCATCGCCTGCTCGTCGTGGCCGCTGGAAACCCATGGCCGCGGCACCAGCACCCAGTGGGATTTCCTGCCCGACGGCGAGTACTACGGCATCCCGTTCGGCTGTCTCGTGGTGAAGGGGTTCGACAATCTCCTCGTGGCGGGACGAAACCTGTCCGCAACCCATGTGGCGCAAGCCTCGGTTCGCGTCGCCGGCCCGTGCATGGCCATGGGAGAGGCCGCCGGCGCGGCCGCGGCGGCGAGCCTGGCCGCGGGCGCAAATGTCCGCGCCGTCCCGATCGAGTTGCTGCAAGGCTCGCTGGAGCGCCACGGCGTGATCCTCACGCCTGCCCTCGCCTAGCGCCCCGTGCCGTACCGCAACGCTGTCGCAGATTTTCAAGTCAGGGAGGTTCCCATGAACGACGACCTGTTCGACCGCGGTCTGGCCATCCGCCGGGAAGTGCTCGGCGCGGAATACGTCGACAAGGCGCTCGCCGCCGCCGACGACTTCAACATGCCCATGCAGTGGCTGGTCACGGAATCGTGCTGGGGCGCGGTCTGGGGGCGCGATGGACTCGATCGCAGGACCCGCAGCCTCCTCAACCTCGCCATGATCAGCGCGCTCAACCGGCCGCACGAACTCAAGCTGCACGTCGTCGGGGCGCTTCGCAATGGCGTCGCGCGCGACGAAATGCGCGAAGTGTTCCTGCAGGTTGCAGCCTACTGCGGCATGCCGGCGGCGATCGATTCCTTCCGCATTGCGCGCGAGGTGTTCGCCGAGCAGGACCGGGCCTGAACCCCCTGACGGAACGCTAAGGGACGAGCGCGAGGAAGAGGAACGCCGCGAAGATCACCAGGTGCACGACGCCCTGCATGATGTTGGTGCGGCCCGTGCCCATGGTGATGGCGCCCACCACGAACGTGAGCACGAGCAGCACGATGTCCTTCGCATCGAGGCCCAGGGTGAGCGGAATGCCGTAGGCCACGGAAGCGTAAGCGACCACCGGGATGGTGAGGCCGATGCTCGCGACCGCCGAGCCCATCGCAAGGTTCATGCTCGTCTGGAAGCGGTTGGCCCGCGCCGCCCGCACCGCCGCCCAGGTCTCCGGCAGCAGCACCAGCAGGGCGATGGCGATGCCGATCACCGTCTTGGGAGCGCCCGCCGCGGCCACGGCCCGTTCGATCGTGGGCGAGAGCATCTTCGCGAGCCCCACCACGGCCACGAGCGAGACGATCAGGAGGCCGAAGCTCGCCCATGCCGCGCCGGCGGACGGAGGCTGCGCATGGGCGTCCTGGTTGGAGGCGTCGCCGGTGGGCAGGAAATAGTCGCGGTGCCGCACCGTCTGCATGAACACGTAGGCGGCCCAGAGCACGAGTGAGGCGATGGCGGCGAAGGCGAGCTGGGATGTGCTGTAGGTCGAGTTCGGCGTGGTGGTCGTGAACGAGGGCAGCACCAGCGAGAGCGTCGAGAGAGCAATCACCGCCGTCAGGCCCTGCGCCGCGCCCTCGGCGCGGAAGGACTGCTCGCGGTGGTGCAGCCCGCCCACGAGCAGGCACACGCCGATCACGCCATTTGCGATGATCATGATGGCGGAGAAGATCGTGTCGCGCGGCAATGCGGCCTGCCCCGCGCCGCCGGTGAGCATCATCGAGAGGATGAGGGAAGCCTCGATGACCGTCACCGCGACCGCCAGCAGGAGCGTGCCGAAGGGCTCGCCCACGCGGTGCGCCACGACCTCGGCGTGGTGCACGGCCGCAAACACCGCGCCGACGAGGGCGACAGCGCACAGGGCCGCGAGCATCGGCCCCACGTCGAGCGCGATCGCCGCTCCCAGCGTCGCCGCGGCAACCGCGGGGACGAGCCATGCCCAGGCCGGCATACGCGCGCCTATCGCGTGTTCCGGCGGACGAAGTCGGCCATCCGCGCCACGCCCTTCCCGATCGCCTCGCTGGAGGCGGCGTAGCTGAAGCGGATGTGCTGGCCTTCGTCGGGCACGCGCGGGCCGAAGTGGATGTCGGCAAGGACGGCGACGCCGGCCTCGTTCAGCAGCCGCACGCGCAACTCCTCGGAATCCTTCGCGCCGACCAGCCGGCACGCCTCGGTCACGTTGGGCCAGGCGTAAAACGCGCCGCCGGGGCTCTGGCAGGTGACGCCCGGCACCTTGTTCAGCAGGCCCACGATGAGGTCGCGCCGCTCCAGGAAGCTCGCGCGCATCCTCTCCGCGTCATCCTGCGGGCCGTTGATCGCCTCCACCGCGGCCCACTGGCTGATGTGGGAAGCGCAGGACTCCGTGTTCGTGACCCAGCGCGTGAACACCGGCGCCAGCGCCTTGTTCACCGCGTACCCGAGCCGCCAGCCGGTCATGGCCCAGGTCTTGGAGGCGCCGTCGCAGATGATCGTGCGCTCCAGCATGCCGGGGATGGCGGCAAGGGAGGCGAAAGCGCCGTCGTACACGAGGCGCGAGTAGATCTCGTCGGCGTACACCCACACATCGGGGTGCCTCGCCAGGATCGAGGCGATGGCCTCCATGTCCTTCTTCGAGACGATGCCCCCGGTCGGGTTCTGCGGCGAATTCAGGATGAGGAGCTTCGTCCTGGGCGTGATCTTCGCCTCGAGCTCGGAGGGGTCGAAGTTGAAGCCGCGCGACTCGCGCAGGTAGATGGGCACGGGCACCGCGCCCATGGCCTTCACCTGCGACTCGTAGATCGGGAAGCCGGGGTTCGGGTAGATCACCTCGTCGCCCGCGCCGTGGTCGGTGACGGACAGGATCGTGTAGGCGATGAACGGCTTGGCACCCGCGCCCACGACGACGTCGTCGGCGCTCACGCAGATACCGCGGGTGCGCGAGACGTAAGTCGCGATGGCCTCGCGCAGCTCGACGATGCCGGCCGAAGGCGTGTAACCGTGCTTGCCGCCGCGGATCGCCTTCACGGCCGCGTCCTGGATGTTCAGCGGCGTCGGGAAATCGGGCTGGCCGATGCAGAACGAGATGATGTCCTTGCCGGCGGCCTGCAGCTTGCCCACTTCGGCGAGGACCACGAACGCGTTTTCGGTGCCGAGCTGGTCGGCGCGGCGGCTGATGGAGGGCATGGGGATTTCCGTCGTTGCGAGGGGCCGGCCGGAGGCCGGATTCACCCGCAATGTTACGGCAAGTCGCAGCGGCGCACGGCGCGATGCCCGGCCGCATCGACGGGGCACCGGTTTCGCCAGCCTGCCGCGGCGCTGCAAAACGCCAGGGCATTCTGCGCGGTTCGGGCAGCCGGACTATCATCGGGCTCCCGAGAAACGGGCAACAAGACAATGCCGCACAAGCAGGACACTCCGGACGCGCCGGAGGACACCGGTAAGGCGAGCCGAACGCTCGCGCAGCGGCGGCTCGCCAGGCGATACCGCACGCCGGACCCGTACGACGTGCGCCCGGCAGGCTGACATGCCCGTTCTCCAGCTCTCCGAAATCTCGCTCGCCTTCGGGCACGTGCCGCTCCTCGACCACGCGGACCTCGTGATCGAAGCAGGCGAACACATCGGCCTCATCGGGCGCAACGGCACCGGGAAGTCCAGCCTCCTGAGGATCATCGAGGGCGCCGCGCGCGCCGACGACGGAAAGGTGTGGCTCGAGCCGGGGCTCAAGCTCGCGACGGTGGCGCAGGAGCCGTCGTTTGCGCCGGGGCAAAGCGTCTTCGAGGCGGTGTCCGAGGGCCTGGGCGAGGGGACGCAACTTCTCGTGGACTACCACGCCGCGACGCATGCGCTGGCAGCGCACCCGGGCGGCGAGCAGGAGGCGGCGCTCATGGCGCGGCTGCAGCAGCTGCAGGAAGCCCTCGAGGCCACCGGCGGCTGGACGCTCGAGCATCGCATCGAAGCGACGCTGGACCGCCTCGCCTTGCCGGCGGATACGCCGGTGGCCGACCTCTCCGGGGGGTTGAAGAAGCGCGTCGCGCTCGCCAGGGCGCTGGTGCGCGATCCCGACCTGCTGCTGCTCGACGAGCCCACCAACCACCTCGACGTCGCGGCCATCGAGTGGCTGGAGGAAATGCTCGCGGGCTTCGCCGGGGCCGTCCTCTTCGTCACGCACGACCGGCGCTTCCTCGACCGCGTGGCCACGCGGATCGTGGAACTCGATCGCGGCAAGCTGGCCGATTTCCCGGGCAACTACAGCGCCTACGAGAAGCGCAAGGCGGAGATGCTTGCGATCGAGGCGGTGGTGAACCGCAAGTTCGACAAGGAACTGGCGCAGGAAGAAGCCTGGATCCGCAAGGGCGTGGAGGCGAGGCGTACGCGAAACGAGGGACGGGTGCGGCGCCTCGAGGCGCTGCGCCTCGAACGGGCGGCGCGGCGCAACCGCGTCGGGCGCGTGGACCTCGCGCTCTCGCCCGGCGAGCGCTCCGGGAAGCTGGTCGCGGAGCTCGAGGACGTCACCAAGCGCTTCGGCGACAAGCGGGTGGTGGAGGGCTTTTCCACGCGCATCCTGCGCGGCGACAAGATCGGGCTGATCGGCCCCAACGGCTGCGGCAAGTCCACGCTCCTCAAGCTGATCCTGGGCGAGCTTGCTCCCGATGCGGGCACCGTGCGACTGGGCACCAAGGTGGCCGTGGCCTACTTCGACCAGTTCCGCGCCGCGCTCGACGAGGAGGCCACGCTCGCCGAGACCATCTCGCCCGGGGGAGACTTCGTCGAAATCGACGGGGCGAGGAAGCACGTGATCAGCTACCTCGGCGATTTCCTCTTTCCCCCCGAGCGATCCGGCGCGCCGGTGCGGACCCTTTCCGGAGGCGAGCGAAACCGGCTGCTCCTCGCGCGCCTGTTCAGCCGCCCCGCCAACGTGATCGTGCTGGACGAACCCACCAACGACCTGGACATCGAGACGCTGGAGCTTCTGGAAACCCTGCTCCAGGATTACGCGGGAACGCTCTTCCTCGTGAGCCACGATCGCGCGTTCCTGGACAACGTGGTGACCCAGACCATCGCGTACGAGGGCGCCGGGCGCTGGAAGGAGTACGCGGGCGGCTATGCCGACTGGCAGCGCGCCCGGGCCGCCGGGACCAGGGCGCCCGCCGAAGCGCAAGCCGAAGACACGGGCCAGGCGCCCGCCCCGAGGAGCGACGCGCGCGGCACCCGGAAGCGCGCAAAGCTGGGATTCAACGAGGCCCGCGAACTCGAGCAGTTGCCGGCGAAGGTCGAGGCGCTTGAACGCGAGCAGGCCGGGCTGGCGGGCCGCCTGGCCGACCCCGCGCTCTATGCCGACCGCACGGTGGACCTGAAGGCGCTCAACGCGCGCCACGCCGCGATCGATGAGGAACTCACGGCGCTCCTGTCGCGGTGGGAGGAGCTGGAAGCCCGGAAGGCCGCGTTGTCCTGACGACCGGGAAGGCGGGGCGAGTTACTGCGCGCGCGCCGACTTGATGCGCTTCAGCTTGGCCGCGTAAAGGTCGTGATCCTTAGCCGTCGTGCTGTTCTCCATCGCGAGGGCCAGTTGCTTGCGGGCGCGGTCCGTCTCCCCCAGGTTGGCCAGGGCGAGGGCATACCAGAAGCGGAACTCGTGGTAGTAGGGATCGCGGTCGATCTCCTTCTCGAAAAGGTCGCGTGCGGCCGCGTACCGGCCTTCGCGCATCGCCGCGAGGCCCTCGTTGAAGTAGGCGAACGCGGGATGCGGTTCGAGCTCGGCCAGCTGCCGCGCGAGCGCCCGGGATTCCTCGGTGCGGCCCAGGCTTGCGAGGACGGACACCTGGTTCGACATCACGGTCGTGTTGCGCGGCTCGCGATCGAGGGCGTACGCCAGGATCCGCCCCGCCTGCGCGTAGTGGCCGCGGCGCTGGTAGATGACCCCGAGCGTGTTGTAGGCGGCGATGTACCCCGAATCCTGCAGGATGGCTTCGCGCGCGAACCAGTACGCGTCGTCCACCTTGCCGGCGGCGAACGCCTCGGCCGCCCGGTTGTTCATGTACATGGCGAGGATTGTCTTCTCGTCGATGACCCGCCAGTTGATGCGCTTCAGGTCGGGGGGCGGCAGGAAGTCGATCGTGAGCTGCTCGCCGTCGTCGATCCGCGACCCGAGGGCGGGAGGCCTGCGTCCCAGCGTGAGGTTCACGTGGCCAACGGAAAAGTAGAGGTCGTCGCGCCGGGTCCACGTCTCTTCCACCGACACGCTCTGGAAGCGGACCCCGATGCCCATCTCCTTCGCGAGGGCAGCGGTCATGATCACCAGCGACAGGCAGTTGCCGGTGCGCGCGTTGAACGCCTGCCGGGCGTTGCGCGTGTACGCCGCGTCGTATTCGAGCTGGAGGCGATCCTTGCTGCGCAGCGCGTCGATGAGCGCTTGCTGCCGGCCCTTGGAGCCCGGCGTGTCACGCAGTTCGGTGGCGAGGTAGCGCCGCATCGCCTCGTTGACCGCGAATACCGCCGCGGCATCGGGGGTTTCGGATGGGGCGCGGAACCGGGCATCGGCGAAGAAGCGGTCCGATTCGGTGGCCGGCGGCGAGACCGCGCAGGCGCCGAGCGCCAGGGGAAGCAGCAGCGTTGCCCAGGATTTCATTGGCGTCTCCTTGGAGGCCGGATGCCATTGTGCGACGAAATGGCTGCTTCGTGCGCGGCCGGCCCGGGAGCGGGCTGGCGGGATCAGTCGAGCTTCACGCCCAGCGTCTTCGCGATGAGCGCCTTGTTCTCCCGGCTGTCCCATTGCCGGGCTCCATAGACCTTCATCAGCACCTTCCCGCGCGCGTCCACTAGGACCGTGAGGGGGATGCGGCTGCCCCCGAGCATGGTCTCGAGCAGCAGGTTCCTGTCGACGTAGTTGTCGAACGAAACGCCGGCGGCGACCACGAATTTCTGCGCCTTCTCCGCGTAGTCGTCGGTGGAAATCCCGATGATGTGGAACTGCCGGCCGTTGTACTTGCGGGCAAGGCGATCCAGGGAACCCATTTCCGCCACGCACGGGCCGCACCAGCTCGCCCAGACGTTGATGACGAGCGGCTTGCCTCGGAAGTCGGAGAGCTTGCGGTAGTCGAGCGTGAGTCCGTAGAGCGTGGCCTCGCGCAGGACAGCGCCCACGGGAACCTCGCCGGGCGTGGCGGCGTCGACCGGCGCCCAAGTGATGAGCAGTCCGAGGGCGAGGAGGAGGGGCGCTCTCATGCGGGGCAGTGTAGCAACCCCTCCGATTCCGGCCGGGAGCCTACCCCGGCAGGACGATTCGCGACGGGCCGCCTCCCAGGTCGAGCATCAGGCCGTTGATGCGCCGGACGAACGCAGCGGGGTCGTCCAGCTGCCCGCCCTCGGCCAGGAGGGCCTGGTCAAAGAGCACCGAGGCCCATTCGTCGAATTTCGCCTCCTCGCCCTGGATGCGCAGCACCACCGGGTGCTTCGGGTTGATCTCGAGGATCGGTTTCGCGGCCGGCACGCCCTGCCCGGCGGCCTTGAGCAGCCGCGCGAGGTTGCCGCTCACGTCGTCCTCGTCGGAGACGAGGCAGGCGGGCGACTCGGTCAGGCGATGGGTCACGCGGACTTCCTTGACCCGCTCGCCCAGGCTCGACTTGATCCGCTCGACGAGCCCCTTGAACTGCGTCGCCTCCTCTTCGATCGCCTTGCGCTCGCCTTCGTCCTCGAGCTTGCCGAGGTCGAGGCCGCCGCGGGCAACCGATGCCAGCGCCTTGCCCCCGAATTCCGTGAGATGGCTCACCACCCACTCGTCGACGCGGTCGGAAAGCAGCAGCACCTCGATGCCCTTCTTGCGGAACACCTCGAGATGCGGGCTGTTCTTCGCGGCGTTGAAGGTCTCGGCGGTCACGTAGTAGATCGAGTCCTGCCCCTCCTTCGCGCGGGCGACGTATTCGGCGAGCGAGACGGTCTCGTCGGCCGTATCGAGGTTCGTCGAGGCGAAGCGCAGCAGGCCCGCGATTCTCTCCTTGTTGGCGAAATCCTCGCCGATGCCCTCCTTGAGCACGCGACCGAAGGCGCCCCAGAACGTGGCGAACTTGTCCTTCTCGTTCTCGGCCAGGCCTTCCAGCAGCCCCAGCACCTTCTTCGCGCACCCGGCGCGGATGGCCTCGATGTCCTTCGACTCCTGCAGGATCTCGCGGGAGACGTTGAGCGGCAGGTCGCTCGAATCGACCACGCCGCGGACGAACCTCAAGTACGTGGGCAGCAGCTGCTCGGCGTCGTCCATGATGAAGACGCGGCGCACGTAGAGTTTCACGCCGTGGCGGGCGTTGCGGTCCCACAGGTCGAAGGGCGCGTGCGACGGGATGTAGAGGAGCTGCGTGTATTCCTGCCGGCCCTCGACGCGGGCATGGGTCCACGCGAGCGGATCGTCGTAGTCGTGCCCGACGTGCTTGTAGAACTCCTTGTACTGCTCGTCGGTGATGTCGCCCTTGGCGCGCGCCCAAAGGGCCGAGGCCTGGTTCACCGTCTCCAGCTCGGCGAGCTTGTGCGTCTTGCCGTCCTTCCAGTCCTCCTTCGCCATGAGGATGGGCTGGACGATGTGGTCGGAATACCTGCGGATGATGGCGCGCAGGCGCGTGCCGTCCAGCAGGTCGTCCTGGCCTTCGCGAAGGTGCAGCGTGATCTCGGTGCCGCGCGCGGCGCGCTCCACACCCTCGATCGCGAATTCCCCGCCGCCGTCCGACTCCCAGCGCACGCCCTCCTCCGGCTTCTCCACGGCGCGGCGGGTGAGCACCGTCACCTTGTCCGCCACGATGAAGGAGGAATAGAAGCCGACGCCGAACTGGCCGATCAGGTGCGCGTCCTTCTGCTGGTCGCCCGTGAGTTGCGAAAAGAACTCGCGCGTGCCGGACTTGGCGATCGTCCCGAGGTTGGAAATCACCTCCTCGCGGTTCATGCCGACGCCGTTGTCGGCGAGGGTGAGCGTGCGCGCGGCCGGGTCGTAGTCGATGCGGATCTTCAGGTCGGAATCATCCTCGAACAGCTTCGGATCGTGCAGCGCCTCGAAGCGCAGCTTGTCGCAGGCGTCGGAAGCATTGGAGATCAGCTCCCGCAGGAAGATCTCGCGGTTCGAGTACAGCGAATGGATCATGAGGTGCAGCAGCTGCTTCACCTCGGCCTGGAAGCCGCGGGTCTCGCGCGCGCTGCGTTCGGTCGTGCCTTCGCTCATGGGGGAATCCTCGTGGAACGGAAAAACGCAATGTGGGTGCGACGGGCCGAATTTCAAGGCCGTCCCGCCGGCGCCTCAGCTTCCCGACAGCCTCAGGTCGAGGACGCTGCCTCCGAAACTGAGGTTGTGCTCCCCTCCCGTGCCGGGAAAAACCTCCGCCAGGACGCCGAATGAAAGCACGTCATAGTCCTCGGGGCCGGCGGAGATCGCGGGCAACGGTCCGGCCTTGAGCCGCGCAAGCAGGGCGCCGAACATGTCGCGGGTTACCTGGGCCCGGAAGAGATCCGGCCGGGCCCAGGGGGTTACCACTCGCATCGGCGCGGATTGGGGGAGGGCGCGCACGAAGCGGACGGGCGCACCGGTGGCGTCGGTCTCCCGCAGCGGACTCGAAACGAACGCATTGTGCCCGTCCGAACCGACGCTTTCCACGCCGGAGCCGCCGACGCCGAACGGCCGGCTGTCGAACAGGATGATGAGATGGGCAAGGACCACGCCGCTGGTCCGGTCCTGGACGTAATAGTAGAAGCTCACCTGCGCCGTTCCGTCGCCGACGTGCGGCGCCTGGTAGTTCGCGTGCCGCACGTCGATCGCTGCTTCGAGGGTGAGCGCCGAACCGGAGTCGCGGAAGGGTGCGGGGGCGGGGGAAAGATCGCGTGCGATGCTGACGCTGGGCCCCTCGCCGACGAGCGCGATCGCGTGGCCGAATTGCCACGTGTTGATGAAGAATCCCGCGCCGTTGCACCATAGCTGGAAAGCGCTCGCCGAGACGGGCGGCGGGTCGTCGCGGTAGCCGCGCTGGAAATCGCCGACCGTGGACTCCGGAGGGAAGAGACCGGTGAATTCACCGACCCTCCAGGTCACGCGATTGGCGACTTCCCCGCCGAGCTCCGCGGTGCCGCGATCGCCGATGTGCTGCACGCGGACGTAGGTGGCATTGAACGGGGCGGCGGCTTCTTCCGCGATGATGTTGCCGGCGCCAACGCAATCCGGCGCCGAAACGTAGGGCGGCGATGTGCCGCCCCCGGTCGCCGGAGTCGATCCCGAGTCGCAGGACTGCATTCCCAGCACGAGGATCGGCAGCAGAAGGATGTTGGGATTCATGAAATCGATCGGGCGCATGCCCGACTCTCCGCGGAAGTCCGCGTGCCTCCAGAATACCCACCTTTGGGCGGGCCAGGCGGGAGCACGCAACTCCGGTCGCGTCGCAATTGCCCGGCGGTACCTATGAAGGATAAAATGACGACAAGCGCCGATTTGACCCTTCAGCTTGCGGGCGCTCAATAAATGCTGCTAAAGCGACCGGCCCGAAAACCTGTCGCCCGGCGCTGACGGGTTTTTTGCTTATGGGGACTGGATTCCCGCCCGCGCGGGAATGACGACGATGATAGACGCTGACCGATCCGCCCGCCTGAAGGCGCTCCACGACGCCCTGGCCACCCGCATCCTCGTGCTGGATGGCGCGATGGGCACGATGGTGCAGCGCTACAAGCTCACCGAGGCCGAGTATCGCGGCGAGAGGTTCGCGAGCCACGCCCACGACCTGCGCGGCAACAATGATCTCCTGACGCTCACGCGCCCGCAGGTGATCCGGGAAATCCACGCGCAATACCTCGAGGCCGGGGCGGACATCCTCGAGACCAACACCTTCAACTCGACCACCATCTCGCAGGCGGACTACCGCCTCGAGCCGATCGTGGCGGAGCTCAACCGCGAAGCAGCGCGCCTGGCCCGCGAGGTGGCGGACGAGTTCACGGCGAAGACCCCGGCCCGGCCCCGGTTCGTGGCCGGCGTGCTCGGCCCCATGAGCCGCACGCTTTCCCTGTCGCCGGATGTGAACGACCCCGGCTACCGCGCCGTCACCTTCGACCAGGTGAAGAACGCCTATCTCGAGGCAACGCGCGCGTTGGTCGAGGGTGGGGCCGACATCATCCTGGTCGAGACGATCTTCGACACCCTGAACGCCAAGGCCGCGCTCTTCGCCATCGACGAGTTCTTCGAGGAATGGGGCGAGCGCCTTCCGATCATGATCTCCGGCACGATCACGGACGCCTCGGGCCGCACGCTTTCGGGGCAAACGCCCGAGGCGTTCTGGAATTCGGTGCGCCACGCCAGGCCCCTTTCCATCGGCTTCAACTGCGCGCTGGGCGCGCGGCAGCTGCGCCCGCACGTGGAGGAGCTCGCCCGCATCGCCGACACCCTCGTTTCCGCGCATCCCAACGCGGGGTTGCCGAACGCGATGGCGGAATACGACGAGCTGCCGGAGGAGACGGCCGCCTACATCCGTGAGTGGGCCGAGGCCGGCTGGCTCAACATCACCGGCGGTTGCTGCGGCACCACGCCCGCGCACATCAAGGCCATCGCGCAGATCGTCGCCTCCTGCAAGCCGCGCGTCACGCCGACAATCGAGCCGAAGCTGCGCCTGTCGGGCCTGGAGCCGCAGAACATCGGCGACGAGTCGCTCTTCGTGAACGTGGGCGAGCGCACCAACGTCACGGGTTCCAAGGCGTTTGCGCGCCTGATCCTCGCCGGCGACTACGCAGAGGCCCTCTCCGTCGCGCGCCAGCAGGTGGAGAACGGCGCGCAGGTGATCGACGTGAACATGGACGAGGCGATGCTCGATTCGCAGGCGGCCATGACGAAGTTCCTGAACCTCGTCGCCGCCGAGCCCGACATCTCCCGCGTTCCCGTCATGATCGACAGCTCCAAGTGGAGCGTGATCGAGGCAGGGCTCAAGTGCGTGCAGGGAAAGAGCGTCGTGAACTCGATCTCCCTCAAGGAAGGCAAGGCGGAGTTCGTGGAGCACGCGAAGCTCGCCCGCCGCTACGGCGCCGCGGTCATCGTGATGGCCTTCGACGAGAAGGGCCAGGCGGACACGCTCGAGCGCAAGAAATCCATCTGCGAGCGCTGCTACCGGATCCTCACGGACGAGGTGGGCTTCCCTGCCGAGGACATCATCTTCGACCCGAACATCTTCGCGGTCGCCACCGGCATCGAGGAGCACAACCGCTACGGCCTGGATTTCCTGGAGGCGCTGGCGTGGATCCATCGCCACTTGCCGCACGCGAGGACTTCCGGGGGCGTGTCGAATTTCTCCTTCTCGTTCCGCGGCAACGAGCCGGTGCGCGAGGCCATGCACACCGCGTTCCTCTACCACGCCGCCAAGGCCGGCATGACGATGGGCATCGTGAACGCCGGGCAGCTCGGGGTCTATGCCGACATCGCGCCCGACCTTCTCGAGCGCGTCGAGGACGTGATTTTCGACCGCCGCCCGGACTCGACGGAGCGCCTGGTCACCTTTGCCGAAACCTTCAAGGGCCAGAAGAAGGACCAGGCCGAGGACCTCGCGTGGCGCGACGCTCCGGTCGCGCAGCGCCTGTCGCACGCGCTGGTGAAGGGCATCACGCAGTGGGTCGTCGAGGACACCGAGGAGGCGAGGACCCAGTTCGCGCGCCCCATCCAGGTGATCGAGGGCCCGCTCATGGACGGCATGAACGTGGTCGGCGACCTCTTCGGCGCCGGCAAGATGTTCCTGCCGCAGGTGGTCAAGAGCGCGCGCGTGATGAAGCAGGCGGTGGCGCACCTGATCCCCTTTATCGAGGAGGAGAAGAGGCTCCTGGGCAGCGCCGACGCCCGGGCCAAGGGCAAGGTCGTCATGGCGACCGTGAAGGGCGACGTGCACGACATCGGCAAGAACATCGTGGGCGTGGTGCTCCAGTGCAACAACTTCGAGGTGATCGACCTGGGCGTCATGGTCCCGGCGGAGAAGATCCTCGAGGCGGCGGCCCGCGAGAAGGCCGACATGATCGGGCTCTCCGGCCTCATCACCCCCTCCCTGGAGGAGATGGCGCACTTCGCGAAGGAAATGGAGCGCCTCGGCATGAAGGTGCCGCTCCTCATCGGGGGCGCCACGACCTCGCGAACGCATACGGCGGTGAAGATCGAGGTGCACTATTCCGGGCCGACGGTGTGGGTGCCCGACGCCTCGCGCGCGGTCGGAGTGGCCACGAGCCTCGTGAGCGAGGAGCATCGCGACCACTACGTGAGCTCGGTCCGGCAGGAATATCTCAAGGTGCGCGACGCGCACGCGAAAAAGACGGGGCAGAAGTCGATTTCGCTCGGGGAGGCGCGCGCCAATGCCGTGCGGATCGACTGGAAGGGCTACGCGCCGCCGCGCCCGAAGCAGCTCGGGCTCGTGTCGCTGAAGAACTACCCCCTCGACAAGCTCGTGCCCTTCCTCGACTGGGCGCCGTTCTTCCAGGCGTGGGATCTGGTGGGCAAGTACCCCGCCATCCTCCAGGACCCGGTGGTGGGGGAGGCCGCGCGCAACGTCTTTCGCGACGGGCAGTCGATGCTCGATCGCATCGTGAAGGGGCGCTGGGTCACCGCCAACGGGGTGTTCGGGATCTGGCCCGCCAATGCGGTCGGCGACGACATCGAGATCTACTCGGACGAGACGCGCCAGCATGTGCTGATGACCTGGCACAACCTGCGCCAGCAGAACCAGAAACCGTCGGGCAACGCGAACCAGTGCCTTGCCGACTTCGTGGCGCCCAAGGATTCGGGCATTCCCGATTACCTCGGCGCGTTCGCCGTCACGGCGGGCGGGGGAATCGAGGCGAGGGTCAAGGAGTTCGTGGCGAAGCACGACGACTTCAGCGCCATCCTCGTGAAGGCGCTGGCCGATCGCCTCGCCGAAGCCTTCGCCGAGCACCTGCACCATCGCGTGCGGATGGAATACTGGGGCTATGCGGCGGACGAGAAGCTCTCGAACGAGGAGCTGGTCAACGAGAAGTACGCCGGCATCCGCCCCGCGCCCGGCTATCCCGCCTGCCCGGACCACACCGAGAAAGCCGATCTCTTCCGCCTGCTCGACGCGGAGAGGAACGCCGGCATCACGCTCACCGAATCGTTCGCGATGCTGCCCACGGCGGCCGTGAGCGGTTTCTACTTCTCGCATCCCGAGTCGCGCTACTTCGCGGTGGGCAAGGTGGAGAGGGACCAGGTCGCCGACTACGCGCATCGCAAGGGCATGGACCTCGCGGCGTGCGAGCGATGGCTCGCGCCGGTGCTCAATTACTGACCGGGTATCGATCGGGAACCGGTTTGCGAGCACGTCCCCGAATGGCCATGCGCATTCTCCCCCTGTTCATTGCACTGCTTGTTCCCGGGCTGCCGGCGTTTGCCGACTGGCAGCCCTCGAAGGCGGTCAGGATCGTCGTTCCCTTCGCCCCCGGCGGCCAGCCCGACGTGGTGGCGCGCGCGCTTTCGGAGCCGCTCTCCAGGGCGCTGGGCCAGCCCGTCGTGGTCGAGAATCGCCCCGGTGCGGGCGGCAACATCGCGGCCGACGCGGTGGCGAAGAGCGCACCCGATGGCCACACGCTCCTCATGGGAACCAATGGCCCGCTCGCGATCAGCCCGGCGCTCGCGAAGAATCTTCCGTACGACGTGGAGCGCGACCTGGCTTTCGTGACGCTCGTGGGCACGGCACCCAACCTCATCGCGGTGCATCCGTCTCTCGGTGCGGCGACGCTGGCGCAGGTGGTCGCGAAAGCCGGCGCGCAGCCCGGCAGGCTCAATTTTGCTTCCGTGGGCAAGGGCAGCGTCTCGCAGCTTTCGATGGAGCAGCTGAACGCCGCCGCCGGCATCGAGATGGTCCACATCCCCTACAACGGCGGCGCGGCTGCGGTGACGGCCCTCCTGGCGGGCGACGTGCAGGTCCTCTCGCTCAACCCGACGGCGATCATCCCGCAGGTGCAGGCAGGAAGGATTCGCGTCGTGGCGCAGACGGGCGCGACGCGCTCCGCGCTGGTCGCGGACGTGCCGACGGTTGCGGAGTCGGGGTTCCCCGGATTCGAGGCGCTCGTGTGGATGGCGATCGTCGTGCCCGCGAAAACGCCACCGGAAGCGGTGAAGCGCCTGCACGCCGAGCTGGCAAGAATCATCCGCATGCCGGAACTCAAGGCGCGGTTGTGGGACAAGCAGTGGATCGATCCGGTGGGATCGACCCCGGAGGAGGCCGCCCGCGTGGTGCGTGCCGAAACGCGGAAGTGGGCGCGCATCGGTCGGGCCCTGGGGCTCACGCTGGAATGAGAAGCGGCCCGCTTCCCTAGAGCGGCAGCACGCGCGAGGGATCGGGCCGCTCGGCAAAAGCGAGGAACTCATCGCCCAGTCGCGCGCTCTCCGCGATCGCCCTGCGCCAGCAGGCGAGCCGCCCATCGAAATCCGACTCGAAGCGCTTGAAGTCCTTGCGGTCCGGGAGCTTTCCGAAGGGAAGGCTCGCGACGTACTCGCGCGACGGGGAGACGAGGATCACGTTGTCCAGCCACTCGCCGCGCGCGCGCCGCCACGGCAGCGCCTTGTCGAGCCAGCCGGGGACGATGCGGTCCGTGAAGTGCGGATAGAGCACCAGCGCCTCGCTGCGTGAATACGGCAGGTGCAGGTGGTAGTCGATGAGCCCGCCATCCCAGTACACGCCGGCCGGCGCGCCCGGGATGTCCGGAACCGCATGGATCAGCATCGGGATCGCCGCGGAGGCGACGAGCGCCTCGCGCAGGTTGTCGCGGCCGAGGGCCACGGCGTGCGTATGGAAGGCGTCGAATCGGATCGGCGCCGCGCCACTGGCGGGCACCAGATCCCCGGACAGGGCCGCGTCGTCGAGAAACGGAGGGCGCCCGCGCGCATCGTGGAAGACCGTCCGCTCGAGGAAATGCCGCAGGTGCCTGCGTCCGGCGAGGTTGGCGAATGCCGCGGCGCCGAAGCCGACCGTAAGCCGCATGCCGGCATCGCGGGTGAGAAGGCCGCGGCCGCGCACGGCCAGGATGTGCAGGCGGTAGTCGCGGTGGGCGAGGATCGCGTTCTCGTGCCCGTCGAAAAGGGCGGCAAGCATCTCGCGAACCTTGCGCGTGACGAGCGCGGCGCCGGGCCGCGGGGGATAGCGCTCCTCGGCATAGAGGCGGGCGAGTTCCCGCAGCCCCTGCGCCGGATCCGGCCTGCACGCGGCGGCAAATCGCCACGCGCCGATCGATGCGCCGACCAGGTGGCGAACGCGCGGTGCTTTCGGAAACCACTCGCCGAAGAGCGCGACGTCCAGCCCGTGCAGCCCGAGCGCCTTCGGTCCTCCCGCCGCGCCGGGAACGAGGGCGATGTCGGCCGCGCGAAGTCCGTCGGCGCGGATCGCCGCGAGGGCGCGCGGACCGGCGCGGATCGTGAGGGCGCCGGTTGCCTTAGGGAATGTCACCGGGAACGAGGGAATGGACGGCGGCCACGACGGGCACGCCATGGATCACGAGGCGGTTGCGCGCGAGGCACTCGAAGGTCGCGCCAGCCTTCTGCGCGACGCGCCGGCTGGGCCGGTTGCCCTCGGCGGCCACGATCTCGATGCGCGTGAGCCCCAGCACCTGGAAGCCGAACTTCGCCAGGGCAATGGTCGATTCGACGGCGAGCCCCTCGCGCTGGCGCGACTCGCGGATCCAGTAGCCGAGGTTGGCGAGGTTGTGCAGGGCGTTGAAGTTGTTGAGCCCCGCCCCGCCGGCGTAGCGTCCGGTGCGATCGAACATCGCGAAGGCGAACTCCTCGCCGTTGCGCCAGGCCAACCGGGCTTTTCTCACCCAGGCAGTGCTGTCGTCCTCGGTGTAGCCGGCGTGGCACCACGGCATCCAGGCGCCGACCGTGGCGACGGACTCGCGCGCGGCCGCATGCAGCTCCTTCGCATAGGCGTCGCAATACGGTCGCAGGACCAGGCGCGGCGTCTCGAGCTCCGCAGGTTCGATGTCGGGGCGCATCTAGCGGTAGATGAGGACCTCGGGCTTCGCCGCTCCCTTCGCGAAGCCGCGGTACATCCCCTCGGTGGTGAACGAGAAGACGGGTTCGCCGGCCCTGTCGAGGACGATGACGCCGCCGCGACCGCCGATCGCCTTCACCCGGCCGAGCGCCTCGTCCGCGGCCTTCTGCGTGGAGAGCCCCTTGTACTTCACGAGCGCCGCAATGTCGTAGGCGGCCACGCCGCGGATGAACATCTCGCCGGTGCCGGTAGCGGACACGGCGACGCTCTCGTTCTCCGCCCATGTGCCAGCGCCCACGAGGGGCGAGTCGCCGATGCGGCCGAAGCGCTTGTTGGTGAGCCCGCCGGTGGAGGTGGCGGCGGCGAGGTTGCCCGCCCGGTCGAGCGCCACGGCGCCCACGGTGCCGAGCTTCTCGTGCTCCTCGAGGGCGCCCGACTTGCCCGGCGTCTCGTGATCCATGGGGATGCTGTCGCGCTCCTTCGCCCGCTGGAGCTGCTGCCAGCGCTCCTCGGTGCGGAAATAGGCTGGGTCCACGATCGCCAGCCCCTGCTCGCGGGCGAACTGTTCGGCGCCCTTGCCGGCGAGCAGCACGTGGCGCGACCTGTCCATCACCGCGCGAGCCGCCTCGACGGGATTCTTCACGATCGTCACGCCCGCAACGGCGCCCGCGCGCCGGCCCTGGCCATCCATGATGGAAGCGTCCATCTCGTTGGTCCCCGCGTTCGTGAACACGGCGCCCTTGCCGGCGTTGAAGAGGGGCGAATCCTCCATGACCTTGACGGCCGCCACGACCGCGTCGAGGCTGGTGCCCCCCGCGACGAGGATCTCCTGCCCGGATTGCAGCGCCTGCGCCAGCACGGCCCGGTAGGCGGATTCCTTTTCCAGCGAGAGCGAGGCGCGGGTGATCGTGCCGGAGCCGCCGTGGATGGCGATGGCGAAGGGCCTGTCCTGGGCGAGGGCGGAAAGCCCGGCGGCGGCGGCGATCGCCGCGGCGAGATGCTTCATGGCGTTCTCCATGGGATGCGCTTCGATTCTAGCCGACCGGCAGGGCCATTTCCCGCGCGCCGTGCTAGATTCATCGGCTCATCGCCTTAGCCTCCCCCTGCGAGCCATGTCCCTCCTCTTCAGCCCCATCAAGTTTCGCTCCGTCACGATTCCCAACCGCGTGTTCGTCTCTCCGATGTGCCAGTACTCGTGCGAGGACGGCGTCCCGAACGACTGGCACCTCGTGCACCTGGGCAGCCGCGCCGTCGGCGGCGCGGGCCTGGTGTTCACGGAGGCCGCGAGCGTCTCGCCGGACGGACGCATCACGCCGTGGGACGCGGGCATCTGGTCGGCCGGGCACAGGGAGGCCTGGAAGCCGATCGTTGCGTTCATCAAGGCGCAGGGTTGCGTGCCCGGCATCCAGCTCGCGCACGCGGGACGCAAGGCCTCCTGCGACAAGCCGTGGAACGGCGGCAAGCCTCTCGCACCCGGCTCCGGGGGATGGAGGACGCGCGGTCCCAGCAATCTGCCCTTCGGCAGCTACCCCGCCCCGCGGGCCATGAGCGCGTCGGACCTGGAGGCGTGCGTGTCGGATTTCCATCTGGCCGCCGACCGCGCCCTGCAGGCTGGCTTCGAGGTGGTGGAGGTTCACGCGGCCCACGGCTACCTGCTGCACGAGTTCCTTTCGCCGCTGTCGAATGAGCGAAGCGACGATTTCGGCGGATCGCTTTCCAATCGCATGCGCTTCCCCCTGACCGTGATCCGCGCGGTTCGGGGCGCGTGGCCGAAGGATTTGCCCGTGATGGTGCGTATTTCCGCGAGCGACTGGAAGGAGGGGGGCTGGTCGCTCGAGCAGTCGATCGCCTTCGCGCACGAGCTGAAGGAACTGGGCGTGGACATGATCGACGTGTCGAGCGGCGGTAACGCCGCGGACCAGAAAATCGTGCTCGGTCCCGGCTACCAGGTGCCCTTCTGCGCTGCCATCCGCCGCGACTGCGGCATTCCCGCGGCGGCGGTGGGGCTCATCACCGAGCCGGTGCAGGCCGAGCACATCCTCGCCACGGGGCAGGCCGACGCCGTGTGCCTTGCGCGAGCGATGCTGCGCGATCCCTACTGGCCGCGCCATGCCGCGAAGGCGCTCGGCGTGACGATGGCCTGGCCCGACCAGTACAAGCGCTGCGATACCGGCCCGCTCGGGCGCTAGGAAAAGGGGTCAGGAACAGGCGACCCTTTTTCAGTTTGACGCCGCAAATTGAAGGAGGAATCGATGATCGATCTCTACTACTGGACCACCCCCAACGGCCACAAGATCACGATGTATCTCGAGGAGGCGGGGCTCCCGTACCGCCTGCACGCGATCAACATCTCGAAGGGCGATCAGTTCGCGGCCGACTTCCTCAAGATCTCGCCCAACAACAGGATCCCCGCCATCGTGGACCATGCGCCGGCCGACGCAGGCAAGCCGTTGAGCGTCTTCGAGTCCGGCGCGATCCTGCTCTACCTCGCCGGCAAGACGGGGAAGTTCATCCCGAAGGATCTGCGCGGGCAGGTGGAGGCGCTCGAGTGGCTCATGTGGCAGATGGGAGGGCTGGGCCCGATGCTCGGCCAGAACCACCACTTCCAGCATTACGCGCCGGAAAAGATTCCCTACGCAATCGACCGCTACGTGAAGGAGACGAATCGCCTCTATGGCGTCCTCGACAGGCGGCTCGCGGGCCGCGATTTTCTCCTCGGCAAGCAGTACTCCATCGCCGACATGGCCTCCTACCCGTGGATCATCCCGGAGCGGCAGGGGCAGGAACTCTCCGAGTTCCCGAACCTCGCGCGCTGGCACGCCGCCATCCGCGCGCGTCCCGGCACCACGCGCGCCTATGCCCGGGCGAAGGAAGTGAACGCCGCGCCGCGCGGCCCCATCACGGAACAGGAAAGAAGGATTCTCTTCGGGCAGGACAGGCGTGTCCTGAAATAGCGCGCCCGGCCATTCCCGTCCCGACGATGGGGCGCGGCGATGCCGGCCGCCGCCTTCCGTTTCAGGTGCCGTAGTAGCGGCGCTTCGCGAATTCCGTGGCCGCCAGGTAGGCGACGACCACCAGCCCCGAGGCACAGGCGAGCCCCGCGGAGACGGGCACGAAGCCGAATGCGGACGAGAAGGCGCCCAGCCACGGCGTGGCGAGCGCGGCCGCGGCGACCAGGAGCGAGGTGACGGCCAGCAGCGCGCTCGGACGGCTCGCGAACGCGGACCCGCGCGTGCGCAGCACGAACACGACCGCCAGCTCCGTCAGCAGCGAGACCACGAACCAGACGGTCTGGAAGGTGGCCTCGTCGGTGTCGAAGACCCGCAGCAGCAGGAAAAAGGTGAGCAGGTCGAAGACGGTGCTGAGCAGCCCGAAGACGATCATGAACCGACGCACCTCGGCCACGTCCCAGCGTTGCGAGGCTGCCACCTGCTGCGCATCGACGTGGTCGGTCGAGATCGCGACCGAAGGCAGGTCGGAGAGGAAGTTGTTGAGCAGGATCTGCTTGGCGGCCAGCGGCAGGAAGGGCAGCAGCGGCGTGGCGAGCGCCATGCTCACCATGTTGCCGAAGTTGGCGCTGGTCGTGATCTTGATGTACTTGAGCGTGTTGGCGAAGGTGCGCCGGCCGTCCGCCACGCCGCGGCGAAGCACGTCGAGGTCGGGGCGAAGCAGGATCACGTCCGCGCTTTCCCGCGCCACGTCCACGGCGCCTTCCACCGAGATGCCCACGTCGGCTGCGTGCAGCGCCGGGGCGTCGTTGATGCCGTCGCCCAGGTAGCCCACGGCGTGCCCGCCGTGCTGCAACGCGCGGACGATGCGTTCCTTCTGCTGCGGATCGATCTCGGCGAAGAGCGCCGTGTCCTCCGCAAGGTGCCACAGGGACTCGTCGCGCATGGCCGCGATCTGCGCGCCCGTGAGCAGGGTGCCGTGATCCAGGCCGATGACGTTGGCGAGGTGGCCCGCGACGTAGCGGTTGTCGCCGGTGATGATCTTCACGCGCACGCCCATGGCGGCCAGGTCGCGGATCGTGCGCTGCGCGTCGGCCTTGGGAGGGTCCGCGAAGCGCAGGAACCCCGCGAACACGAGGTCGTGCTCGTCGTCGCGCTCGTAGCGGCTGCGTTGCTCAACGCGGCCTTTCGCCAGGGCGAGCACGCGGTATCCCTTTTCCCCCATGTCGCGGTAGAGCGCCTCGAGGGCGGAACGCGCGGCGTCGTCCAGGGGCTGCGCCCCTGCGCTTCGTCCCACGGAGCCGCACACGGAGAGCACGGTGTCGAACGCGCCCTTGGTGATCATGAGGGCCGCTTCCGGGCGGGCTTCTTCCTCGACGACGATGGTCAGGCGCTTGCGGATGAAGTCGTACGGGATCTCGTCGACCTTCCTCCAGCCCGCGGTCGTGAGTGCGTCCCGCAGGCCGGCCTCCACGATCGCCGTGTCGAGCGGGTTCTCGATGCCGGTCTCGAAGGCGGCGTTGAGGTGGGCCAGCCGGCGCACATCGGGTGAATCGCGCCCTTCCGGATCGAGCGTCGCATCGAGCGAGACCGTACCCTCGGTGAGCGTGCCCGTCTTGTCGGTGCACAGGATGTCCATGCCGCCGAGGTTCTCGATCGCCTCCAGCCGCCGCACGATCACGCCCCGGCGGGCCATGTGGCGCGCGCCGCGCGAAAGCGTCACGCTCATGATCGCCGGGAGCAGCTCCGGCGAGAGCCCGACCGCGAGCGCCACCGCGAAGAGCAGCGAATCGAGGACCGGCCGCCCCAGCCACTGGTTCACGGCCATCACGAATACCACCATGACCACCATGACGCGCACTAGGAGGTAGCCGAAGCGGCGGATGCCGCGCGCGAACTCCGTCTCCGGCGCCTGCGAGCCCAGCCGCGCGGCGATTTCCCCGAGCGCGGTCGAACGGCCGGTGCGCACGACGAGCAGCGTGGCGGTGCCGCTGCGCACGGAACTGCCGAGGAACACGCTGTTGGTGCGCGCGGCCAGCGGCGTATCGGCGCCCACCGTGCCGGGCCGCTTTTCCACGGGGAAGGACTCGCCCGTGAGGGAAGCCTCGCTCACCATGAAGTCGCGCGCTTCCAGCACGCGCCCATCGGCGGGAACGCGATTGCCCGCGGCGAGCAGCACGATGTCCCCGGGCACGAGGTCGAGCGCCGGGACGACGCGCGTCTCGCCGCCGCGGCGCACGCGGACCTTGAGCGCGAGGCGGCCCTGCAGCTCGGCCACCGCCTTCGAGGCGCGAAACTCCTGCGCGAAACCCAGGAGCGCGCTTCCCGCGACGATGGCGAGGATGATCGCGGCCTCGATCCAGTTGCGAAGCGTGAGGGAGACGAGCGCGGCGAAGACGAGAATGAGGACGAGCGGGCTGGCGAACTGGCGGCCCAGGAGCCACACCCAGCTGCTGTTGCGATCCTGCGTGACCTTGTTGGGCCCGGTTTCGCGAAGGCGCCTTTGCGCCTGCGCGGGCGCAAGCCCACTGTCGCCGCAGCCCAGTTGGGCGGCGACATCCGCGGCGGCAACGCTCCACCAGGCCGTCGTGCCCTGCACGCTATCGGGAGTGTCCACGGGATCGCTTCCGGCAATCCGATGGGATCAGGCTATGCCGCGGGCACCAGGAACGCTTGACCGCACGCAATGCCTCGCCAGACAGGAAAGGGAATTATATACTTGTCTACCTAAATGCTTTAGGTAATCATCTACCTATCGCGTCAGGGGGTCAGGCCATGGATGACAAGATAACAATAAGCACCTTCCAACTGTTCAAGAAATTCCCCGACGAGCAGTCTGCCCGCGTGTATCTCGAAGGCCGCCTTTGGCCCACAGGGGCGAAGTGCCCGACGTGCGGAACCATTGAGCGCGTTACTCCGCGCAAGAACGGTTTCTACCGCTGCAACCCCTGTAAGCTCGATTTCACGATCCGCACCGGAACGATATTCGGGCGGTCGCACGTTCCGCTCAACAAATGGTTGTACGCGATGTACCTGCTCGTCAAGTCGCGCAAGGGCATTAGCTCGCTCCAACTCTCCAAGGAAATCGGCATCACGCAAAAGTCCGCGTGGTTTGTCCTACAACGCCTCCGCGAGGCGTGCGGTAATGATCCCAACATGCTGAGCGGCATCGTAGAAGTGGACGAGGCGTACATTGGCGGCAAGGAAATGAACAAGCATGCCAAGAAGAAGCTGAACGCGGGTCGCGGAACGGTTGGCAAGAAAGTGATCGTGGGAATGCGCGAGCGCGGTGGGCGCACCAGAACCAAAAAGGTCGCCAGTACCGACACAGACAGCCTTCATGGGGCGATCCATGAAAACCTCGAATTGGGCACTACGCTGCACACCGACGAGCATTCGGCGTACAAGGGCCTTGGCCCGCTGTTCTTCGGTCTCGAGACGGTCAACCACAAGCAACGCGAATACGTTCGTAGTGGTGTTACAACGAACAGCATCGAGAGCGTGTGGGGGGTCCTCAAACGTGGCCTTCACGGCGTGTATCACCAAGTCAGCGACAAGCATCTGTCTCGCTACGTTGACGAGTTCACGTTCCGCCTGAATGACGAGAATGTCGGCCGTCATACTTTGGTGCGGTTGGATAGCTTTGTGGAAGCGGCCGTGGGTCGTCGCATTACTTACCGTCAACTGACGGTTCAATAACAACATCGGAGGGAACGATGGACACCAGCGGGCTTGATCGCATCGCGGATGCGGTGCTGCGTTACAACCCTGAGCGCAAGCAAACGAAGGCGCAGCGCATCGCTGCCGTGGCAGAACAGCGCGGTCCGTACACAATCCACCTTGCCGATGCGTTCGCGTGGATGGACGCGCGTGAGCCCCAGTCCATCCACGGCGTCGTTACCGACCCGCCCTATGGTTTGAAAGAGTATTCAGACGAGGAGCAGTCCAAGTTGCGAAAGGGCAAGGGCGGAGTGTGGCGCATCCCGCCGTCATTCGATGGTATCGAGCGCATGCCGGTTCCGCGCTTCACGGTGCTGGATGAGGCGGACCTTCAGGTCCTGCAAATGTTCTTTGAGGACTTCGCGCAACGCGCTTTCCGTGTTTTGGTTCCCGGAGGGCACATTGTCATCGCAACGAATCCTCTGCTGTCGCACTTGGTTTACGTACCCCTCATCGAGGCAGGTTTTGAGAAGCGCGGCGAAGTCATCAGATTGGTTCAAACCCTGCGGGGTGGCGACCGCCCGAAAAACGCGCATGAAGAGTTCAACGACGTGAGCGTGATGCCTCGCTCCGGGTGGGAGCCGTGGGGATTGTTCCGCAAACCGCTCGACGGGCGCGTGCAAGACAACCTCCGCAAATGGGGCGTGGGCGGGTTACGTCGCGTGTCTCAAGATGACCCTTTCTTGGACGTGATCAGATCTGCGCCGACACGACCGGAAGAGCGAAACCTCGCCCCGCATCCGTCGCTCAAGCCACAGGCATTCATGCGGCAAATCGTTCGCGCGATGCTGCCCCTCGGCACAGGCGTATTGTTCGATCCGTTCATGGGCGGGGGCTCCACGATTGCCGCCGCTAGTGCCGTCGGGTACACCAGCATTGGCACCGAGATTGACCCGGAGTACTTCGACGTGGCAGATAAGGCAATTCCTAAACTTGCCGCGTTTCAGGTCTCCGGCGCACAATTGCCCCTTGGGCTTACAGGGGAAACGGATGCCGCTGCCGAAAGACCTTACGCCGCTGCACATCGAAAAAGCGGTTGAGTACGTCGAAAAGGGAACCGCCGAACTCATCGAGATATACCTTGAGCAGGCGAACGTCTTTAGCGCCATTGTTGGCATCTTCGGTACGAAGGCGCTCCACGCGGTCAGTCCCTACAAGAAGCACAAGCACCCCGACGTAGCTCAACAGCGATTCCCGGACCTGTCCTTGGGCGGCAAGGTCAACCCACCGCCGGAGCTTGCCTTGGAGTCGAAGGGCAGCAGTCGCCCATGGGCCATCCAGTCGCACTACAACCATCCGGGTTGGTACGTGGTCTGGCGTTATCTCGTGGACACAACGCTGTCGATCAAACCGGGCTGCCCAGTTGTTGTCTGGCGGGTCGACGTGGTGTTCCTGACCTCTGGGGACTGGAAGTACGAAACCAGCACGGCTGGCATAGGCAAGGGCGGGCGAACCCATACTTTTGGCGTTCTGTGCCCCGCGCAAAAGCTCAAGGGTGCGGCGGCTTATATGCTGCCCGGCATCGTCCTCAGAGGCGGCAAGCCAACGCTAGGTGGTTAAGTATGTAGTTCCCGAAGGAAAAGGGGCCGGATCGCCTCCCGGCGACCCGGCCCTTTCCGGCGAGGGGCGCGAAGACCCTACTTGCCCGCTTCCTTCTTCAGGGCCTCTTGTTCCAGGCGGATCTTGTTCATCACGGCGTTGTGCTCCTCGACCAGGGCGCGGATTGCCGTGTTGCTCGCGTCGATGACCGTCTTGCGCTCCGCGACGTAGGCTTTCACGCAATCCTGGTAGGCCTTGAGCGTGGCCCGGAAGGCATCGACCTTCTTCTCGTCCTGCATGCCCGTCGGGCCCGGGTAAACCGGCTTGGGTTCGCACTTCGGCTGGGGAACCACGGCCGCGGGGGCGGTCGGCGCGGTGGCGGCCGGCGCCGTGGCGGCCGGTGGCGTCGCGGGTGCCTGCGCAAGCGCGGTGGTGGCGCCCAGGGCGAGGGCGAGTGCGTAAGCGGTGCCTTTCATCATCGGATTCCTTTCGATCGCGAGGCTGTGAATTTTACCGTGAACGGCGCCCGTGCGTAACGAGCGCCATGCGACCGTCCAGCCTCAAGGCTTGCCCTTGGCGGGTGCGGGGACCGCGGGCGGGGGCAGCAGCATGAGGTCGGGCGCCGAGATGGAGCGGCCCATTTCGACTGACGACAGCAGGTCGGCGCACACCTTCTGCTGACCCTTGGGGCAGCTTCCCTTGGCCAGGTCGCGGATCTCCCCCGAGTCCTGGGTGGAAAGGGTGGGGCTGCTCAGTCTCCGGTTGAGCCAGTCGCGGAAAGTCGCGTCCTTCTCGAGGATGGGACCGGCGTCGCCCAATTTCGGCCATCCGCTGATCACCACGCGCAGGATCGCCTCGGTGAACGCATCGGCAGTCGGGCCCTTGTCGCAGTGGCCGTAGTCGCGGACCGCCGTCTGCAGCGCGGACCACGAGGTCACGCCGTCGACGGCCTTGTCGGCCGCATCGCAGGGTTTGTCGGCGGCGGCAGCGGGAAGCACCGCGGCCGCGAGGAGGAATGCCGCGGCCCTAAGCCGCAATGCCCGGTCTCTGGGACGCATCGCCTTGCGAAAGCCTTTCACGGATGGCACGCACGATACCGGACGCATCGAGGCCGCAGTCGGCCAGCAATTGCGCCGGATCGCCGTGTTCGACGAAATGGTCGGGCAGGCCCAGTTGCAGCACCTGCACCTCGATGCCCTGGGCCGCGAGCGACTCGAGGACCGCGGATCCGGCGCCCCCCTCGAGGGCGTTCTCCTCGACGGTGACGACGAGTTCATGGGTGGTGGCCAGGCGCAGGACGAGCGCCTCGTCGAGCGGTTTCACGAATCGCATGTTGGCGACGGTGGCTCCCAGTTCCGTGGCCGCATCCAGCGCCGGCTTTACCATCGAGCCGAACGCGAGGATCGCGATCCTGCGGCCCTCGCGGCGGATCTCGCCTTCCCCAACCGGCAGCGCCTTCATCTGCTGCAGCACCTCCGCGCCGGCGCCCGCGCCGCGCGGGTAGCGCACCGCCGAAGGGCCGTCGATCGTGAAGCCGGTGTAGAGCATCTGGCGGCACTCGTTCTCGTCCGCGGGGGCCATCACCGTCATGTTGGGGATGCAGCGCAGGAACGAGATGTCGAAGGCGCCGTGGTGCGTCGGCCCGTCGGCGCCCACGAGGCCGCCGCGATCGAGCGCGAAGACCACCGGCAGGTTCTGCAGCGCCACATCGTGGATGAGCTGGTCGTAGGCGCGCTGCAGGAACGTGGAATAGATCGCGACCACCGGTTTCATGCCGTCGCAGGCGAGGCCCGCGGCGAAAGTGACGGCGTGCTGCTCCGCGATGCCGACGTCGAAGTAGCGGTCCGGATACTCGCGCGAGAAGCGCACCATGCCCGAGCCCTCGCGCATCGCCGGCGTGATGCCCACCAGGCGGCGGTCGGCCCTGGCCATGTCGCACAGCCAGTCGCCGAAGATCTGCGTGTACGTGGGCCGCGGCCGGGCGTCGGCTACCGGTACGGGCTTCACGAGGCCCACGCCCGGGTCGAACTTGCCGGGGCCGTGGTAGGCGATCGGGTCGTCCTCGGCGAAGGCGTAGCCCTGGCCCTTCTTCGTGACCACGTGCAGGAACTGCGGGCCGTCCAGGCGCTTCACGTTGGAGAGCGTGTCGATGAGGGCCTCGATATTGTGGCCATCGACGGGGCCGGTGTAATTGAGGCCGAATTCCTCGAAGAGCGTGGAAGGCGTGAGCATGCCCTTGGCGTGCCCCTCGAAGCGCTTGGCGAGTTCCTTCATCGGCGGCGACACGGACAGGATCTTGTCGGCGGTCTTCTTCGTCGCCGCGTAGAAGCGCCCCGACATGAGCTTCGCGAGGTAGTTGTTGAGCGCGCCCACGTTTTCGGAGATCGACATGTCGTTGTCGTTCAGGACCACGATCACGTTGGCGCCGGAGTGCTTCACGTTGTTGAGCGCCTCGAAGGCCATGCCGGCGGTCATGGCGCCGTCGCCGATGACCGCGATCGCGCGATGGTCGCGCCCGAGGTGCCGTGCCGCCACCGCCATGCCCAGGGCGGCGGAAATCGAGGTGGAGGAATGCGCGGTGCCGAAGGTGTCGTAGATCGATTCCTCCCGCCGCGGGAAGCCGGCGATGCCGCCCTTCTGCCGCAGCCGCGCCATGCCCGCGCGCCGGCCGGTGAGGATCTTGTGGCCGTAGGTCTGGTGGCCCACGTCCCAGATGATGCGGTCCTCCGGGGTTGCGAAGACGTAATGCAGCGCGATGGTGAGTTCCACCGTCCCCAGGTTCGAGGAGAGGTGCCCCCCGGTGGACGCCACGGACTCGACGATGAAACGGCGAAGCTCCGCGGCCAGCACGGGTAGCTGCTTGCGGTCGAGCCGCCGGAGGTCCGCCGGATCGTTGATCGTCTCGAGGAGGGGGTAGGTGTTCATTGTCTGGGGCCGGCAGGCAGGCCGGACCAAGGCATTTTGCCGCAACTGGCCGATTCCCGTCTGCGCTGCCTCAAATCCGACCCCTTTCCCCTACCGGTCGCGCTTCACGATGAAGTCGGCCAGTTCGCGCAGGCGATCGGCGCGGGCGTCGAACGAGGCGAGGGCGTCGTGGGCGTCGGCGAGGAGGCCGGCGGCGAATTGCTTCGCCCCCGGGGTGCCGAGCAGGCTCGTGTAGGTCGGCTTGCCGGCCTGCCTGTCCTTGCCGGCGGTCTTGCCCAGAGTCGCGGAGTCGCTTTCCTCGTCGAGGATGTCGTCCACCACCTGGAAGGCGAGGCCTACGCATTTCGCATAGCGGTCCAGGCCGGCCCGGTAATCCTCGCCGAGGACCTCGCCGCAATGGGCGCCCAGCAGGACGGATGCCCGGATGAGGGCGCCGGTTTTGTGGATATGCATGTTCTCCAGCTCCGGCAACGTGAGGAGCTTGCCCACCGCATCGAGGTCGATGGCCTGCCCTCCGGCCATTCCCCGCGAGCCGCAGGCGACCGCAAAGACCTGGATCATCTGCAACTGCACTGCGGCGTCGTCGGCGAGGCGGTTTTCGGCCAGGAGCTGGAAGGCGAGGCTCTGCATCGCGTCGCCGGCCAGAAGCGCCGTGGCCTCGTCGAACTCCACGTGGCAGGTGGGCTTGCCGCGCCGGAGCACGTCGTCGTCCATGCAGGGCAGGTCGTCGTGAATCAGGGAATAGGCGTGTATCAGCTCCACCGCGGCGCTGACGAGCTCCAGGCGTCCCGGATCGGCCCCGGAAACGACGCCGGCTGCGAAGACCAGCATCGGCCGCACGCGCTTGCCGCCGCCCAGCGCGGCATAGCGCATGCAATCGTGCAGCCGCGAGGGTGCGATGTGCGGGGAGGGCAGGACCTGCGCGAGGACGGCTTCCATGCGGCCGCCCACCTCGCGCGACCAGGCGGCGAAATCGATGGCGCTCACGATTCGGCCGCGGGAAGGTCCTTCAGCACTTCGCCCTCGAGGACGCTGATGCGCGCCCGGGCGGCGGAAAGCTTGCCTTCGCAGTAGCGCAGCAGTTCCGCCCCGCGCTGGTAGGCTGCAAGCGACTCCTCGAGGGGAAGCTTGCCGTCCTCCATCCGGGCCACGAGGGCCTCGAGTTCCTCGAGGGCCTTCTCGAACGGGATGTCGGCGGTGATGGGAGTCGTCTTGGGCATGGGTCGGCACCTTAACGCAATTGGTCCCTGCCGTCATTTTGCGCGGCATCCGGGCGGATCCGCATCCGTTCGCCGCATCCTTGACGCCCCTCAACGCGACGCGCCGGAATCCTTGAAAAAGAACGGAACTAAGGGCAAACTGGCCTGCTCAAATTCTATGCTGGTTCGGGACGGAGCTGCAGAGTTAAAAGCTAGCTGACTCGATTAGCCCGCTGTGGTTTTCATCTTTGGATTCATCGGAGGTGCGGAACATGTCGGACTTGGCGAGCCAACTGGCGCTCACCCGGACGCCTACCCATCTGCCGCTTTCGTGGTATTTCGATCCGAAAGTGGCGGACATCGAGCAAAAGCTCCTGTTTGACCGCGGCCCGGGCTACGTCGGACACGCCAAGATGGCGCCGCAGCCCGGCGATTATCGCGTCCTCGATTGGCGCGGGAACGGCCCCGGCTGGGCGCTCGTGAACAACGTTGGGCGCCACGACATGGTCTCCAACGTCTGCCGCCACCGGCAGGCGGTGATGCTCGCGGGCGCGGGCCAGCTCCCCGGCGGCACCATCACCTGCCCCGTGCACCGCTGGTCCTACGACAGCCACGGCAAGCACATCGGCGCGCCGCATTTCCCGGATCACCCCTGTCTGGACCTGCCGCGGCAGGATCTGCAGCAGTGGCGCGGCCTGCTCTTCAACGGGCCGCGCGACATTGCGCGCGACCTGGCCTCGATGGGCGCGGCGAACAACCTGGATTTCGACGGCTACGTGCTCGACAAGATCGAGGTCGTGAATTACGACTTCAACTGGAAGACGTTCATCGAGGTCTATCTCGAGGACTACCACGTCGCTCCCTTCCACCCGGGCCTCGGCCATTTCGTCACCTGCGACGACCTCAAGTGGGAATACGGCGACTGGTACAGCGTGCAGACGGTGGGCGTGAACAAGTCGCTCGCCCAGCCGGGCAGCGCCGTGTACGCGAAGTGGCACGAGCAGGTGCTCAAATTCCGCAACGGCGAGCCTCCGCCGCACGGCGCCATCTGGCTCACCTACTACCCCAACATCATGGTCGAGTGGTACCCGCACGTGCTCGTGATCTCCACGCTCTGGCCGCGCGGGCCGGAGAAGTGCGTGAACGTGGTCGAGTTCTACTACCCCGAGGAGATCGCCCTCTTCGAGCGCGAGTTCGTCGAGGCGGAACAGAAGGCCTACGACGAGACGGCGGTGGAGGACAAGGAGATCTGCGACCGCATGACGCAGGGCCGACGCGCGCTGTGGCTCGAGGGCCGCGAGGAGCACGGGCCGTACCAGTCCCCGATGGAGGACGGGATGGTCCACTTCCACGAGTTCATGCGCCGCGAGGTGGCGCGGCACCTCTAGAAAAAGGGGACAGACCCTCTATTGGGGGTCTGTCCCCTTTTTTAGCCCCCGAATTCGTGCACCACGGCCCAGAGGGTCGCGTAGGTGTGGACGGGGAAGTCCGCGTGCAGGTCCTCGTAGTCCTCGGGACGCAGGGGCTCTCGCTCCTTGCCCTTGCGGATCTCCCACCAGCGCTTCTGGATGGCTTCGCGAACCGCGGGCACGGGCATCGCCGGCCGGCGCAGCTTGTCGTGGGTTCCCGCGAAGAGGCGGCGCTTGAGCGTCACGTCGGTGGAGGAGATGCGGAAGAGCTTCGTGAGCATGGCCGAGGTGGCGCCGTGGCGGATGAAGTGCTCGATCTGCTTGGAGCGCTTGCCGATGTAGCCCACCTGGCGCAGGCCGTGCTCGAAGGAGCCGGCGTCGATCTGAACGGCCACGCGCGGCTCCTGCATCTCCGAGAGGCGCACGAGGTCGTCGGTGCTGAGGGCGCGCAGCTCGTCGAACTGCGCCTCGCTCAGGCCCGGCGGCGCAGGGCGGTTTTCGTCGGCGCTACGCTGCAGTTCCCGGATGAGATGGGTGAGGAAGAGCAGGCGCAGTTGCTGGTCGCGGATCTCGATCATCGCTCGTTCTCCCCCTTGCGCGCCGGTTGCGCTGTCGCCGCGGCGGGACCGCGGATATGTGCGAGAGACCGAAGGTGCCAACGGACGTTAATCGTGTCAACGCGAAAAGGGAAAATTTTCGTGTCGCGCCGCAGCATCGCCAGGCGGGCATCGAACTTGCTCCGCGCCCGCCGTCGATGAAGGCGCTGCAACTTCGCGCCGCAAGGGCGCGAAGTTGCAGGGAAAAGATCCGCTCTGCCTCTGGAAGGCCGGAGCGCTAGTCCTCTTCCTTCGCCAGCTTGAACTCCGAGGTGAGCGCCGACTGCGTCTGCGGAGGCACCATCGCGTAGTGGCTGTACTCGATCTGGTAGGAGCCCTGCCCGCCCGTCACCGAGCGAAGGCGCGACTGGTATTCCGCCACCTCGGAAAGCGGCACCTGCCCGGATATCGACATGAGGTCGCCGCCGGAGGATTCCGTGCCCGTGATCTGCCCGCGCCTCGACGAGATGTCGCTCGTCATGTCGCCCACGAAGCGGTCGGGCGCGGTGATGGTGATGTTCACGATGGGCTCGAGGATGATGGCGCCGGCCTTGAGAATCGCGTCGATCACGGCCTTCTTGCCCGCCGTCACGAAGGCGATCTCCTTGGAATCCACGGCGTGGCTCTTGCCGTCGTAGACGATGACGCGGATGTCCTCGACGGGGTAGCCCGCGATGACGCCGTTGTCGAGCGCCTGCTTCACGCCTTTCTCCACGGCCGGGATGAAGACCGTCGGGATCACGCCACCCTTCACCTGGTCCACGAACTCGAAGCCGCTGCCGCGCGAAAGCGGCTCGATCTTCAGGTACACCTCGCCGAACTGGCCGGCCCCGCCCGTCTGCTTCTTGTGGCGGCAGTGGCCCTCGGCCTTCTTCGTGATCGTCTCGCGGTAGGGGATCTTGGGGGGCTTGGTGTCCACTTCCAGCTTGTACTGCGTGGACATCTTCTCCAGCTTCACGCGCATGTGCAGCTCGCCCAGGCCGCGCACCACCGTCTCGTGCGTGGTGGGGTGGCGCTCGATCCACAGGCACGGGTCCTCGATCTCGAGCTTGTGCAGCACCTCGAAGAGGCGCTGCTCGTCGCCCTTCTTCTTCGTCTCCACCGCGATGGAATGCATGGGGGTGGGGAAATCCAGCGAGCGCAGGCGGATGTTGTCCTCGTCGTGCGAGTCGTGCAGCACCGCGTTGAACTCGATCTCGTCAATCTTCGCCACGGCGCCCAGGTCGCCGGGGAAGAGCTCGTTCACCTCGATGAATTCCTTGCCCTGGATGGTGTAGAGATGGCCCACCTTGAAGGGGCGCTTGCCTTCTCCGATGTAGAGCTGCGAGTCCTTCGTGATCGTTCCCTGGTGGACGCGGAAGAAGGCCACCTTGCCCACGTAGGGGTCCACCAGGACCTTGAAGACGTGCGCGAGGACATGCTTCGTGCGGTCGGGTTCGGCGTGGAATTCCTCGCCCTCGGTCGTGTCGCTCTTCACGAAGGGCGGCGGGTTGCCCTCCGTCGCGTTGGGCGCCAGGCGCGCGAGGATCTCGAGGAACTGCGGGATGCCCGCGCCGGTCTTCGCGGAGGTGAAGCACACGGGCACGAGGTGGCCGTCGCGCAGCGCCTTCTCGAAAGGCGCATGAAGCTGCTCGGGCTTGAGCTCCTCACCCTGCTCCAGGTAGAGGGTCATGAGCGCCTCGTCCACCTCGACCACCTGCTCGACGATGGCGGTGTGCGCGGCCTTCACGCCGACGAAATCGGCATCGCCGTCCGGGGTGAAGAAGCAGTCCACCACGTCCTTGCGGTCGTGGGCCGGCAGGTTGATGGGCAGGCACTCCTTGCCGAAGTGGTCCTGGATCTTGCGCAGCAGCCCCGGAAGATCGACGTTGTCCGCGTCGATCTTGTTCACGACGATCATGCGGCACAGGCCCCGCGTCTTCGCCCACTTCATCATGCGGCTGGTGTTGAGCTCGATGCCGTTCTGCGCGTTGATCACGACGACCGCGGTCTCCACGGCCGCGAGCGCGGCGATCGACTGGCCGGCGAAGTCGGGCATGCCGGGCGTGTCGATCATGTGGATGTGCATGTCCTCCCAGTCGAAATTCACCAGGGAGGAATTGAGCGAGTGCAGGTACTCCTTTTCAAGCGGGTCGAAATCGCAGACCGTGCTGCCCTTCTCGACGGAGCCCATGGCGGGGATGGCACCCGCCTTCCAGAGCAGGGCCTCGGCCAACGTGGTTTTGCCGGCACCGCCATGGCCGACGAGAGCAAGGGTGTGGATGGACTCGGTGTACTTCGGCACGATGCTGTTCCTCTTGACGGAGCCGGGGGAGCGGGGATTTGCGGGGGGATGAGTGTTCCAGGGGTTCTCGGACCTTCTGCCCCCCGAATTTACACTTTCCGGGGCGACTTTGCCTCCGGAAGGAACAAACCCAGCAGGTCATTCAGGAATCGCCGGCCGCGCAACGTGGGTCGGATGCGGATCGCATCGCGTTCGAGGAGGCCGGCGGCCTGCGCCCTCGCGAGAGCGCCTTCCACCACGGAAAGCGCGAGCCCGGTGCGCTCGCCGAACAGCTCGACGGGGAAGCCTTCCGAGAGCCGCAGCGCGTTCATCATGAACTCGAAGGCGACGTCGCCCGCGGGAACCTCGTGCGCCTCCTGGACGGCATCGCCCGCGAGCGCCTTGTCCTGGTAAGCCTTCGGCTGCCGGTGGCGCGCCTCCCGCGTGATCCGGTCGCGGAAGGAGAGCTTGGAGTGGGCGCCGGCGCCCACGCCGAGGTAGTCGCCGAATCGCCAGTAGTTGAGGTTGTGGCGCGAGCGCCGCTCCGGCTTCGCGAAGGCCGACGTCTCGTAGTTCTCGTAGCCGGCTTGTGCGAGTTCGGCCTCGATCGCCTCCTGCATCACACCGGCGGTGTCGTCGTCCGGAAGGGGCGGCGGGTAGCGGTGGAACCAGGTATTGGGTTCCACGGTGAGGTGGTAGGCGGACAGGTGCGGCGGACCGAACGCGATGGCCGTGCGAATGTCCGAGAGCGCCTCATCCACGCCCTGCCCCGGCAGCGCGTACATGAGGTCCAGGTTCACGTTGTCGAAGAGGGAAAGCGCGATGTCCACGGCGCGTCGGGCCTCGTCGGCGTCGTGCACGCGGCCGATGGCCTTCAGGCGCTGCGCGTCGAAGCTCTGGATGCCCACCGAGAGCCGGTTCACCCCTGCGCTGCGGAAGCCGCTGAACCTGGCCTGCTCGAACGTGCCGGGGTTGGCCTCGAGCGTGACCTCGGCATCGGCTTCCACCGGCAGCAGCGTGCGCGCCGCCGTGAGGAGGCGGTCGATCGCGTTCGCGGAAAAAAGGCTGGGCGTGCCGCCGCCCAGGAAGATCGCGTGCACCCGGCGGCCCCACACCTTCGGCACGCTCGCTTCCAGGTCCGCGATCACGGCGTCCACGTAGCGCGACTCGGGCACTTCGCCCTTCGCCTCGTGCGAGTTGAAATCGCAGTAGGGGCACTTCTTCAGGCACCACGGCACGTGGATGTAGAGCGCGAGGGGCGGGAGTGCGGCAAGGCGCATGCGCCCGGGCAAGGCCACCGTCACAGGCTTCACGGACGGCTTCAATCCTCGCCGCGTAGGCGGGCGGCCAGACGCGAGGCGGCAATCGCGCGGTGGCTCAGGCGGTTCTTCTGCGCTGCCGGAAGCTGCGCCGCGGTGCGTCCGAGCGCGGGAATCCGGAAATACGGGTCGTAACCGAAGCCGCCCGTGCCGCAGGCCGTGCTGGCGATCTCGCCCTGCCACCGGCCTTCCGCGATGAGCGGCTCCGGATCATCGACGTTGCGGACCAGCACCATGACGCAGTAGTAATGGGCCTGCCGGTTCGTCGCCGCCTCGAGCTTCTCGACGAGGAGGGCGTTGTTCGCGTGGTCGCGCTCTTCTCGGGTGCCCTGACGACCGGCGAAGTACGCCGAATGCACGCCGGGCGCGCCGCCAAGCGCCTCGACGCACAGGCCCGAGTCGTCGGCCAGGGCCGCGAGCCCGGTATGGCGCGCGCAGTTCCTCGCCTTGGCGAGCGCGTTCTCGACGAAGGTGTGGTGGGGCTCCTGCGCCTCCGGCACGCCCAGCGCGCCCTGCGGAACCGTCTCGAAGCCGAGCGGCGCGAGGATCGCCGAAATCTCCGCGAGCTTGCCGGCGTTGTTGCTCGCGATAACGAGGCGGGTCATGGCTTCACCCCCGGCCCTACTCCGGAAGGAGACGCAAGCCCCTCGCGCGATGCCCCTTCCTGGTTTCTCCCCTTGCCCGCTCGCGGCAGAGGGATTGGGGGTGAGGGCTTCATGCGAGCGAGCGCCTCTGCATCGCGACGATCTGCGCGATGCCATTCGAGGCGAGCGCTAGCAGCCGGTCCATCTCGTCGCGTGAAAAGGGGGCTCCCTCGGCCGTGCCCTGCACCTCGACGAACCCGCCCGCGCCGGTCATCACGACGTTCATGTCGGTGTCGCAGGCGGAATCCTCGGCATAGTCGAGGTCGAGGCAGGGTGCGCCCGCGACGATGCCAACCGAGACCGCCGCCACGAAGTCGCGGATGGGCTCGCGCGTCACCAGTGCCTTGCCCTTGAGCCACGACACCGCGTCCGCGAGCGCCACCATCGCGCCCGTGATCGAGGCGCAGCGCGTGCCCCCGTCCGCTTGAAGCACATCGCAGTCGATCGTGACCTGGCGCTCGCCGAGGGCCGAAAGATCCACGACGGAGCGCAGCGCGCGGCCGACGAGGCGCTGGATCTCCTGCGTGCGGCCCGACTGCCTGCCCGCGGCCGCCTCGCGCGCGCCGCGCGTGTGTGTGGCGCGCGGCAGCATCCCGTATTCCGCCGTGACCCAGCCGGAGCCCTTGCCCTTCAGGAAGCCGGGCACCTTCTCCTCGACGCTCGCGGTGCACAGCACGCGCGTCTCGCCGAACTCGACCAGCACGGAGCCTTCGGCGTGGCGGGTGAAATGGCGGGTGATGCGCACCGGGCGCAAGGCGTCCGCGGGGCGGTCCTGGAATCGGGGCATGGAAATCCTTCGGGCAGGCTGGCTAGCGGGGAACCTTCTTGATCGCGCTCTGGATCTCGGCGATCGCCTTCTCGATCTCATCGTCGGTCACGTCGTCCGCGGCGGGAGAACGGTCGGGGTCGAGCGTATTGGACGAGGTCGTGAAATGCTCGGCGTCGACTTGCTCGGTGTCCGCGTAACGCGGGTCGTCCTGCGCCTCCCAGGTCATCGCAACGATCGAAAGGTTGTCGGATTCGCCCTTGGCGCGCTTGTAGGCCTCGGTGAGCAGGCCCGGCAGCAGGCCGACGATGTCCTGCTTGCGCAGCAGGTTCGCGATGAGGGCGGCGGGGATCTGGCTCCAGAAGCCGTCGCTCGACAGGAGGATCGTGTCTCCCGTCTGCAGCGCGAATTCGCTTCCCACGGCGATGACCGGGGGCACGACGCCACCCAGGCAGCTGAAGATCTTGTTCCTCTCCGGGTGCGTGGCCGCGGCCTCCGGCGTGATCACGCCCGAATCGACCAGCTGCTGGACGCGCGAGTGGTCCTGCGTGGCCGCGACGAGCTTGCCGCCGCGCAGGACATAGAGGCGCGAATCGCCCGAATGGGCCCACCAGGCGGTCCCGCCCTGGACGATGCACACCACGCACGTCGTGCGCGGGGACTCGAGCAGGTTTTCCGCCACGGCGTGCGAGACGATCGCGCGGTGTGCGGCATTGATCACGGAAACGAGGAAGTCAGACGGGCGCCGCAGCCGGTTCCTCGCCTCCTGCTGGAAGAGGCGCGTGATCTCGGTCACCGCGATCTCCGCGGCCACCTCGCCCTGCAGGTGCCCGCCCATGCCGTCGGCCACCACCATCAGCAGGACGTCCTTGCCGTACGAATACCCGATCCGGTCCTCGTTGCCCGAGCGGTCGCCCTGGCGGCTGTCCCGGAAGATCGTGAATCGCATCGTCCTTGTCCCGGGCCGCCTACTTCGTGAAGAAACTGGAGAGGGGCTTGCTCAGGGTGTCGAGGAACCCCTTCCGGCCGACATCGGGCGGCTCGACCATGAGGAGCTTCTGCAGTTCGAAGGCGGTCTGCGGCCGCGCCATGTGGTCGAGCTTCAGGCACGCATCCACGATCGAGTAGAGCTCGTCGGAGTAGCTCTGGCGAGCCAGCGTGCGCGGCGGGATCAGGCGGTCCTTCTCGATGCGCGCGTCGGCCGCCTGCGGCGGCGTTCCCGCGATGCAGGTGTAGAGAGTGGCGCCAACCGAGTAGATGTCGCTCCACGGCCCGAGCTGCCCGGGCTCGAACTTGTACTGTTCGGGCGCGGCGAATCCCGCGGTGTACATGGGCTTGAGCTTCAGCGGCTCGTCGGAAAGCGTGATGCGCGCGGCGCCGAAATCGAGCAGCACCGGCCGTCCGTCCATCGCCAGGTAGATGTTGGCGGGCTTGATGTCCAGGTGCAGCAGCTTGTTGGCGTGCACCTCGCGCAGCCCGTTCATCAGGTGGATGAAGATGCGGCGCATGAAGGTCTCGGTGAACTCGGCGCGGTTCCTCTGGATGTGGAACTGCAGCGTCCGCCCGCGCACGTACTGCATCACCATGTACACCGTCTCGTTGGCGCGGAAGAAGTTCTCCACGCGCACCACGTTCGGGTGCGAGATGACCGCGAGCGCGCGCCCTTCCTCGAAGAAGCACTTGAGGCCGTGCCGGAACGACGAGAGGTTCGACTCGTCCTCGATCTTCACTTCCGTGCCCTCCGAGCGCAGCCCGAGGGAGGCCGGAAGGTATTCCTTGATGGCGAAGGGCGTCTGCTTCTCGTCATAGGCGAGATAGACGATGCTGAAACCGCCGGAGGAGAGAGGCTTGTCGATGCGATAGCCGTTGAGGACGTAACCTCCCGGCAACGGCTGGTTCACCTGCGAAGGCATGGGATGCGGAGGTTCCGCTATAATTCAATGCATTGTCGGCAATCGAAATCGGCTTGTAAAGCCGCGATGCGAAGGGTCTTTCCCCCGCCGGCCCCGCCATCCCCCATGGAATCGAGCGCGCCATGATCGCCAGCATGACCGGCTTTGCCGCCGCCACCCGCGAAATCGCCGGCGGGCAACTGGCGGTGGAACTCAAGAGCGTCAACCACCGTTACCTCGAGTTCCAGTGCCGTCTCGCGGACGATCTGCGCGCGCTCGAACCCGTGCTTCGCGAGGTCGTCGCCTCGGGTCTCACGCGCGGCAAGATCGACTGCCGTCTCACCTTCACGCCCGCCGCCGCGGGCGAGCGGGGCCTGGCGCCGGACGAAAAGGCCATGGCCGCGCTGGCCGCCGCTTCGGCGCGCGTATCCTCCGCGTTCCCGCAGGCGCGCAACTTGTCGGTGAACGAGGTGCTGCACTGGCCGGGCGTGCTGGCCGACGCTGAAGTCGCCGCGGACAGCATCCGCGAGGATGTCTCCAGGCTCGCCGCGCAGGCCGTGGCCGAGCTCAGCCAGACGCGCCGGCGCGAGGGCGAGAAACTCGCGAACGTGCTTCGCGAGCGGCTCGAGTCCATGGCCGCTCTCGTGGCGCAGGCGCAGCCGCTGATGCCCGAGGTGATGAAGGCCTTCCGCGACAAGCTCGCCGCCCGCCTCGCGGAGGCCGCCGCCTCGCCTGCCGACGAGCGCGTCCAGCAGGAGGTCGTGCTCTACGCGGCCCGCATCGACGTTGACGAGGAACTCGAGCGCCTGTCCGCCCACGTGGCCGAGTTCCGGCGCGTCCTCGACAAGGGGGGGGCCTGCGGCAAGCGCCTCGACTTCCTCTGCCAGGAACTCAACCGCGAGGCCAACACGCTCGGGTCGAAGTCGGTCTCCTCGGACATGACGCGCATCTCGGTGGAGTTGAAGGTGCTCATCGAGCAGATGCGCGAGCAGGTCCAGAACATCGAGTAGCCCTCATGTCCGGCGACCTCTTCGTCGTGGTGGCGCCCTCCGGCGCCGGCAAGACCAGCCTCGTGAACGCGATGCTCGAGGCCGAACGCGGCATCCGCCTTTCCGTGTCCTTCACGACCCGGACGCCGCGCGAAGGCGAGGTCGAGGGCCGCGAGTACCACTTCGTCTCCCGCGAGGCGTTCGATGCTATGAACGCTGCAGGCGATTTCCTCGAGCACGCCAACGTGTACGGCAACTTCTACGGCACCTCGCGCAGGTGGATCGAGGCCGAGCTTGCGGGCGAGCACGACGTGCTCCTCGAGATCGACTGGCAGGGCGCCCGGCAGGTGCGTAAGCTCTTTCCGGGCGTGGTCGGGATCTTCATCCTGCCCCCCTCGATCGACGAGCTTCGCCGCCGGCTCACGGCACGCGGAAAGGACTCCGCCGAGGCGATCGAAAGGCGCATGGCGAGCGCCCGCGAAGAAATCTCGCATGTTCTTGAATTTGAATATATAATTGTCAATGAACAGTTCGACGTGGCGCTCGCCGACTTGAGTGCGGTGGTGCGCGCGGCGCGTCTTTCGCGGGACCGGCGGGGAAACCGCCTCTCGCGCCTCCTCGAAGAATTCAGGTAACGGAGTTCACCATGGCCCGTATCACGGTCGACGACTGCATCAAGTATTTCTCCAATCGCTTCGAGCTCACGCTCGCGGCCACGAACCGCGCGCGGCAGATCGCCCTGGGAGCCTCACCCCTCGTCGAGGCCAACCGGGACAAGCCCACGGTCATCGCGCTGCGCGAGATCGCGGGCGGCAAGGTCGGCAAGGAACTCCTCGCCCCGCCGGCTCCGACGCCGCCCGTCCTCTGACCTGCAGTCATGTCCCTCCCCGGCGTCCAGACGGTCGCGGGAGGCCTTAAGGGCCCGGGCACGACCCCGCCCGGCCCGGACGCATCGGAGCTCTCCTCGGTGCTGGGCTACCTCAAGCCCGAGGACATCGCGCAGATCGAGCGGGCTTACGAAACTGCGCGCGCCGCGCATGCGGGCCAGTACCGCAAGAGCGGCGAGCCCTACGTCACCCACCCGCTCGCGGTGGCGAAGATCCTGGCCGAATGGCACCTCGATCCGCAGGCGCTGATGGCCGCGCTGCTGCACGACGTGGTCGAGGACACGCCCACCACCAAGACGGAAATCGCGAAGCAATACGGCAAGGCCGTGGCCGAGCTGGTGGACGGCGTGTCGAAGATCGATCGCATCGAGTTTGCGACCCTCCAGCACGCCCAGGCCGAGAACTTCCGCAAGATGCTGCTCGCGATGGCGCGCGACGTGCGCGTCATCCTCATCAAGCTCGCGGACCGGCTGCACAACATGCGCACGCTGGACGCCGTGCACGCAGAGAAGCAGGAACGGGTCGCCCGCGAGACGCTCGAGATTTACGCACCCATCGCCAACCGGCTGGGGCTCAACGCCATCTACTACGAGCTCGAGGACCTGGGCTTCTGCTACCTGCACCCGACGCGCTTCCGCGTGCTCGAGAAGGCGCTCAAGCGCGCGCGCGGCAACCGGCGCGACGCCGTGGGAAAGCTGAAGGAGGCGATCCAGGCACGGCTGCGCGACTTCAAGGTCGAGGCACAGGTGCACGGCCGGGAAAAGCACATCTCGTCGATCTACAAGAAGATGCAGGAGAAGAACATCTCGTTCTCCGAGGTGTTCGACATCTACGGCTTCCGCATCCTCGTGCCGGACGTGGCGGCCTGCTACCTGGCCCTGGGCGCGCTTCACACGCTCTACAAGCCGATCCCGGGCAAGTTCAAGGACTACATCGCCATCCCCAAGGCGAACGGCTACCAGTCGCTGCACACGACGCTCTTCGGCCCGTTCGGCATGCCCGTCGAGGTGCAGATCCGCACGCCCGACATGCACAAGGTGGCCGAGGCCGGCGTGGCCTCGCACTGGCTCTACAAGAGCGCCGAGGAGCAGTCGAAGGACGTGCAGCTGAAGACCCACCAGTGGCTGCAGTCGCTCCTCGAGATCCAGAGCGAGTCGGGCGATGCGCTCGAGTTCCTCGAGCACATCAAGGTGGACCTCTTCCCGGAGGAGGTCTACGTCTTCTCGCCGAAGGGCAAGATCTTCTCGCTGCCGCGCGGCGCCACGCCCATCGACTTCGCCTACGCGGTGCACACCGACGTGGGCAACCACTGCATCGCGGCCCGCGTGAACGGCGAGACGGTGCCGCTGGGCACGGCCCTGCGCAACGGCGACCGCGTGGAGGTCGTGACCGACCCCGATTCGCGGCCCAACCCGGTCTGGCTCTCCTACGTGGCCACGGGCAAGGCGCGCTCGCACATCCGGCACTACCTGAAGACGATGCAGTCCGCGGAATCGGCGGAGGTGGGCGAGCTGCTGCTGGTGCAGGCGCTGCGCTCGCTCAGGGCCAATCCCGACGACATCGGGGACGAGCACTGGAAGCGCTTCTTCAAGGGCGACGCCGGCAGGGGGCGCGCCGAGGTGCTGGCCGACATCGGGCTGGGCAAGCGTCTCGCGGTGGTCGTGGCGAAGAAGCTCCTCGCCACCCCGGAGGCGATGGCCGAGGGAACGCACCGCCTCGATTCGGTCACCATCCGCGGCACCGAGGGCCTGGCGGTGCAGTTCGCACCGTGCTGCCGGCCCATTCCCGGCGACCCGATCATCGCGCAGATCAGGAAGGGGCAGGGGCTCCTGGTGCACACGCACGACTGCCCGGCGATCCATCCCTTCCACTTCGACCCGGAGAAGTGGGTCGACGTGCAGTGGGACCCGGCCCCCGAGCGCCTCTTCGACGTGAACGTGCGCCTCACGGCCGCCAACCAGCGCGGGGTCCTCGCGCGGCTGGCCGCGGAAATCTCGGAGGCCGATTCCAACATCGACCACATCGAAACCGAGGAGCGCTCGAGCACCGCCTACACCACGATCGTGTTCACGATCCAGGTGAGGAACCGCACGCACCTGGCGCAGGTTTTCCGGCGCATGCGCCGCATCCCCGAAGTCGTCAGACTCTCCCGCCTGAAGAAGAAGCCCACATGAAACAGACCATCTCGACCCCCGATGCACCCGCCGCCATCGGCCCCTATTCGCAGGCCGTGCGCGCCGGCGATACCGTGTACCTCTCCGGCCAGATCCCGCTCGACCCGAAGTCGATGCAACTGGTGGAGGGCTTCGAGAGCCAGGTACGGCGCGTCTTCGACAACCTGCTCGCGGTATGCGGCGCGGCCGGCGGCAGCTTCGATGACGTCGTTCGCGTGACCATCTATCTCACCGACCTCGCGAACTTCCCCAAGGTGAACGAGATCATGGCGGCGTATTTCCGCGAGCCTTTTCCGGCGCGCGTGACCGTGGGCGTGGCGTCGCTGCCGCGCGGCGCGGCCGTCGAGATCGACGCGGTCATGCACATCGCGTCTCCGAAAAGCCCGGGCTAGTTAGTTGCCCACAAACTGATTCATGTTGCCGCGAACAGCGCCAATGCCCCAAAGCGCAAGCGCACGTTATGGGTCAGTTGAAGTTCACCCGAAAAAGGTACGATCATGGCTGGGAGAAATTTAAAGCTGGTACCCAATACCGGGGCCACACTCACGATTCCGAAACGCGAGCTTGCGGAGACCCGGCGCCTGATCATCGAGGCGCTGGAAGTGCTGATTACGGTTTTCCCGCCGTGAATCAGTGAAGCGTTACGTGAAAAAGAGACGCTTTTCATCGAGCGGCTGACGACTCTCCCCAACAAGCCCCGATATGTAAAGGCGTTGTGGTTCGATAGTGCGGCCCCTCAGACAATTGCGGCAGTGGAGTTTGAGCGTGGCGGCGTGCTCGGCGGCGACGTCCGACAACACCATGATTCGCCTCGGGCTATCTGTCCGCTTTGTCGGTCCGATCGGCAAGTACGAACGTATGCGACCGGCCTTACGAAGGCGGGACTGAAACGCCACCTGACTGGATCGCACGGCGCCCAATGCCCTGTTCTGAAAGCTATTGGCAGGCTCGTCGATATGGAGATGGGGTCATTGGGGTATGAGACGATCCAGCGCTCGTCTGGCGCGCCGACCCCATTGGAGGCGAATGCCAAGATCCGACTTTGCCCGCTGCCAGCCCGATCTCGATAGGCCGCCCGCATCAAATGCATCTCAAAGCGCAATGTCGTGCTGTCTGAGAAATCTCCCCCAATAGGGCTCGTACCTAAGACCTGGGGATTCGCAGTCGGCTCGATTTCCGGCGCGCAGCGGCGAGGCCGAGGCCTTTTGGACAAGCCCCCCGGTATTGTCCTTATTGGCTATAATGGCCAATTGGAAGTCGGAGGCCCCATGTCCACCCTCACCTATCGCAACCGCCAGGGCGAGCTCATCGCCCTGCCAACCGTCGCCGCCAGCCGTTTCAAGAACGAGTTCGGCGCCGTGTTCGAGAAGGCGGCCCTGGGCGGAGCAGTGGCCATCACCAAGCACGACGCGCCCAAGGCCGTGCTCATTTCCTACGCGGAATTCGAGGCGCTGGTGCGATCGCGCTTTCCGGATCTCGACGACTTGTCCGGGCAGTTCGACGGCCTGCTCGCGGGAATGCAGGAGCCGAAGGCGAGGAAGGCCATGGCGGCCGCGTTTGACGCCGCGCCTGCGCAAGTGGGCAAGGCCGCGGCCAAGGCCGCCAGGCGTCGCTGACGGGCGCCCTTTACGCCGGATGCTTCCGCCCCCGGGTCCGCGATCGTGGCACGCGCTACTCCCCGGCTCTACGTGCTCGCGGGCGTCAATGGCGCGGGCAAGAGTAGCCTGGGCGGAGCGGCCTTCCGCGCATTCGGCGCCGATTACTACAACCCCGACGAGGCTGCCCGCGCGCTGATGACGGTGAATCCCGGGCTACGGCAGGACGAAGCCAACAGCGCCGCCTGGCAGCAGGGCAGGCGCCTGCTCGAGAAGGCCATCGCGGGCCGGCTCGATTTCGCGATCGAGACCACGTTGGGCGCGAGCACCATCCCGCGTCTGCTAAGAGAGGCAGCCGGGGAGGGCTTCGAGGTGCGTGTTTGGTACGTGGGGCTCACCACGCCGGAGCTGCACATCCGCCGCGTGCGCGCACGCGTGCACAGGGGCGGCCACGACATTCCCGAGTCCGACATCCGTCGCCGCTTCGAGCACAGCCGCCTGAACCTCGTGCACCTGATGCCGCAGCTCGCGGCACTTCGTGTCTACGACAACAGCGTCGAAGCGGATCCCGCCGCGGGCAAGAGCCCCAGGCCGCGGCTTTTGCTGCACCTCGAGCGTGGCCGGATCACGGGTCCCGCGAACCTGTCGGCGACGCCTCCTTGGGCCAAGCCGATCGTGGCGGCCGCGATGCGACTGCATTCCGGGAGGGTGAAGCCGTGAGCGCGCCCGTATCGAAGCGCTCCGCCAGGTCCGTGGCGGCGATCGTCGCCGAGCCGACCCCCGTGCCACCGCGCGACGACCTGGTGGCGGGTCCCGCCGTCCGCGCGAAGCTGGAAAAACTCGGCATACACTCGCGCTTCGACCTCGTGCTGCACCTGCCGCTGCGCTACGAGGACGAGACGAAGCTCACGCCGCTCTCCAGGGCGGGCTCGGGCGAGCCGGTCCTCGTCGAAGCCGACGTCGTGGAGTGCGAGGTGAAATACCGCCCGCGCCGCACGCTGGTCGTGAAGCTGGCCGACGGCCCGTCGGAGCTGTGGGTGCGCTTCCTGAACTTCTATCCGAGCCAGGTGAAGCAGATGGCGCCGGGTCGCAGGCTTCGCCTGTTCGGGGAAGTGCGCCCGGGCTTCTTCGGCGCCGAGATGGTTCATCCCAAGGTGCGCGTGGTGGAGAAGGACTCGCCCCTCGCCTCCTCCCTCACGCCGGTCTACCCCACGACCGCGGGGATGTCGCAGGCCAACCTGCACGGGTTCATCGAGCATGCGCTCGATACGCTGCTCCTCGACGACACGCTGGAGCCCGCGCTCCTCGAGCGCCTGGCGCTCGGGGGCTTTCGCGAAAGCGTCCTCTTCCTGCATCGCCCGCCGCCGAACGTCGATGCCGCGAGCCTGGACGAGCGCACGCACCCGGCGTGGCGCCGGCTCAAGTTCGACGAGCTCCTCGCCCAGCAGCTCGCGATGCGCATCGCCTACCGCGAGCGGCGCAGCAAGGCCGCGCCGCGCATGCCCGACAGGCACGCGCTCACCAACGCGCTGGTGAAGTCCCTGCCGTTCCGCCTCACGCGCGCGCAGCGGAAGGCGTTGGCCACCATCGCCCACGACCTCGCGCAGCCGCACCCGATGCGAAGGCTCCTGCAGGGCGACGTGGGCAGCGGCAAGACCCTGGTCGCGGCACTGGCGGCGCTGCAGGCGATCGAGAACGACTGGCAGGCCGCGCTCATGGCGCCCACGGAGATTCTCGCCGAGCAGCACTACCTCAAGCTCTCGCACTGGCTGGAGCCGCTCGGCGTGAAGGTGAGCTGGCTCGCCGGGAGCCTCAAGGCGCGCGCGAAGAAAGCGGCATTGGAGGCGATCGCCAGGGGCGAGACGCAGCTTGCCATCGGCACGCATGCGTTGTTCCAGGGTGACGTGCAATTCGACCGGCTGGGACTCGCCATCGTGGACGAGCAGCACCGCTTCGGCGTGGCGCAGCGGCTGGCGCTTGCGTCGAAAGGCCTCGAGCCCCACCAGCTCATGATGAGTGCGACGCCCATTCCGCGCACGCTCTCGATGAGCTACTACGCGGACCTCGACGTGTCCGTCATCGATGAGCTGCCGCCCGGGCGCACGCCCGTGGTCACCAAGCTCGTCGATGAATCGCGCCGCGACGACGTGATCAACCGCATCCGCGACAGCTGCCGCGAAGGGGCACAGGCGTACTGGGTGTGCCCGCTCATCGAGGAGTCCGAGACGCTGCAGCTGAAGACGGCGCTCGAGACCTTCGAGACGATGAAGGCCACCTTTCCCGACCTCGCCGTGGGCCTCGTGCACGGGCGCCTCAAGCCCGACGAGAAGGCGCAGGTGATGGCCGACTTCAAGGCGAAGCGCGTGCAGCTCCTCGTGGCCACCACCGTGATCGAGGTGGGCGTGGACGTCCCCAACGCGACGCTCATGGTGATCGAGCACGCCGAGCGAATGGGGCTCGCGCAGCTGCACCAGCTGCGCGGACGCGTGGGGCGCGGCACAGCCAGGAGCCTGGCGATCCTCCTGTATCATCAACCCCTGTCGGAGGCGGCCCGTGCCCGGCTCAAGATCATCTATGGCAACACCGACGGCTTCGAGATCGCGCGCCAGGACCTGCTGCTGCGCGGCCCGGGCGAGTACCTCGGGGCGAGGCAGAGCGGGGCGCCGCTGCTGCGCTTCGCCGATCTCGAGCGCGACGCGGACCTGATCGAGCTCGCGCGGGGGGTGGCCGACACGATGATCGCGGAGCGCTCGCACGCGGTGGAAAGGCACCTGGACCGCTGGCTCGGCCACCGGCAGTTCTACCTCAAGGCATGAACCGATGGAAACGGCTCGCGCCGCCGCACACGGATCCCTGGCGCCCCTGGCTCGCCTGGCGCGGATCGCTCACCTGGCGCATCACGGCGCGCGCACGCGATTTCCGCGTCGAGGTGATCCGGCAGGGCCTGCACATTCCCAACGAGGACGAGTATGCGTGCCTGTGCCAGCCGGCGCATCGCCGCGCGCTGGTGCGCGAGGTGGTGCTGCACGCGAACGGAACGCCCGTGGTGCTTGCGCATTCCATCGCCGCGTGGCGCGACCTCAACGGCGTCTGGCGCGGCCTGCGCGGGCTGGGCAGCCGTCCCCTGGCCGAGGAGCTCTTCACGGACCCGCTGGTTGCGCGCGAATCGCTCGAGTACGTGCGCATCGATTCGCGGCATCCCCTCGGAAAGCGGGCGCGCCGGGTGTTCGGGCACGACTTCCCGGTCCTGTGGGCGCGCCGCTCGCGCTTCGTGAAGCGCGGCCGGCCGCTGCTGGTGACGGAGGTTTTCCTGCCTTCGCTCATCGCGCTCGGATGAGGGCCGCGTGAAGCTCGCCGCCATCCTCGCGCGCATCGATGCCTACGAGAAGCTCGTCCGGCTGGACAAGCCCGTGGGGATCCTGCTGCTCCTGTGGCCGACGCTCTGGGGGCTGTGGCTCGCGGTTCGCGCAGTGCCGGACTGGCGCGTGCTCTGGATATTCGTGATGGGCACCGTCCTCATGCGCTCGGCCGGATGCGCGATCAACGACTGGGCCGACCGCTTCTACGACTCGCGCGTGGAACGCACGCGCGGGCGGCCGCTCGCCTCGGGCGCGATCCATCCGGAGGAGGCGGTGCTGGTCGCCGCATCCCTCGCGTTCTTCGCGTTCATGATGGTGGTCTGGATGTTCAATCTGCTCACGGTGGGCCTGGCCGTCGTGGCGGCCGTCATCGCGGCCATCTACCCGTTCACCAAGCGCTTCCTCGCCATACCGCAGGCGTGGCTGGGGATGTGTTTCAGCTTCGGCATTCCGATGGCCTTCGCGGCGCAGACGGGCAAGGTTCCTGCGCTCGCGTGGGCGCTTCTGGCGGCCAACTTCTTCTGGGTTCTCGCCTACGACACGGAATACGCGATGGTGGACCGCGACGACGATTTGAAGATCGGCATCAAGACTTCCGCGATCCTCTTCGGGCGCTTCGACGTCCTGGCGGTGCTCGCCTGCTACGGGCTCTTCTTCGCGGCGATGGCGTCGATCGGCCTCTGGCAGGGCTATGGCCCGTTCTACTTCTCCGGCCTGCTGTGCGGGGGAGTGATCGCGGGCTATCACATCCTCTGGATCCGCGATCGCTCGCGCGTAGGGTGCTTTCGGGCCTTCGGGCACAACCACTGGATCGGCCTCGCGGTCTTCGCGGGCGTTCTCCTCGATACCCATTTTCCGAAGCACGCTCTCGGATAGGAACCGCCATGAACGGCAACGTGATGTCCCAGGCTCCCGTGTGGCTCGTCCCGGGTGTGCGCACGCCCTTCGCGCGCGTGGATGCAGGCCTGCGCGCCCTCGATGCGGTGGCGCTCTCCGTACCGGTGGCCAAAGCCATGGGAGCGCAGCTTGCGCCGGGCACGCGCCCCGACCTGATGGTGTGGGGCACGGTCGCCTCCAACCTCGGGTGGAGCAACATCGCGCGCGAGGTCATCGTCGATTCCGGCCTCGACCCCGTGACGCCGGCCTTTTCCACGGTGCTCGCATGCTCCACCAGCATGGTCGCGGCCTTCGAGGCGGCAGGAATGCTGGGCGGCACGCACCAGTTGGCACTCGTGGGCGGCGTCGAGAGCATGAGCCGCGTCCAGATCGCGCTTTCGCAGGGGCTCTCCGACTGGCTGCGCCGGCTCACGCAGGCGCGAACGGTGGGCGAGCGCATCGACCGCCTTCTCGACCTGCGCCTCGCCGACGTGAAGCTGCACGTGCCCGGCGTGAAGAACCGCGCCACGGGCAAGAGCATGGGCGAGCACTGCGAGGAGATGGCGCAGGCCTGGAAGATCGCGCGCGAGGCACAGGACCGCCTCGCGTTTGCCTCCCACGAGCGCGCGGTGAAGGCGCTGGCGCTCGGGTTCTTCGATGACCTCGTCATTCCTGCGGGCGAGGCCGTGCGCGACGGCATTCCGCGCGCGGACACGACGATCGAGAAGCTCGGGAGGCTGCGCCCGGCATTCGCCCGCGAGGCGGGCACGATCACCGCCGGCAACGCCTCTCCCCTCACCGACGGCGCCGCGGCCCTGTGGGTCTCCACTGATGCGGGGCTCGCCAGGTTGCCGGCCGGCGTGCCGCGCGTGCGCCTCGTCGATTGGGAAATCGCCGCGGTTGACGTCTTTCACGAAGGCCTGCTGATGGCGCCTGCCTATGCGATCCCGCGCCTCCTGGCGCGTCGTGGCCTCACGCTCGCCGACATCGACCTGTGGGAAATCCACGAAGCCTTCGCCGCGCAGGTGCTGTGCAACGTCGCGGCGATCGAGGACGAATCGTTCGTGCGCGAGAAGGCCGGCATCGCCGCCTCGCTCGGCAGGTTCCCGTGGGACCGGCTGAATCCGAACGGCGGCAGCGTGGCCATCGGCCACCCCTTTGGCGCGACCGGTGCGCGAATTCTTTCGCAGACGGTGAAGGAGCTCGCCGCGCTGGGGCCGGGCAAGCGCGCGGTGGCATCGATCTGCGCGGACGGGGGCCTGGGCACGGTGGCTCTGCTCGAGTCCGCGTGACGGACGGCTGATCGCCGGACCCCGCCCCCATTTCGTTTCACATCCCAACGGAGTGTCCATGGAATTCAGCACGCTCGCGATCGGCCGGCACGAGGCCGTCGCCACCGTCACCCTGAACCGCCCCGACAAGGCCAACGCCATGGAAGAGGCGATGTGGCACGAGCTTCGCGAGGCGATGCGCTGGGCCGATGCGACGCCCGGCGTCCGCGTGGTCATCGTGAAAGGTGCGGGCAAGCACTTCACCGCCGGCATCGACCTCGCCATGCTCGCCGGCATCGGCGCGCACATCCGTGACGAGGACGAGGCGCGCGGCAGGGAGAAGCTGCGCCGGCTGATCCTGGACCTGCAGGACACGATCACGAGCATCGAGCGCTGCCGCAAGCCCGTGATCGCCGCGGTGCACGGGGCCTGCATCGGGGGCGGCATCGACCTCATCACCGCCTGCGACATGCGCTATTGCTCGGCGGATGCGCGCTTCTCGGTGAAGGAGATCGACGTGGGCATGGCGGCCGATGTGGGAACGCTGCAGCGGCTCCCGCGCCTCGTGGGCGAGGGCATGGCCCGGGAGCTCGTCTACACGGGCCGAACGTTCGAGGCGGACGAAGCCCGCGAGATCGGCCTCGTGAACCGCGTCTTCGCGAACCCCGAGGCGCTGGACGCGGGCGTGATGGAGATCGCGGGGTCGATCGCCGCGAAATCACCCCTCGCGATCCGCGGCTGCAAGGAAATGCTCAACTACTCGCGCGATCATTCCGTGGCGGACGGGCTCAATTACGTGGCGACCTGGAATGCCGCGATGCTGCTGTCGAAGGACCTCGCCGAAGCGGGCGCCGCCGCACGCGAGAGGCGCCCGCCCTTGTTTCGCGACTGAAGAGGTCACCCGGTCCCCGACCCCGTGCTTGCCATTCTTCCGAACCCCAGCCTACGCGGGCTTTACCGGTGAGACAAAGCCGGGAGGCTTGACGGCAAGCACGGAACATTGCAGCTGTTCGAGAATGGCCTCGGCGGTGTTCCCGATGAGCAAGCCGGCGATACCTGTTCGGGCTACCGTGCCCATGACCACCAAGTCAGCCTCCAATTGCTTTGCCATTCTTGGTATGACGGTGGCGGCGACCCCTCGACGCATATGGAATTCAGGAGACAGATGGTCGCCGGCATCTTTGCCGACACGCTCCATCAGTTGCTTGCGCAGGTGGTTATAGGCGCTTTCATGGCTTGCACGCACGCCCTCGACATAGGCACTGCTCGTCGCCTGCGCGTTTTCGGCCCACATGCGCAACATCGCTTCGGCCGGGGCATCCCAGACATGAACCACATGCAGCGCGGCAAAGTCGGAGAATGCGAGAGAACCGGATAATCCAAGTATCTGCCGGTTGAGGTCCTGCTCTATTGCATCCGGCTTGTCCGGATCGAAATCGACGGCGGCGAGTATTCGTTGGCACTTCGAGGTCTCCTCCGCGCCCGTCAACCATACGGGACACGGACAGTTGCGCAGCAACTGCATGTCGTCGCTGCCAAACAGCCGTTCGATGAAGCCCGGATTCTGGGCCGGCTTGATCAGCAGATCGTGGTCGTTGCGCAAAATGAACCGAATGACTTCGAGAAACGTTCTGCCCACCAGTACGTCCAGCCGGATGCCCAGGCGCTTCGTGTAAGGCTCGACCAGCGCCTCGAGCCTCTTTCGATGCTCGTTCACCGTGGCGGCCTGCAGTTCATGACCTATCGGAGCGCCGCGCGGCATGCCCATGCCCGCCGTGACGGCCGGAACCACGTCGATGACGGTCAAGTCCGCCTGGTTGTTTTCCGCCAGCGACACGGCTCGCAAGATCGAGGCCTCCTGGGCCACGGCGCTTTCGGATACGTACAGAATATTTCTGAATGACTTCATCCCGATGGACTTCCCTTTTTCATGGAGCGGGCTTCGTACTCGACGACTTCCGCAGCCGATGAAACATCTTACGGTTTGCCTGTCTCATTATCCAGAACGGGCTGATAACCCCTGTCTCTCACGCCTTGAACCATTTCGTCGATTTCATCGCTCCTTACATTGAGCATTTTCAGCGCGGTGGCGCCCAGGCGCAGACTCGATTCAATCGCTTCCGGATAGGCGTGGGCGGCACCGGCGGCAAGCAGGCGCGTACTGGTCTCGAGATCCCGTGCGCGCACGATGACAGGCACCTGCGGACAGGTTCTGTTTATATACGACATCGCGCCCAGCGCGGTCTCCGGTCTGTCAACGGCTATCACGACCAGAGCAGCCCTTTCCACATGGATCGCGGAAAGCAATCCGGGGTCGGCGATGTCGCCGAACCAGACCGCATGCCGATCCGCCCGTCCCTGGGCCACCCGCTTCGGATCGGTGTCGAAGGCAACAAAGGGAATGCCGCTTGCGTGCAATAGCACGGCGATGGTGTGGCCCACGCGCCCGTAACCGCCGATCACCACCTGCTGCCTGGCGGCCTCCGGCAATTCCGCAGTAACGTGAGCCGTTGCGCGAGGCGCTCTGACGAGCCAGGCCGCTATCGCGCCATTGAAATGAATCAGCAGGGCGCCGGCAATCATCGACAGCAGCACGGCGCTTATCGCGATTTGACCCAACTGCATGTCGATCACGCCGGACTCGAGCGCAATGGCGATGAGCGCGAGCCCGAATTCGCCGCCCACACTCAACATCAATCCGGTACGCCACGACATCCGGGCATCGACTCCGGCCCTGCGCACCATGCCGGCAACGATCAGTGTCTTGCTCGTGACAATGAGCAGGGCGCCCAGCACGGCCCAGTGCCAGATGGGGGGTATCGCCGCCGGATTGAAGCGCATGCCGATGCCGATAAAGAACAGGCCCAGCAACACATCCCGAAACGGGCTGATGCTGGACTCCACCTGGTGGCGAAACTCCGTTTCGCCCAGCATCATTCCGGCAAGAAACCCTCCGAATGCCAGCGACAAGCCCAGGCTGTTTGTGATCCAGGCGGCGAGCAAGGCGACCAGCAGCACGGCCAGGGTGAACATCTCGACCGATCTGCGTTCGGCAATCACATGGAACAACGGACGCAGCAACCAGCGCCCCGCAAAGAAGACCAGCGCGAAGGCGAGCACGGCCTTGGCAAGGGCCAGGCCCAGCCTGCCCCCCAGTACATCCGCCGTGACCGCCACACCCAGCACGGGTATGACCACGAGAAATGGAACAGCCGTGACGTCCTGGAAAACCGACATCGCGAGCCCAAGGCGGCCATGCTGAGTGTCTTCCTCGCCATGCTCGGTGAGCAGGCTGGCAATGATCGTCGTGGAAGATTGCGCGAAAGCGGCGCCGAACACGAACGCGGCCGCAACCGGCAGGCCCGCGAGCCACACCACCGCCCCAACCCCCAGGGTGGTGAACACGACCTGCCCGGTGCCCAGCCCGAGAACCTGGTGTCGCAGCGCGTGCAGTTGAGGCAGGGAGAAATTGAGTCCAATGGTGAACAGCAGAAACACGACACCGAATTCCGCGAGCGTTTCCAGCTCCGGCATCGAAACGACCGGCCCGATCGTGTGCGGCCCGAGCATGATCCCCACCAGCAGATATCCCAGGCTGGTCGGGATATGCAGGCGCTGAAAGATGACCACGACGGTGATCGCCACGGACAGAAGCAGGATGATTTGAACCAGATATTCCATCATGTCCGTGATTCACCGTGAAAGCCTGGCGACCTGCGGCCTGTAAACGCCGACGATCAGTTCCGTGAGATGCCGCGGGAATGGAAATCACCGAAGCGCAATATCAGCTTGTCGAGCACTGCCCGGCGAATCGGCGGGGATGGCTCGATTGGTGGCAGCTTACGCCGCCTTGTCGTCGACGTAGCTCTCCCGCGGCGGGTAGACCCCGGCCAGGCGGGCGATGAGTATCGCGATGAACAGAGCCCCGGCAATCTGCTCGACCATGCATATGCCGCGCGCCGGGCGCGTGAGCGGCGTCACGTCCCCGAAGCCCGTGCTGGTGAGCACGGTCATGCTCAGGTACAGCGCATCGGCATAGACGAGCTGCCCCGGTTGCCCGAGGATCATGTACGACAGGGGATAGATGAATCCGACGATCGCGTAGAGGTACGCCCAGAACAGGCCGATCATGAGATAGGCAGCCGCTGCGCCGAACAGCTTGTCCTGCGTCATGACCCTGGGCTGGAAAACGTAGCGAAGCAGATACGCGATGGCGGCGAAAAAGAGCGCGGCGCTGAACATCCACGATCCCGCCAGATCGATGTCGCTGTCGTGCCAGAGGCCGACGTACTGGAACCACACGGCAGGGACGGCGAGTAACAGCGCAATGACGAATGACAGTGTCGTGCGGCCGACAGCGGCCACCGTCGTGATGAGGACGAGAATGTTGACACCGTTCACCACCAGGCGGCCATGATCGTTTGCCGGGACGAACGACACCGCGACGATGAGAACGATCAGGACGACGAACAGCCAGAAACAGCGCTGGTAGAAAATGTGCGACAGCGCGTCGCGCGTGGCATCGATAGCCATCGTCACCTCTCCCCTGGTTTGCATTGCCTTGGTTCGTCATCTCGGAGGACGCACCGCTTGCCGGCGTACCCGGTCCGGTTGAACGACGCGTCAGCGCGCATCGTCTTCTTGCGGCCCGGATGGGTCGTCCCGCGCGACCGTGAGCGCCTTCACGGCGACCGCTGCGATCAGTGCCGTCAGCAGGATGCCGCATGCGCCGATAAGAATTGCAAGCGTGCGCGCAAGCAGGGTCTTGGGCGCGAGATCTCCATAGCCGATCGTCAGCCCCGTCACGTAGGAGAAGTAGATCGATTCCTGCACCGACCAGCCTTCGAGCATGCCGACAACCAGTCCAACCAGCGCCATCATGGCGAGCAATGCCGACAGGATGGGCCATACCACCCGCAACCCGACGAGCAGCCCGGCCATGAAATTTCGTCTCAGTACGCGCGGATCCACGCCCTCTCCAGGTTTGATCAACGCCAGCACCCCTTGAATGCGTCCCGACGAATGAAAGGAACTTCCCCTGCTCCCGAGCGCCTCATTGGTGAGAAGCTGCTCGACTCGTGCCTCCGAGCATCGTCGGTCAAGCGCACAATCCGGCTCCGCGCAAAACTGCCGCATCAACACGATGAGCGCGGGGATTTCGGCTTGAAGTGGGCATGGCTCAGAGTCTCACAAAGTATGGAATGGCTGAACACACGGTACAGACGACAACCAGCAGCGTGGTGCTGGAAATGAAGTAAGGAACAACCATGAGCGCAAGACCACACAACAGCGGCACCACGGAACGCTGCTTCTTGCCGTACAAGAAATAGCCGAGCCCGATCGCGCTGAACAGCACACCGAAGATAAGCAGGGACGTGGACATTGCTTTCTCGCTTGCGGCCGGCGTACCTCGAAGCCTCCGACTGACGGCAAGCCGTAGGGTACATGGAGTCACGAGATCAGCGGTACCCGCCGCGACCCGATACCCGATCCGGTCCGGGATGGCGCGCGCTGAAGCGAAGAGCGGGCTAGGGGGCGCGGGCGATCTCGCGCAGCGCCCGCTCGAACTCCTCTGGCGGCTGCCCGCCCTGGATCAGGTGCCGGTCGTTGACGATGATCGAGGGCACGGCGTGGATCCCTCTTTTCTGCCAATGGGCCTCCCGCTCGCGCACTTCGGCGGCGTACGTGTCGCCAGCCGCGATTGCCTGCGCGCGCTGCGCGTCGAGCCCGACGTTCGCGGCCAGCTCGACGAGCACCTCCGGCGCGCCCGGGTTGCGGCCCTCGCCGTGGTACGCCCGCAGCAGCGCATGCTTGAGTTCGCTGCCACGGCCTTCCAGCCCGGCCCAATGCAGCAGGCGATGGGCGTTGAAGGTATTCCACACGTGGACGCGCGGCGCGAAGGCAAATCCCACCGCCGCACCGCGTTCGCGCAGCCGTGCCTGGTTCTGCGCCACCTGCTCTGGCGTGATTCCGTACTTGCGCGCGAGGTACGGCACGACCTCGTCGCCCTCGCTTCCCATGTCCGGGTTCAGCTCGAATGGCTCGAAGTGCAGCTTCGCGTCGATCTCGCCCTGCAGGCGATTGAGCGCGATGTCCAGCGCATACAGGCCGATCGCGCACCAGGGGCAGGCGACGTCGGAGACGAAGGCGATATCGAGCGGCTGTCGGTCCATGAAGGCGAAGGTTACCCGGGTTTGCGCCTGCGGGCCCGGGCGCGAGGTCACCGGTTGTGGGGAACGGTGACCTCGACGATGCGCAGCGCGCGGTTGTGCGACCCGTCGATGCACGCGACCGTGATGGAATAAGTCCGGCCGTTCCCGCGGCCCGAGCGGTCCGCCCGAAGGCGCAGCGTCAGGTCGCCCGTGATCTCCCAGTCGGACGAGGACCTGTCGCGTGGATCCACGTCCGACGTCTCGTTGCTTTGCACCTTCTCGATGCGACAGCGCGCGTTCGCATCGCACACATCGGCCACCGATACCGACACCGTCACCGGGACCATCTTGCCATTCGGTGGCCACAGGACGGATGGGTTCGCCTTGGCGGCGGAAATCACCGGGGCGCGGGTATCGCGCACGCTGATCCTGACTTCGTCCTGCGACTTCCCGACGCCGTCGCTCACCTCGAGCCTGGATTCGGACTCCCCCAACGGCAGCGTCACGGTCGCGACCATCCCTTCCGCCGTTCCGAACCTGCCTTTCCACACATAGGTCAGGTTGGCCCCGTGCGACGAGCCTGAGCCGTCGAGCGTGACCGCAGTTCCGCGGGGACTCCTGCATTCGAGGGCCTGGTCCGGTCCGGCATCGGCATGCAGCCTGCGCCCGGACCGCTCCATCAGCGCGAAGGGCGAGAACGACGGCACGGCGCCGCACGCGACCTTGCCGACGGTGTCCACGGAGGTCGTGACGTCCGTCCATGCCCCGCCCTGGAAGTGGAATAGCTGCGGCGTTCCGGTGAAAGCGAACAGGCCGTATTCGATGCAGACGGTGGCGGGTGCCGTGAACACCGCGGTCGTCGCCAGGTCGAGGCAGGTTGCGGGAGTCCCCAGCTGGAACCCGGCGGGCGGCGGGAACGGACAGGGATCCGTGACGGCCAGGGTGGTCGTTCCCGATTGCGTGACGCCCGGAAAGCTTACGGTGACCGCGGGGGCGGCCGCGTTTGCCGCGATCGCCCGCGTCGTGACGTTCGCCCCTCCAGTAACCGCAAGGCTCACGCTCGCGCTCGACGATCCGCTCGTCGCGCTGATCGTCGCCGTGCCCGCTCCGACGCCGACCGCAGCGCCGTTGGCAGTCATTCGCGCCACGGCGGGGTCGGAGCTCGTCCACGACAAGGCGAGGATGTTGTCCATCCCCGCCACCGGCTGCGGCACCAGCGTGGCTTGCGGGATCGGCAGGCCTCCCGACGCGCGGTCCCCCCAGCACCTCAACGTCCCATCGCCGAGCGTGGCGCAGGTCGTGAAAGCGCCCGCCGCGATCGCGATCGCCGTGAGGGAGGGAACCGTCGTGGCCACCGGCGAGTCGACAGCGCTGCCACCGGAATTGGCGCGGCCCCAGCACTTGACCGTCCCGCTCGAAGTCAGCGCGCACGCATGGTAGTCGCCGGTGACGACGCTCACCACGTCCGCCAGCGGCCGGTTCGCAGCGGGATTGGCCGGGTCGGGCTCGACGACCGTGTATCCCCGCCGCGGCAGGCAGGGCGCCGGCGGATCCGGATCACCCGCCGGGCAGATGTGGCCGTTGCCGACCTGGCCATACACGCTGTTTCCCCAGCAGCTTACCGTGCCGTCGGAAATCAGCGCGCAGCCATGCTGAGTGCCGAACGCAACCGAGGTGGCATTGAGGACTCCGGCAATGCGCTGCGGGACGGAGCTGCCCGGGCTTGCGTCGCCCAGGCCGGTCCAGCAACTGACCGATCCGTCTGAGAGCACGGCGCAGGCATCGCTGCCGCCCTCGGCGCCGATGGCCACGGCATTCGAGATCCCGCTCACCGTCACGAGGGGCGCCGCGGGCGATACCCCATTCCAGCACTGAATCGATCCGGGCGGCGGAAGGGAGCCGGCGCCCACCAGGACGCAGTTGACCTGGCTTTGCGCCGCGATCGCCGCGGCGCCCGTGATCGACGCCATCGCGTTCCCTTCGCAATTCACGGTCCCATTGGCGAACAGGGCGCAGAGGTTGCCGGTGCCGGCGGAAAGGGCGATCGCACTCCTGAATGCGGGCACGGCCACGGGGATCGGATAGCGCGCCCCCCAGCATTTCACGGTCCCGTCGCGGGTGATCGCGCAGACATCGGTATCCGAGGCTTCCACCGAATGATCGGCGCTGACGGGGCGCGCCGCGCCATCGCTGAAGTTCGCGGTCGCGGTGTAGCGGCGCTGGCTACCGACCGCCACGCCGGCGGCGCCCGGCGTCAAGGCGACGGCATCGAGCGTGATCGCCCTGAACGATGCCGTGACGGATTTATCCGCGTCCATCGTGAGCGAGCAATCCGGCACCGGCCCGCTGCAGTTTCCGCCCCATTGGTCGAAGAGATAGCCCGCATCAGCGACCGCGGTGAGCGAGACGGTCGAACCGAAAGGCGCCGTCGTGGAGCAGGTCGCGCCGCAGCTGATACCCGCCCCTGAAGTGACCGTCCCGTGGCCCCCGTTCACGACCGACAGGGCCTGCATCTTCGCGTCGAACCGCGCGCCCACGCCCACGTTGGCGTCGACCGTGACGAGGCAAGGACCCGTCCCGGCGCACGGTGGCATCCATCCCAGGAAGGCGACGTCCGCCCCCTGCGTCACGGTGAGCGTGACCGGGGTCGGCGCCGAATAGCGGGCTGAACAGGCGGGGCCGCCGGTGGAATCGCAGTCGATGCGTCCATCGGTCGAAGTCACGCGGCCGGTGAACGTGCCGTACAGGTTGATGGTCAGCACCGCCTCGACGGTGATGCGCACGGACGCCGATGCGCTGTAGATGCCATCGCTCACCGTCAGGGTGAAGACATGAACGCCCTGGGCTGCGGAGGGAAGGGTCACGATGCTCCCCGTGCCGACGATGAGGTTGCCGGCGTCGCGCCATGAATAGGTGAGGCTGCCGCCGTCGGGATCGAACGATCCGCTCGCATCGAGCGTGACGGAGTTGCCGAGGATCACGCTCTGGTCGGCTCCCGCATTCGCTACCGGAGCCCGGTTGGAAACGACCTTGCTCACGAACGCGTCCGTGCCCCCGGCGAGCACGGTCCGGTAAGCGCCGGGTGTCGCGCCGAACTGCTGGAAGGCGGTGCCCGCCACGTAGACGGAGCCGAAAGGATCGACGGCCACGCCGAGGGGCACGCTGGCGTGGCCGTCGATGGGGGTGGAGTAGGCGGCTGTCGCGCCCGCCGCATCGATCCGCGTCAGGAACAGCGCTGCGCCGGTCACTCCCGCCACAGGGTCGACCGAAACGAAATCCGCGCTCGAGGAAACGAGGCCCGCGACGATCGCATTGCGTGCGGAGTCCAGCGCGATGGCACGGCCGTCGGCTCCGGCGACCATCGCCGAGTACGACAGCATCGAACCCGATACGTCGAGCTTCGTGACGAACGCGCCCGCGACCGGCGACGCTGCCCCGTAGGCTCCCGATGTCAGCGGAAAGCCGGCCCCTGCGCTGCCCGTGACGTAGGCGCTTCCCGAAGCGTCGACGGCAACCCCGTGCCCCTGCGCGGTCGCGTCGATTCCGCCCAGCAGTGTCGAATAGACCACGGAGGCCGCCCCTGTGGCGCCCGGATCGAACTGGGCGACGAATGCGCTGGCCCCTCCGGTGAAAGCTGCCTGGTACGCGCCGCCCGTGGTCGGGAACGGGGAGTCGGCCGCCGGGAAGCCGTTCCACGGCGCGGCGCGGCCGGTGGTGGTTCCCGCAACGTAAGCCTTGCCGCCCGCATCGACGGCAATGCCCTCCCCGAAATCATTCTCGGTGCTTCCCAGGTAGGTCGAGTACAGGAGAGACGAACCGCTTGCGTCGAGCTTCGCGAAGAACGCGTCGATGTCGCCCAGGTAGACCTGGCCGAGGGTCGGGCGGGTCGGCTGGAACGCGCTCGCCGTCGCCGGGAAGGCCGGGGACTGCGTCGTGCCCGTCAGGTATGCATTTCCCGTCGAGTCGACCGCGATCGCCCTTCCCTGCGAAAGGCCGGCGCCGAAGAGCGCCGAGTAGACGAGCGCCGAGCCATCGGGTGCGAGCTTCGCGACGAATACGTTGTCGCCAGCCAGCGCATTGTTGTATGCGCCCGCCGTGACCGGGAACGACGCGGGCGCCACTCCCGTCACGTAGGCATTGCCGCCGTGAAGCGCGATCCCCATGCCGCGGCCGGGCCCGAGGAATGTCGAATAGACGAGCGCCGATCCGGCTGCGTTCAGCTTGGCGACGAAGACGCCGCCGCCGGCATCCGGGTACGCGCCGGCCGTCGTCGGAAAATCGCTCGAGGCGGTTTCGCCCGTGATCACGGCCGCTTCCGTGGCGTCGGCCGCAACGGCGTAAGCGTGGTCGTGCCCGGTCCCGCCGGCCAATGTGGAATACGCGAGGATGGGGTCGATGACGAGAGCCAGGCTGCGGTCGTGGTTCCCCACCCGGAATCCGAAGCGATGGCTTGCGCGCAGGACATAGTCGGCAGCGACCATCCGTTTCCCGCCAGCGCTCTCCTGGTAGGCGGCAGGGCGCTTCCACGCCAGGCTTCCGGATGACGTATGGACCAGGAGCCGGCCGTCGTCGTCGATCTGGAGATCGCGTGCGCCCTCAACTTCGATCTCGATCGCCTGCGGATCGACACCCGGGGCGAGCGAGAAGTCGTACTCGAGTTCCGAAGCGTTGCCGTAATAGGCGAGATCGATGCCGCGATAGACCTGGGAAAGCTCGACGCGCCCGTAGAGCGGAACATGAGTGGTCCATCCGCCGGGGTCGGCGCCCGGGAGGTAATGGCTTTCTCCGGCAAGACGCTCGACGCCCCGGGCGCGCGCCTCGCTGCGCGCACCGACGAGCTCCATGCGCACAATGCTCGCGCCGCCATTGCCCTGCAGCTTGTACACCGCTCGCGTGGGGGTGACGAAGAGCACGAAGCCGGCCCCGCGGGCGAGGAATTCCACCTGCCGGTCCGTCTGCCCCAGGTTCTTCTCGAACGCGAGGGGCAGCGTGCCATAGGCACTGGTGCCAAGGCCCGCACACGCTTCACCCCAGGCGAGCATGAACAGGAAGAGGGCGAACAGCCGTGAGGAACGCGCGACGGGATTTCGCATCGGTGACCCCCTGCGAGGAGTGTCCGAGTCTATGCCCCACTCGGACGCAACGCTACCGGTGGCGCCTCGCCGGAGGCCGCGCAGCGTAAACTTCGACCTTCGTCGCGCGACAAGGTGTCGCGCCGCCACGGAGAAAGCCTTGCGCATCGTCTGCCTCGACCTCGAAGGGGTCCTCGTCCCGGAAATCTGGATCGAATTCTCGAAACGCACCGGCATCCCGGAGCTGTCTCGCACCACGCGCGACGAGCCCGACTACGACAAGCTGATGCGCTTCAGGCTGGACCTGCTGGGCAAGCGCAAGCTGGGATTGCCGGACATCCAGGCGGTGATAGGCGGCATGGGTCCGATGCCCGGGGCGCGGGAGTTCCTGGACGAGCTGCGCTCCCGCTTCCAGGTGGTGATCCTCTCCGACACGTTCTACGAGTTCGCCAGCCCCCTGATGGCGCAGCTTGGCCGTCCGACGCTCTTCTGCCATCGCCTCGAGGTCGATGACGCCGGATTCGTTCGCGGATACCGGCTGCGCATGCCGGACCAGAAGCGCGCCGCGGTAAACGCATTGCGCGCGCTCAACTTCAAGGTGATCGCGGCCGGGGACTCCTACAACGACACCGCGATGCTGGGGGCAGCGCACGCCGGGATCTTCTACTGCCCCCCCGCCAGCATCACCGGCGAGTTTCCGCAGTTTCCGGTGACGCGCGACTACGGCGAGCTGATGGCCGCGATAGACGAGGCGGACAGGAGGATCGGCGAAGCGCCTTGAGGCTGCACGAGCCGGAATCGCAACCCGACCGTCTTCAGGCGGGCAGGCGCGCCGCGACGGCCGTGAGAATTCCCTGCAGGATCGCGATCGGCGGCGGCGGGCAGCCGGGCACCGCGACGTCCACGGGAATCACGTTGGAGACCCTCCCGCAGCTCGCGTAGCTCTCGCCGAAGATGCCGCCGGTGCAGCCGCAGTCGCCCACGGCGACGACGAGCTTCGGATTCGGTGTCGCCTCGTACGCGATCCTCAGCGCGTGTTCCATGTTCTTCGACACCGGCCCCGTGACCAGCAGCAGGTCGGCATGCCTCGGGCTCGCAACGAAGCGGATGCCCAGCCCTTCGATGTTGTAGTACGGGTTGTTGAGCGCGTGGATCTCCAGCTCGCAGCCGTTGCAGGAACCCGCGTCCACCTGCCGGATGGCCAGTGCCCGGCCGAACAGGCGCAGGATCTCGTCCTGGATCTGCGGCGCGCGCACGCGAAGCAGCTCGGAGGCCTCCGGAGGGGCCTCGCTCACGATGCCTGTCTTCACGATTTTCCGAAGGATGCGGATCATCAGCAGTCCTGCCCCGAATAGGCAAGGTTGAAGCTCTTGTTGATGAGCGGGAAGTCGGGAACGATGTTACCCATCACCGCGTGCCCGATCAGCGGCCAGTTCTGCCACGAAGGATCGTGCGCGTGCCCGCGGCGGATCATGCCGTCCCCGCCCGCCTCCAGCGCGACGAACGCCTCGCCTCGCCATCCCTCCACCCAGCCCACGCCGAACGCCTGCGGACGCGGCTGCGGAAGCTCCACGAGAAGCTCGCCGTCGGGAGCGCCGATCGCGATGGCGCGCACCAGCCGCAGGGACTCGAGGAGCTCGTCGAAGCGAACGTGCACCCGGGCGGCGACGTCACCGGCCGATTGGCCGGCCTTCTTCACGGAAAGCTCGCCGTAGGGCACGGCCGGAAAGTCCGCACGCAGGTCGCTCGCCTGCCCGCTCGCCCGCCCCGCGAGGCCGGTGAGGCCCAGCTTCCTGGCAAGATCCGGCGTAACGCGCCCGGTGGTGAGAAAGCGGTCCTGCAACCCCGCGTGCTCGTCGAAGATCGCGCGCAGCTCGCGCACCTCGGCCTCGATGGCGTGCGACTGGTTCACCAGGCGCTCGGCCTGCACCGCGTCGAAGCCCGCCGCCACGCCTCCGGGAACCACGAGGTCCATGAGCAGGCGGTGGCCGAACACCTCGCCGCTCGCCCGCAGCCAGTCCTCCTTCAGCCGCATGAACTGCGCGAGCGCGAAGCCCAGTGCGGCGTCGTTGCCGAGCGCGCCCAGGTCGCCGAGGTGGTTGGCGACCCGCTCGCGCTCGAGCGCGAGCGCGCGGATCCAGCGCGCGCGCGGCGGCGGCACGACGCCCAGCAGAGATTCGGCGGCCTGCGCGTAGGCCCAGGCGAACGCCACGGTGGAGTCGCCGGATACGCGTCCGGCGAGGCGGTACCCTTCCGCCACCGTGAAGGATTCGAATCGCTTGTCGATGCCCTTGTGCGTGTAGCCCAGGCGCTCCTCGAGGCGCAGCACCTTCTCGCCGACGATGGAGAAGCGGAAATGGCCCGGCTCGATGATGCCGGCGTGGATCGGCCCGACGGGGATCTCGTGCACGCCGTCGCCCTCGACACGCACGAACGCGTAGTCTGCGAGCGCATTGGCCGGAAGCGCCGCGGCGTCGAAATCGCGGCGCAGCGGGAACACCCCCTCGGGCCATGCGCCGTGGCGCAGCCACGGGCGCGTGTCGGCGGCGCCCGAGGCGCCGATGCCCAGGAGGTCGTGGAGCGCGCGCTGCATGCGGACGGCGGCGGGGAAGAGGCCCGACAGGTCCGGATAGGACGGCGCGGAATCCTGCACGAGCAGCTCCACGACGACGAGCCCGTCGCGCACGGCATAGGCGGCATAGACGGAGTACTCGTCCGCGTCGTCGGCCAGGTCGCGGTGGTCGGCGCCCCACAGCGCCACGAGCCGCCCGCCCCCTTCGCGCGCGAGGCGCGCCGCCTCCGTCCACTGCCATTCGCCCACGCTCGCCATCGACGCCGGGGCGTCGCCCGGGAGCGACTTCCACTTCAGGTTCAGGCCCGGAATGCGCACGATGTCAGCCCAGGAGCTTCGCCGCCTCGGCGTACCAGGCGGCGAGGTAGGGGGGAATGTAGAGGCCGAGCAGGAGCCCCAGCCCCAGGTGGACGAACACCGGCACGAGCGCCGGCGGGTGCGCGAGCGCCTTGATGTGGGTGTCGCCGAACACCATCGGCTGCACGCGGCTGAAGACGGCCGCAAACGCGACCCCGAGCGCGAGAAGCAGGAAGGGAGTCGCCCACGGGTGCTCGCGCATCGCGGTGGTGAGGATGAGGAACTCGCTCGCGAACACGCCGAAGGGCGGCATGCCCAGGATGGCCAGCGTCCCGATCATGAGTCCCCAGCCCACGGTCGGGCTCACCTTCATGAGGCCGCGGATGTCCTCCATCACCTGCGTGCCGGCCTTCTGCGCGGCGTGGCCGACGGCGAAGAAGATGGCGCTCTTCACGAGCGAGTGCACCGTCATGTGCAGCAGGCCCGCGAAGTTGGCGATGGGCCCGCCCATGCCGAAGGCGAAGGTGACCAGGCCCATGTGCTCGATGGAGGAATAGGCGAACATGCGCTTCACGTCGCGCTGGCGCGACAGGAAGAAGGCGGCGACCACCACCGACACGAGGCCGAAGCCCATCATCAGGTTGCCGGCGAAGCGCGACTCCAGCGCGCCGTCCGCCAGCACCTTGCAGCGGATCACGCTGTAGAGGGCGACGTTCAGGAGCAGGCCCGAAAGCACGGCCGAGATCGGCGTGGGGCCCTCGGCATGCGCATCCGGGAGCCAGTTGTGCAGGGGAACCAGGCCGATCTTGGTGCCGTAGCCCACCAGCAGGAACACGAAGGCGAGCGACATGATGGCCGGCTCGAGGTCCGCCTTGACCAGGTTGAGGTGCGTCCACAGGAGCGCGTTGCCCTCCGCGCCCAGCACGCGCTCGGCCGCGAAGTAGAGCAGGATCGTGCCGAAGAGCGCCTGCGCGATGCCCACCCCGCACAGGATGAAGTACTTCCACGCCGCCTCCAGGCTCGCCGCCGTGCGGTACACCGAGACGAGCAGCACCGTGGCGAGCGTCGCCGCCTCCATCGCCACCCACAGGATCCCCATGTTGTTGGTGGTGAGCGCGAGCAGCATCGTGAACATGAACGCCTGGTACATGCTGTGGTACAGGCGAAGGCGCGGTCCCGTCATCTTGCCCTTCTCGCGCTCGACGCGCATGTAGGGCCGCGAGAAGAGCGACGTGGTGAACCCCACGAAGGCGGTGAGGGTCACGAGAAAGACGTTCACCGCATCGACGAAGAACTGCTCGCCCCACGCGGTGATCGACCCGCCAGAAATCACCACGGCCGTAAGCCACGCGGAGGCCGCGAAGGTCGCGAAGCTGAAAGCGGAGTTCACCTCGGGCGCGAAGTCGCGATCGCCGAGCAGCCACAGGAACGGTCCGCCGGCGAGCGGAATGGCGAGGAGGACGAAGAACGCTTCCATCAATCCTCCTTGAGCTTCTCGAGGTGATGGATGTCGAGGGAATCGAACTGCTCGCGGATCTGGAACATGAACACGCCCAGGATGACCATGCCCACGAGCACGTCCAGCGCGATGCCGAGCTCCACCACCATCGGCATGCCGTAGGTGGCGCTGGTCGCCGCGAAGAACAGGCCGTTCTCCATCGACAGGAAGCCGATCACCTGCGGAACCGCCTTGGAGCGCGTGATCATCATGAGGAACGACATCAGCACGCACGCGAGCGCGATGCCCAGGGTGGCGCGCGCGATCGACTGCGAGAACTGCGAGATGGGCAACGCCAGGTTGAAGGCGAACACCACCAGCAGGATCCCCACCAGCATCATCGTCGGGATGTTGATGAGGGTCTCGATGTCCCACTTCACGTTCAGGCTGCGGATGAGGCGGTGCAGGATGAACGGCAGGACGACGACCTTGAGCACGAAGGTGATCCCGGCCGACCAGTACAGGTGGTGCTGGCCCGTGGCCCAGGCGACGGTGAGGGTCGAGCCCACCAGCGCGAGCCCCTGCAGCGCGAAGAGGTTGATCAGGGTCACGATGCGCCGCTGCGCCAGCATCGCGAAGGCGATGAGCAGGAGCACGGAGGCGAAGAGGTTGATGATCTGGCCGGTGAGGGGCGACATGGCGCTTGGGTCTCAGGCTCCCAGGAGGAGGTGGACGAGGATCGCCAGCACGCCCAGCAGGAAGGCGGTGGCGAGGAACTCGGGCACGCGGAAGATTCGCATCTTCGCGAGGATCGTCTCGATGAGGGCGAGCGTGAAACCGCCGACCACGAGCTTCGCGGCGAGCGCCGGCAGCGCCCAGAGCAGCGCCACGTGGTCGCTCGCCTCGGCGATGCCCCACGGGAAGAAGATCGCGAGCCCGGCGCAGGAGTAGGCGAAGAGCTTGAGCGACGCCGCCCACTCGATGAGCGCGAGGTGGCGCCCCGAGTACTCGAGGATGAGCGCCTCGTGGATCATCGTGAGCTCGAGGTGGGTGGCCGGGTTGTCGATCGGCACGCGCGCGTTCTCGGCGAGCGAGACCATCGTGAAGGCGAGTCCGGCGAAGGCGAGGCTCGGAAGGATCGCGAATTCGCGGTGGGCGAGCGTCGAGACGGTGTTCGCGAGGGATGTGGAGCTGGAGATGAGGGATGCGGTGAACAGCACCATCAGGAAGGCGGGCTCGGCGAGGAAGCCCACCAGCATCTCGCGCCGCGCGCCCATGGTCCCGAAGGAGGTGCCGATGTCCATGGCGGCGAGCGAGATGAAGAGCCGCGCGATGCCGAAGAGGCCCACCAGCGCGATGGCATCGGCGGCCGGGGCCAGCGGCAGGTTGGTGGACAGCGTCGGAATGATCATCGAGGCGAGCGCCATGCACCCGAACACGATGTAGGGCGCCAGCCGGAAGATGGGCGAGGCGTCGTGGGCGACGACCGACTCCTTCCAGAAGAGCTTGTGCAGCGTGCGGAAGGGCATCGTGAGTGGGGGGGCGCGGCGGTTCTGCAGCCACGCGCGGCACTGGTTCACCCACCCCGAGAGCAGCGGCGCACCCGCAAGGGCGACGGCCATCGCGAGGAGCTGGGCGAAGATGCCTTCGAAGTTCATAGCTGGGTGAAGAAGAGGAGGGCCACGAGGGTGACGAAGCTGTAGAGCAGATAGATCGAGATGCGGCCGCGTTGCAGCATCCCCACCCATCGCGAGACGGCCTCGGTCGTGGCGGCGATCCGCAGGTAGATCCATCCCCACATCGGGTCCTCGACCGTCACCTTGTAGCGCGGCGCGCTTTCGAAGGGCGTGGGCAGTTCCCGGTGCATTCGATAGAACGGTTCGAAGATCTGCCGGATGGGCTGTCCGAAGCCCTCGGCCGTGTCCTGCATGCGTGCCGTCTGCAGGGGAAAGCCGCAGTCCCAGGCAGCCGCCCGGCGCACGTTGCCGTGGTAGAAGCGGCGCACGAGGAAATAGGCGAGGATCACGACCGCGGCCGTGACGAGCAGGAACAGGATCGGGCTGTAGGAAGCCCGCTCGGCGGAGACCGGCGCCAGGAGCAGCCAGTCGCCGATGCGCCCGCTCTGCGCGAGGCCGCGGCCCACGAGGGCGTAGGTGACCGGGTCGATCACCTCGATCACCGCCACCGGGAAGAGGCCCAGGAGTATGCAGCCCGCGGTGAGCCAGAGCAGGCCCAGGCGCTCGAGTCCGCCGGCGTCGTGGGCGTTGGCGAGCTTCTCCTCGCGCGGCCGGCCCAGGAAGATCACGCCGAAGAACTTCACCATCACGTAGCCGGCCAGGGCCGCCACCAGCACGACGCCGGCCGCGAAGACCGGCACCAGCATGCGCAGGTACGGGTTCGGGAGTTCGGCCGTGAAGAGGAAGCCCTGCAGCAGCAGCCACTCGGAGACGAAGCCGTTCGACGGCGGCAGCCCCGCGCTCGCGATCACGCCCACGAGCATGGTCCACGCGACCCAGGGCATGAAGCGCATGAGGCCGCCGAGCTTGCCGAGGTTGCGCTCCTGGGTGGCGTGCAGCACCGAGCCGGTGCCCAGGAAGAGCAGGCTCTTGAAGAGGGCGTGGTTCACGCAGTGGTAGAGGCAGGCCACGAGGGCCAGCGCCGCGAGCGAGTGCATGCGGTAGGCGGTGAAAATCATCGCGAGCCCGAGCGCCACGACGATGAGGCCGATATTCTCGATGGAGGAGTACGCGAGGAGGCGCTTCATGTCCACCTGGGCGGCGGCGAACACGACGCCGAAGAGCGCGGTGGCGAGCCCCACGCTGAGCGCGACGACGCCCCACCACCAGATCGGCGAGCCGATGAGGTCGAAATTCACGCGCACCATTCCGTAGATGGCGGTCTTGAGCATCACGCCGCTCATGAGGGCGGACACCGGCGAAGGGGCAGCCGGGTGCGCCTCGGGAAGCCAGACGTGCAGCGGCAGGATCCCCGCCTTGGCGCCGAAGCCGAAGAGCGCCAGGAGGAACGCGCACGAGGCCCAGAACGGCGACAGGTGCTGCGCCCTCATGTTGGCGAACGTGTAGTCGCCGGTGTTGGCCTGCAGTACGCCGAAGCACAGCAGGATCGCGATGGCGCCGATGTGCGCGACGAGCAGGTACAGGAAGCCCGCGCGGCGGATCTCGGCGATGCGGTGGTTGGTGGTGACGAGAAAGAAGGAGGAAAGCGCCATCATCTCCCAGGTCACCATGAAGGCGTAGGCGTCGTCGGCGAGCAGCACCATCGTCATGCTTGCGAGGAAGACGTGGTAGTGCAGGCACAGGAGCCCGGGCGGCGTGCCTTCGCCCTGGCGGAAATAGCCCCCGGCGAAGACCGAGATGCCGGCGCTCGCGAGGCCCAGGAGCGCCAGGAAGAAAGACGAGAGCGCGTCCAGGCGCAGGTGGAAGGGCAGATCGGGCAGCCCGATCGCGAGCACCGCGGTCTGCGGCGCGCCCGGCAGGGCGATGAGGGCGAAGCCGGCGAGGGCGAGGCTCGATGCGGCGGAGGCGGGAAACAGGATTCGCCCGATCAACCGGAAGTTGTGCAGCGCCGCCAGGCCGATGAATCCGATCGCGAACCAGACGGCGACGATGATCATGACGCCGTCGATCGCGAGGAGGTTCGGTAACGTCCCCATGGCGATCGCTACGGGCGCGGCGCTGAGACGCTCACACGGTCTCCACGGAGGTGTCGAGGAAGTAACCCGCTCCTCGCTCCGTGCGGATGAGCTTCGGTTCGTTCGCCTTTTCCTCGATCTTCCGGCGAAGGCGCAGGATCTGCACGTCGATCGAACGGTCGTAGATGTCGTCGTGCAGGCGGCTGGATTCGAGGAGCTGGTCGCGTGAAAGCACGCGCTGCGGCGCGCGAAGGAAGGCGACGAGAAGCGCGTACTCGCTGTTGGTGAGCTCGACCTGGCGCTCGTCGGGCGACTTCAGGCGCCGCAGCCCCGTGTTCAGCTCCCAGCCGGCGAAACGATAGGCACGCACGGTTTCCACGCGACGGGCGGCCCGCTGGCCCTCCGTGCGGCGCAGGACGGCCTTGATCCGGGCCAGGAGCTCGAGCTGGCTGAAGGGCTTGGTGACGTAATCGTCCGCACCGAGCTCCAGCCCCATCACGCGGTCGAGCTCCTCCTTGCGGCTGCCGGTGAGGATGATGATCGGGATGTCGAGCTTCTCGCGAAGGCGCCGCGCGATGGCGAGACCGTCCTCGTCGGGAAGCTTGAGGTCGAGGATCACGAGATCCACCATGCCTCCCCCGAGCACCTTGTCCATCTCCGCGCCGCTCCCGGCGGTGGAAACCTCCAGGTCGTGCTGGCGCAGGAAGTCACGCACGAGCTCGCGAATGGCGGGGTCGTCGTCGACGACGAGAATATGAGCTTCCAATGGGATGTCCCTGCGGGCGCGGTTGTTTCGGGCCATTTTACGCCGGGAGCCCGTAGAATCGCGCGATCAGGGGACATTTTCCGTGAAGACCACGACCGGCTGGATCCAGGACGGCGGCGCAAGCCCCGTTCTTCCGGGGGGCGAGGCGACGCTCGTCGCGGCCTTCGGGCTTGCCTATTACGCGCTTTCGGTATTCGCCTTCGCGCTGCCCGGCCAGGCGCACGTTCCTCCGTTCATCTGGCCCGGCGACGGGCTCCTCCTCGGTGCGCTCCTCGTCGCGTCGCGCCCGCAACGGATTGCGTGCCTCGTGCTCGCGTTCGCGGGTTCCCTCGTTGCCGGACTGCAGGCCGGCATGCCGCTCGCCGCATCCGCGTTCCCGGCGCTGGTGAATGTCGCGGAACCGGCGATCATTGCCGCGGGGTTGCTTCGGCTCGCGGGCGGTCGCGTGCACATCGGCACGCTGCTCGGCCTGACCGGGTTCCTCGTGAACCTCGTGCCGCTCACGGCCGTGGTTTCCCTGGGGGACGCAACCTTCACCTGGTGGCGCGTCGGGGCGGATTTCCGCGCGCAATGGACGGTGACCTTCGTCTCCAACTTCGTGAACATGGTCGTGGTGGCCCCCCTCGTGCTCGCCTGGTTCCGGGAACGGCGGGACGAGGCGGCTGCCCCGTTGCGCGGCCGGGCCGCCGAGGTGATCGTGCTCTTCGCGGGACTCGTCGTCGCCACCCACTTCGTCTTCCGCATGCGGCCCGACGCGCCGGGGTTCATCGCGCCGCTCGCGTACCTGTGCTCGCCGCTCCTCATCTGGGCGGCGCTTCGCTTCGGGCTTCGCGCGGCCACGTTGGGGCTGGTGACCTTCGCCCTCATCTGCTACTGGCATACGGCGCACGGGCGCGGACCGTTCGCGACCCTCGGGACCACGGAGTGGATGTCGCTCCTGCATCTGCAGGGCTTCCTCGCGACGGCGGTGGTCACCACGCTTTTCGCCGCGGCCCTGCTCGCCGAGCGCGAGGGGGCCGCGCAGGCGACAGAGGCATGGCGCCGGCGCTACGAAGCGGCCATCCGCGCCAGCGGCAACCTCCTCTACGAGCTCGACCCGTCTTCCGGGCGCCTCCTGTGGGATGGCGATACGCGGGCGGTGCTGGGCCTGCCGGCCGAGGGGATCTCGACCGTCGAGCAATGGCTGGGGCGCGTGCACCCCGACGACCGCATGCGCGCCCGCGCGAGCGGCCGGCAGCTCCTTTCCGGCGAGATTTCCCATATCGCCACCGAGTACCGCGTCACCCGCGGCAAAGGGGAATGGATCACGATCGGCGTGAACGGCTATGCGATCGACGACCCCACGCGGCGCAAGGCGGGGCGGCGGCGCATCATCGGGTTCGTGAGCGACGTCTCCGAGCGTGTGCGCGCGGAGGCGGAACGGCAGGCACTCGCCGCGCAGTTGCGCCAGGCCGAGAAGATGGAGGCGGTCGGGCGCCTGGCGGGCGGCATCGCCCACGACTTCAACAACATCCTGGGCGCGATCCTCGGCTACGGCGAGCTCGCCCAGGCGCGTGTGCAGGAAGACCCGCAACTCAAGCGCTACGTGGACACGATCGTGAATGCGGGAAACCGTGCCAAGGCGCTCGTGGCGCAGATCCTTTCCTACAGCCGCGCCGAGAGCGGGATCCACGAGCCGGTGATCCTGGGCTCCGTTGCCGCCGAGGTGTGCGACCTGCTGCGCGGATCCTCCTCGGCCGACATCGAGTTGCGACTCGCGGTCGCGCCGGAGGAGGCGATGGTGGTGGGCGACCCCACGCGCCTGCACCAGCTCATCATGAACCTCGCCTCGAACGCCATGCAGGCGATGCCCGGCGGCGGCGTGCTCGAGATCTCGCTCGGCCGGCGCACGCTCGCCTCCCCGGCGCGAACGCGGCTTTCCGAAGTGGCGCCCGGCGAGTGGGCCGTCCTGGAGGTGAAGGACACGGGGCAAGGCATCCCGCCGGAGGTGATCGACCGCATCTTCGAGCCCTTCTTCACGACCAAGGCCGCGGGGCGCGGAACGGGACTGGGACTCGCGCTGGTGCATTCCATCGTCCGCGAGCACGGCGGCGCCATCGATGTGGCGAGCGAGCCGGGACGCGGCACGACGTTCACGGTGTGGTTGCCCAGGGTGGACGGCGCGGGCGTGGAACCTGCCGGCGAAGCCGCCTCGATCGCGGGCCGGGGGCAGGTCATCCTCGCCGTGGACGACGAGCCCGAGGTGCTCGCGGCCCTCGAGGAAATGCTCGCGACCCTGGGCTACGAGCCCGTCGGCTACACCGACAGCCGGGCCGCGCTCGAGGCATTCCGCGCCGACCCGCGCCGTTTCGAGGCGGTGATCAGCGACGAGGTCATGCCCGGCCTCACGGGCACCCAGCTGGCCGTGGAGCTGCGGCGGGCGAACCCCGCCATCCCCATCGTGATCGCAACCGGATTCGGCGGCGCGGGCTTCGAGACGCGGGCGCTGGCCGCGGGCGTGAACCGGATCCTGCGCAAGCCCTACCGGATGCAGGACATCGGCGAGGCGCTGCGGTTATTCTTCGGCGCGGCCTGACGGGACCTCGCCGCCAGCCCTACTCCCGAGGCTGGAGGGGAGAAGTCACTTGACGATCTCGAGGTGGTCGAGGCCTGAGCCCAGGTCGCGGTTCTTCGCGTTCTTGCTCTCGAGCTTGATCTTCAGGCGCAGGTCGTTCACCGAGTCGGCGTTTCGCAACGCGTCCTCGTAGGTGATGAGATCCTGCTCGAAGAGGTCGAAGAGCGCCTGGTCGTAGGTCTGCATGCCCAGCTCGCGAGAGCGGCTCATGAGCGCCTTCATCTCGTGCACCTCGCCCTTGAAGATCAGGTCCGACATGAGCGGGGAGTTCAGCATGATCTCGATGGCGGCCACGCGCCCCTTCTCGCCCTTCTTCGGGATGAGACGCTGCGAGATGATGGCCTTCAGGTTCAGCGACAGGTCCATCAGCAGCTGCGCGCGCCGCTCCTCCGGGAAGAAGTTGATGATGCGGTCGAGCGCCTGGTTGGTGGAGTTCGCGTGCAGCGTCGTCATGCACAGGTGCCCCGTTTCCGCGAAGGCGATGCCGTATTCCATCGTCTCGCGCTCGCGCACCTCGCCGATGAGGATCACGTCGGGGGCCTGGCGCAGCGTGTTCTTCAGGGCCGCGAACCAGCTGTCGGTATCGACCCCGACCTCACGCTGCGTGATGATGCAGTTCCTGTGCTCGTGCACGTATTCGACCGGGTCCTCGATCGTGATGATGTGGCCGTAGCTGTTCTCGTTGCGGTGCCCGACCATCGCGGCGAGGGAGGTCGATTTCCCCGAGCCCGTGCCGCCCACGAAGATCACGAGGCCGCGCTTGGTCATCGCCACGTCCTTCAGGACGGCGGGCAGGCCCAGGTCGTCGAACTTCGGGATCGTCGTCGTGATCGTGCGCAGCACCAGCCCCGCGCGGCCCTGCTGCACGAAGGCGTTCACGCGGAAGCGCCCGATGCCCGACGGGCTGATGGCGAAGTTGCACTCGCTGGTCGCCTCGAACTCGGCCGCCTGCTTGTCCGTCATGATCGATCGGGCGAGCTCCTGCGTGTGGATCGGCGACAGGCTCTGCTGGGAAACCGGCGTCACCTTGCCATCCACCTTCATCGCGGGGGGGAAGCCCGCCGTGATGAAGAGGTCGGAGCCCTTGCGCGCGACGAGGGCGCGCAGCAGGTCGTGCATGAATTTCAGAGATTGTTCGCGTTCCATGGCGTCTCCCGGCCTGGTCTAGCCGATGAATGCGTCCTTGTTGGAAGCCTTCAGGCGCGCCTCGGGGATCGAAACCATGTTGCGCTTCACGAGGTCCTGCAGGTTCTGGTCCAGCGTCTGCATGCCGATCGCCTGGCCTGTCTGGATGGCGGAATACATCTGCGCGACCTTCGCCTCGCGGATGAGGTTGCGGATCGCGGGCGTGCCGATCATGATCTCGTGCGCCGCGACGCGGCCGGTGCCGTCTTTGGTCTTGCACAGCGTCTGCGAGATCACCGCGCGGAGCGATTCCGAGAGCATGGCGCGGATCATTTCCTTTTCCGCCGCCGGGAACACGTCGATGATGCGGTCCACGGTCTTCGCGGCCGAGGAGGTGTGCAGCGTGCCGAACACGAGGTGGCCCGTCTCGGCCGCGGTCATGGCCAGGCGGATGGTCTCCAGGTCGCGCATCTCGCCCACGAGGATGATGTCCGGATCCTCGCGAAGCGCGCTCCTGAGCGCGTTGGCGAAGGAGAGCGTGTGCGGCCCCACTTCGCGCTGGTTGATGAGGCACTTCTTCGCCTCGTGCACGAACTCGATCGGATCCTCCACCGTGAGGATGTGGCCGTACTCGTTCTCGTTCACGTCGTTGACCATCGCCGCCAGCGTCGTCGATTTGCCCGAGCCCGTGGGGCCGGTCACCAGCACCAGGCCGCGCGGGTACTTCGCGATCTCCGCGAAGATCTTCGGGCAGTGCAGCTCCTCGAGCGTGAGCACCTTGGAGGGAATCGTCCGGAAGACCGCGCCCGCGCCGCGCTGCTGGTTGAAGGCGTTCACACGGAAGCGCGCGAGGTTCGGGATCTCGAAGGAGAAGTCCACCTCCAGCGTTTCCTCGTACACCTTTCGCTGCGAGTCGTTCATGATGTCGTAGACCATCCCGTGCACGTCCTTGTGCTCGAGCGCCGGCACGTTGATGCGGCGCACGTCCCCGTGCACGCGGATCATCGGGGGCAATCCCGCGGACAGGTGCAGGTCGGAAGCCTTGTTCTTGACGGAAAAAGCGAGGAGTTCGGCGATATCCATCTATGTTCTCGGGGCTGTGGAAGGGGGCGGCGCAGGGAAGGGGCAGCTTTCAGCCAGAGTAGAATGCGCCTCGAAAGCGAGTCGATTATGTCTCCAATCGCGGAAAACCTGCAAGAACTGAAACGGCGCATTTCCGAAGCGTTACAAGGGGATAGCCGTGCCGTCACGCTGGTGGCGGTTTCGAAGACGCACCCGTCCGGCATGGTGAGGCAGGCGCACGCCGCCGGCCAGCGCGATTTCGGGGAGAACTACGTGCAGGAGGCGGTCGGGAAGATCCGCGAGCTGGCGGACCTGGGTGCGACCTGGCATTACATCGGCGCCCTTCAGGGCAACAAGGCAAGGGACGTCGCGGAGAACTTCGACTGGGTGCACGGAGTGGACCGCGAGAAGATGGCGGACCTCCTGTCGCGCCACCGCCCGCAGGGCAGGCCGCCGCTCCAGGTGTGCGTGGAGGTGAACATCAGCGAGGAGGCGACCAAGGCCGGCGTGAAGCCCGGCGAGGCGCTGACCCTCGCCAGGCATGTCGCCACGCTTCCGGGACTCGGGTTTCGCGGGCTCATGGGCATGGCGAGCCCGTCGGGCAGCGAGGCGACGGCAAGGCGGGAGTTCGCCATGCTGCGCCGCGAGCTCGAGGCGATCCGTGCCGCCGGCATTGCCTGCGACACGCTTTCCATGGGCATGACGCAGGACTGGCGGGCCGCGCTCGCGGAGGGCGCAACGATGCTGCGAATCGGAACGGCCATCTTCGGGGCGCGCGAACCGCGTCCCGCGGGGGACAGGCCATGAAGGTGACCTTTCTCGGAGGAGGCAACATGGGGGCGGCCATCATCGGCGGTCTCGTGGGGCGGGGGTTTCCCCCCTCCGACATCACGGTGATCGACCCGGGCGCCCTCGCGCGACAGGCGCTGGCCTCGCGCTTCGCCGTGACCGTACGGGAGTCGGCCGGCACGGACCTTCCCGTGGCGGACGCCCTGGTGCTCGCGGTGAAGCCGCAGCACATGCGCGAGGCCGTGAAGCCGCTCCTGCCGCTTGCGCCCGCCACGCTAGTCGTCACCATTGCCGCGGGCATCCGCATCGCGGACCTGTCGCGCTGGCTGGGCGGGCACGCCGCGATCGTGCGCGCCATGCCCAATACGCCCGCCCTGGTGCACGCCGGCGTCACGGGCCTGTACGCGCCCGACGCAGTCGATGCCCAAGGGCGCGGCTGCGCGGAAAGACTCATGGGCGCGGTCGGCGAAACGGTGTGGCTGCCGCGGGAAGGGGATCTCGATGCGGTGACCGCCGTCTCCGGCAGCGGGCCGGCCTACGTCTTCTATTTCGTCGAAGCGCTTGAACAGGCGGGCCGCGAACTTGGCCTCGCCCCCGAGGCGGCCCGCGCGCTCGCGCTCGGCACGTTCGCCGGCGCTGCGAAGCTCGCGAAGGAGCGCGGCGAGGATCCGGCGGTGCTTCGCGCGCAGGTCACCTCGAAGGGCGGCACGACCGAACGGGCCCTCGGTGAAATGGAGGGCGCGGCCTTGAAGGCGCGCTTTGTCGAGGCGGTGAAGGCCGCCTGCGCCCGCTCGAAGGAGCTGGGCGAGCAATTCGGGCGCGACTGACCATGCTCATCCAGGCCATCGCCTTCGTCGTCGAGTCGATCTTCGACCTCTTCATCCTGTCGGCGCTCGTGCGCTTCTGGATGCAGGCGCTGCGCGCGCCGGCCCGCAACCCTCTCGCGCAGTTCACCATGGCGCTCACGGACTTCGCGGTGAAGCCGCTGCGCCGCCTGCTGCCGGGGCTCTGGGGCCTCGACCTGGCTTCGCTCGCGGTCGCATGGGGGGCGGAGTTGGTGCTCCTGGCGATCCTGTCGCTCCTTCAGGGCGTGGAGCTCGTGAGCGGGGCGGTGTTCTCGGCGCTCATTTTCCTGGCGCTGGTGAAACTTCTGCGCCTCACCATCTACATCATCATGGGGGCGGTGCTTCTCCAGGCGCTGCTCTCCTGGGTCAACCCCTACCACCCCGTGGCGCCGTTCTTCGAAGCCCTCACCCGCCCCTTCCTCAAGCCCTTCCAGAAGGCGATTCCCCCCATTGGCGGCGTGGACATCACGCCGGTGCTCGTCCTCATCGGCTGCCAGCTCGTCCTCATGCTGCCGGTCTCCTGGCTCGAGGCCGAGTCCCTGCACATGATCGGCCGCTTCGCCTCCTAGCCCCCGTCCTGCATCGCGCCCGGGTGTGCGTTTTCGCACAATCCGGCGTCGTCTATTGCATCCGTAACCGGCGCATTCCTCCGCCGATTCCCGGGCGGGGGATGCGTAATGTGGGAACCAGCGCGAAACGAAATGTCGCGCCGCCCGAATCCGGCAGGGGTCTGCCCGGGGGGCCGCAAGCGCAGGTAGAGGAAACAACATGGACTTGTCACGATTCGCGATCAGCCTTCTCCTGGTGGCGCTCCCGTTGGCCGGGCTTCTGGCCCTGGCCGCCTGGCTGGTTGAGCGCCGGGTAGGCCGCGTCCGGGTGGTGGACCGCAGCGGCCGGACGCTGGCCGAGGTGGTATTCGGCCGCAGTCCGGGTGGGGAGTAGGACCCCGAAACCCCTCGCCGGAAAGCGTTTCGACCCCGGATTTCGCCCGTTCGTCGCATGAGGCTGGCGAGCAAGAAGCCGGGAACCTAGATTGCGATCCAACGCAGGACGAAAAGAAGCGCCGCCCCGATCCGGGGGCGGGACACCGACCCAAAACCGAACAGCCAGGAGACCGACCATGAACCTCTTCATCGAAAACTACGCGCAACTCTTCGCCATCGCCTCCCCGATCCTCATGCTCGCCGGCATGAACCTGTTCCTTGCCCTCGGCGGCGAACGTGGCACGCTGCTCCTTCCGAGCGCGGGGCCGTTCGAGATGACCCGCCGCGCCGCGAACACGGTGCCGCAAGCGACCGCCTCCGCCCGCCCGAAGACGCCCGCCAACGACCCGGATTTCCGCCGCGTCGCCTGAAGGCGCTGCCGAAGGACCGGACCCGATCAGGGCGGTCGCGCCTCCGGGGATGAATCCCCCTCCTCCTTGCCGGCCGGACCTCGCGTCCGGCCATTTTTTTGGGGGCGTGTTCGCGAACGCGCCCCCGGCCGGGGCGGGCGGGCGCCCCGGCGCCGCTTTTCGCGGGGTCTCGGTTACACTGGTGCCCCGAGATTCCGAGCGCGCCCGTGAACCCCGTCTCTCCTGTCGACACCCGATTCGAAGGCGAGATCGCCCGCTACAACCGCTGGCGGGAGGATCTAACGCGCTCGGTCACCGCGTACCACGACTGGCTGGAGGCCAACGGGCAGCTCGACGTCCAGCAGTCGATCCGGTTCTACGACCTGCTCGAGAACCTGAACAAGGGTCGCCTCATGCTCGCGTTCCTCGCGGAATACTCACGCGGGAAATCGGAACTCATCAACGCCCTCTTCTTCTCCAGCTTCAAGGAGCGGCTCCTGCCCTCGGACGTCGGCCGCACCACGATGTGCCCGACGGAGATCTTCCACGATCCGGGCGAGGAGCCCTACCTCAAGCTGCTCTCCGTCGAGACGCGCTACCGCGACGAATCGATCTCGCAGCTCAAGAACAATCCCGTGGAATGGAGCAAGATCCGGCTCAACACGGGCTCGGCGACCGAGATGAAGAAGGCGCTTTCCGCGCTGGCCGACACGAAGCGGGTCTATGCGCTCGAGGCGCGCATGCTCGGCCTGGCGCCCATGGTGAACGAGAACGGCGAGCTGCCCGGCGAGGAGGAACTGATCGAGGTGCCGGCGTGGCGCTACGCCATGATCAACTACCCGCACCCGCTGCTCTCCAACGGGCTGTCCATCCTCGACACGCCGGGCCTCAATGCGCTGGGCATGGAGCCGGAGCTCACCGTGTCGACGCTGCCCAGCGCGCACGCGATCCTCTTCCTCCTGTCCATCGACACGGGCGTCACCAAGAGCGACCTGGAGATCTGGGACCGCTACGTGAGGCCGGGCTTGCCGCAGAAGATCGCGGTGCTGAACAAGATCGACCTGATGTGGGACGAGCTGAAGACGCCCGTGGAGATCGACCGCGCGGTGCTGCGCATGGTGGAGACCACCGCGAAGGCGCTCTCCCTGGACGCCTCGCGCATCTTCCCGTTGTCCGCGCAGAAGGCCCTGGTGGGCAAGATCCGGGAAGACGCGGGCCTGGTGAGGAAGAGCGGCATCGAGAGCCTGGAAGACTACCTTGCGAAGCAGATCGTGCCGATGCGCCGGCAGATCCTGTGCAAGGCGGTGATGAACGAGATCGGCGCGATGATGGTTTCGTCGCGCGCCTCCATCGCGAACAGGCAGAAGGCCAACGTGGCGTCGATGGCCGAGTTGCAGGGCCTGGTGGGCAAGAGCCGCGAGGTGGTCACCAAGCTGTGGCAGAAGATTGCCGCCGAGAAGGGCGCCTACAACGCGGCGCTGGCCGAGTACAAGGTGAACCTTTCGACCTTCTCGGCCAAGCGCTCGGCGCTGATGGACATGCTCAACCCGGCGAAGCTGGACATGATGCTCGCGAAGAGCGCGCAGGCTCTCGACGATTCGTGGACCACGGTCGGGCTCCAGCGCGGCATGCGCGAGCTGGCCAAGCTCATGAGTGCGGACTTCGAGCGGGTCTTCGCCGCCAGCGAAGACATCAAGAAGCTGATGCAAGGGGTGTACAACACCTTCGTCGAGAAGTTCGGCTTCCAGAAGATGAACCTTCCCTCGCTGGACCTGGAGCTGCATGCGACCAAGCTGAAGCTCCTCGTCGCGGAAACGGACGAGTTCAGCCGCGACCCGGTCAACGTGGCCAACTACAAGAGCTTCTTCGTGAAGAAGTTCTACGCCTCCCTCGTCGCGCAGGCCCGCTCGCTGTTCAACGATTCGCGCGGCCAGAGCGAGCGCTGGCTGCAGGCGGTGACGCTGCCGCTGGAAACCCAGATCAAGGACCACAAGCAGCTGCTGCAGTCGCGGCTGGACAACCTGTCGAAGATCAACGAGAAATCCACCGGCATCAACGAGCAGCTTGCCGTCCTCAAGGGCGTGGAGGCGGATCTCGCCAGGCAGCGCGAGATGATCGAGGGGCTGCTCCAGCGCGTCTCGCGCACCGAGGCGGCCTCGGCCGCGGCCCCGGCCCAGGCGGGGACCGATCGGACCGAGCCGATGATGCCTGCCGAGCTCATGGAAACCACCCGGCTCTCGGTCTTCGAGGCGCCGCTCACGATCTCCCGGCGAGCCGCCCGCGCGCAGGAGGTATTCCGCGAGGTGGCGCACGTGAAGGAGGAGCCGCCGAAGCCCGTCGCACCCCGGCCCGCTGCGCCCGCGAAGCCGCAGGAAGCCCCGATGATCTCCAGCGACATGCTGGCTGCGCTCGCGCGCAGCGGTCCCGACGATACGGTCAACGAGCGCGCCGCCGACGGCGACAAGACCCAGCGGCTGCCCGCCTTCGACCCGCGTCTTTACAACCCGGACGGCTCGAAGAAGTCCGAGGCGCCCTCGCCGCAGCCCCAGGGCGCGGAGAAGACGCAGCAGCTCGACCTCTCCGGTGCCCAACCCCAGGGCGCGGAGAAGACGCAGCAACTCGACCTCACCCGCACCCAGCGGCTGGACCTTTCCATCGAGAAGCTCCAGGAAGCCAAACGCCGGCCACAGGACCTCCCGCAGAAATCATGAAAAAGGGGACAGACCCACTACTGTCCGGTTAAAAACCGAGAAGAGTCAGTTGGTTGGGGTTGAGGGGGTTGGTCAAGAGTCGCGCATCGTCGACAAGGGCTTGTTGCAGCGGCATTTTTCGATACGGTGACCGAGAGAACTGTCGCGTAGAGCGAGGCTTCGAGAGCACTCCTTTTTCAGTGGCCACCAGCACGTAGACGGATCGGCCGTCCAGATGTGTCTTGACGGCGTTCTCCGTGGTGCCATAAAGCGCTTGATCCGCAGATGCTGCTTGATCCACTTGAAGAACAGCCGACCTGCCAACGGCTCTTGAGAGCCGGCGATCGTCAATGCCGGCAGGGTCGTATTGTTGGTCAGGAACACCAGGGTCTTGCCCGATTCGGGCACTTGAAGGGTGCGACGCAACTGCTCGGGGTAGTCTTTCTCGCATAGAAGCCGTTGAGGGCGATGGTTTGGTCGCAGATCACGCCGGTGCTGCGGTTGGGGCGGGTACAGGCGCCTGGCATCCATGTTCGATCGGGCCGGTGACGAAGAACGCCCGGCCGGAAACACCCCACCCCCCGTGTGGCCAGACCGGCAAGGCTGTCGGAAGTGCGCCCCGCGATCAGCACTTGCGCGATCGGCCCGTCGCCAGTCGCCTGTTGGCATCGGCCGCGTGGACGCCGCGCAAACCCCCCCCGCCCCCCCCCCCGCCCCCCCGCCGCCCCCCGCCCCCCCGCCCCCCCCCCCCCCGCCCCCCCCCCCGGCCGCCCCCCCCCCCCCCCGTCCCCCGCACACGCCCGCCCGCAGCCGCGTGGCGTCCCGTCCGTAACGTCTCGTCAGATAAGACATTTTTGTCTCACCCCGTCACGTTAACCGGACAGTAGTGGGACAGACCCCGTTTCAGGAAAAGGGGTCTGTCCCCTTTTTCACACCAGGATGACGTCGTACTGTTCCTGGCTGTAGGCGGTTTCCACCTGCATGGAGATGGGCTTGGCGATGAAGTCGCCGAGCATGGTGAGCGCGTTCGCCTCCTCGTCGAGGAACATGTCGATCACCATCTGGGAGGCGAGGATGCGGTACTCCTTGGCGCCGAACTGCCGCTCGGTGCGCAGGATCTCGCGCAGGATCTCGTAGCAGATCGTCTGCGCGGTCTTCAGTTCGCCCCGGCCGGTGCAGGTCGGGCACGGCTCGCAAAGGACGTGGGCGAGAGATTCGCGCGTGCGCTTGCGCGTCATCTCCACGAGCCCCAGCTGGGAAAACCCGTTGACGGTGACGCGCGTGCGGTCGCGGGCCAGCGTCTTCCTGAACTCCGCCAGCACCGCGTCGCGGTGCTCCTGCGTATCCATGTCGATGAAGTCGACGATGATGATGCCGCCGAGGTTGCGCAGCCGCAGCTGCCGCGCGATGGCCTGCGAGGCCTCCAGGTTGGTCTTGAAGATGGTGTCGTCGAACGAGCGACCGGAGACGAAGCCGCCGGTGTTCACGTCCACGGTGGTGAGGGCCTCGGTCTGGTCGATGATGAGATAGCCGCCGCTCTTCAGGTCCACGCGCCGCGCCAGCGCCTTCTCGATTTCCTCCTCGACGGCGAAGAGGTCGAACAGCGGGCGTTCCCCCGAATAGTGCTCGAGGACGGGGAGCGCCTTCCTCGTGAACTTCTCGGCGAAATCCCTGAGCCGGTGGAAGGTCTCGCGCGAGTCCACGACCACGCGCTCGGTGGTGTCGGTGACGAGGTCGCGCAGCACGCGCGCGGCGAGGGCGAGGTCCAGGTAAAGGAGCGCCTGCGGGGCTGCGGTCGTGGCGGCCTGCTGGATCTGTGTCCAGAGAGTGACCAGGTAGTCGATGTCGGCCTTGAGCTCGGCGTCGGTCGCCGTCTCCGCGACGGTGCGCACGATGAACCCGCCCGATTCGCCCTCGGGAATGAGGGAATGCACTTTCTCGCGCAGGATTTCGCGCTCGGCAACGTCCTCGATGCGCTGGGAAATGCCGATGTGCGGGTCCTGCGGCAGGTAGACGAGGAGCCGTCCCGCAATCGAGACCTGGGTGGACAGGCGTGCGCCCTTGGAGCCGATGGGGTCCTTCACCACCTGCACCAGCAGGGTCTGCCCTTCCGAAAGGATCTTCTCGATCGGCTTGAGTTGCCCGTCGCTGTTGCGCGCCATCCAGATGTCGGCCACGTGCAGGAAGGCGGCGCGCGCCAGGCCGATCTCGACGAATGCGGACTGCATGCCGGGCAGCACCCGGCACACGCGCCCGAGGTAGATGTTGCCCACGATTCCGCGCGAGGAGTCGCGCTCGATGTGCAGCTCCTGCACCGCGCCCTGCTCGGTGACCGCGACCCGCGTTTCCTGCGGGGTGATGTTGATGAGGATCTGCTCGTTCATCGGGGCTCACGGGAGGAGTAAACCTCTGGAACACGGATGAACACGGATAAAGGCAGATGAACACGGATGAAGCCTGGCGCGGGGACGTTGGTGCCCGATGTCACCACCCCACCCGGCAGATCGATCAGGAGGACGGACTCATCTCCATCCCGAAGAATCCGTGTTCATCTGCCTTTATCCGTGTTCATCCGTGTTCCAGAGGTTTACGCCCCCATCTTACGGTACGGTCAATCCGAATTCTCGCAAAAGTTCGCCGGTCTCGAAAAGCGGCAGCCCCATGACTGCGCTGTAGCTGCCCTCCAGGTGCTGCACGAACGCCCCGGCGCGCCCCTGGATGCCGTAACCGCCCGCCTTGTCGTAGGGCTCGCCCGAGGCGATGTAGGCGTCGATCCGCGCCTCGTCCAGCGGGCAGAAGGTGACGTGGGACTCGCTCACGCGCATCTCGATCCGTCCCTCGAGGGTCACGGCGACGGCGGTGAGGACGCGATGCCGCGTGCCGGAGAGCAGGCGCAGCATGCGCGCCGCGTCGGCGGCATCCACGGGCTTGGCGAGCATTTCGTTCGCCAGCGCAACGGTGGTGTCGGCGGCGAGCACCGGCATGCGCCGCAGCCCCTTGCGCAACACCACGCGCTGCCATGCGGCTTCCACCTTCAGGCGCGTCACGCGCCGCACATAGTCGTCGGCGTGCTCGCCCGGAAAAGGGTCCTCCAGCGTATCGGAGTCCTGCCTCGAGCCCTCGCGGAAGAGGAGCATCTCGAACCGCACGCCGATCTGCGCGAGCAGTTCGCGGCGGCGGGGGCTTCGGGACGCGAGGTAGATGACGCTCATCGGCCTACTCGCGATGGTACGGATGGTTGGCGAGGATGGACCAGGCACGGTAGAGCTGCTCGGCGAGGATCACCCTGGCGAGCCCGTGCGGGAGCGTCATCGCGGAGAGCGAGACCAGCTTGTCCGCGCGCTCGATGACTCCTTCCGAGAGCCCGTCCGCCCCGCCGATCACGAAGACGGGATGGACCCCTTCGCGCATCCACCCGGTGAGCATCACCGAAAGGCCCGGCGTGGTGACGATCCGGCCCTTCTCGTCTAGCGCGAGGACCGTGGCGCCCTCCGGAATCGCGGCGAGAATGCGCTCGCCCTCCAGCGCCTTGGCCTTGTCCACTGTCTTGCCGGAAGTCCTGTCCTCCGGCTTGAGCTCGACCAGCTCGACCTTCATCTCCGGAGGCAGGCGCTTCACGTACTCGCGGTAGCCCGACTGGATCCAGGCGGGCATTTTGTGGCCGACCGAGATGATCGTGAGGCGCATTCAGGCGGATGGCTTGCGGCGCCGGGGGCGCTTGGCGCCCGGGGTGGCGGTTGCGCGCGCTCGCGGCGCCTTGCCGGAAGCCGGCGCGGCCTTGCGCGATCGCGCTGCGGAGGTTTTCCGGGTTTTCGGTCTCTCGTGGGGTAGCGTCGGCACGTCTTCCTCCGACGCCTTCGGCAGGCGCTGGACTGCCTGGGAGCCGGGATTGGCCGGCCGGTCGAACTTGCCCTCGCCCCAGAGTTCCTCGAGGTTGTAGTAGGTGCGAATCGCCGGCTGCATGACGTGCGTCACGATGTCGCCGGAGTCCACCAGCACCCACTCGGCGCCTTCCTCCCCCTCGGTGCCGATGATGGCGCAGCCGGCCTCCTTCAGCTTGTCGCGCACATGGCGGGCGAGGGCCTTGGTCTGGCGGGCGGAGTCGGCGCTCGCGACCACGATCCAGTCGAACATGGAGGTTATTTTCCTCACGTCGATCGCAAGGATGTCGCGGGCCTTGATGTCTTCGAGGGCGGCGACGACGAGTTTCTTCTTGGCAAGGGTGGTCAGTTGGCGGGTCATGTTTTCGTCTATTCCAGCGTCGCCGGGAACCCTCGGGTTCCGTAGAGCTGGTGCTGGTGGATGTAATCGACCACGGGGTCGGGTGTGAGGTAGCGGATGGATGCTGCGGCCTGCACGAGGCCGCGGATGGCGGTGGAAGAGATGGCGAGCGGCGTCATGGCAAAGGTCATGATCCGCCCGGCGGGCGTGCCGAGGACGTCCTTCAGGCCCATCGTCACGCGCGGCCACAGGGACCGGGGAATCGCGCCGGGGCCGCGGGAATGCCACTCGGGGTCGCCGGCCCGCACGGCGACGGCGAAGTGCGCGAGGTCGAAGAGCGACTCCCATCGGTGCCAGGTCTCGACGCGCGCGAAGGCGTCCGTGCCGCACAGGAACACGAGCGGCCGATCGGGGCCGCACTCGCGGCGGAATTCCCCGAGCGTATCCACGCTGTAGGTGGGGCCCTCGCGGCGCACCTCGCGGTCGTCCACGGCGAAGGTGGCCTCGCCCGCGATGGCTGCCTGCAGCATCGCCACGCGGTCGGCGCCGCTTGCGAACGTGTCGCGGGAGCGCTGCCACGGGTGCCCGGCCGGCAGGAACACGACGCGCTCGAGGCGGAAGGCGTCCCGCACTTCGGCGGCGAGCCGCAGGTGCCCGAAGTGAACCGGGTCGAAGGTGCCGCCGAAGAGGCCGAGGGGGGAAGCCAACCGGTCAGCCGCGGACATGTCCGTCGCCGAGCACGATCCATTTCTGCGACGTGAGCCCCTCGAGCCCGACGGGGCCGCGCGCGTGGAGCTTGTTGGTGGAGATGCCGATCTCGGCCCCGAGGCCGTACTCGAAGCCGTCGGCGAAGCGGGTCGAGGCGTTCACGATGACGGAGGCGGAATCGACCTCGCGCAGGAACCGCTGCGCGCGCCCCCAGTCCTGGGTGACGATGGCATCGGTGTGCTGCGAGCCGAACTTCGCGATGTGCGCGATGGCCTCCTCGAGGCCGGGCAGGGTCGCGATGGCGACGATGGGCGCGAGGTACTCGGCGTACCAGTCTTCCTCGGCGGCGTCCTTCACGCCCGTCACGCCCGCGCCCTCGAGTATCGCCCTGGACTCGGGACAGGCGCGCATCTCCACGCCCTTCTGCGCGAACATTCTTCCGATGGCCGGCAGCACCACGGCCGCCACCGGCTGCGCGACGAGGAGCGTCTCCATCGTGTTGCAGGTGCCGTAGCGCTGGGTCTTGGCGTTCTCGACGATGGCAAGAGCCTTCAGGGGATCGGCGCTCGCGTCGATGTACACGTGGCAAACGCCGTCGAGATGCTTGATGACGGGCACCCGTGCCTCCTTCGAGATGCGCTCGATGAGGCTCTTGCCGCCGCGCGGCACGATCACGTCCACGTACTTTTCCGCCGTGATGAGTTCGCCGACGGCTGCGCGGTCCGTGGTACCCACGAGCTGGATCGCCGTCTCCGGCAGGCCTGCGGCCTTCAGGCCCAGGTGCAGGCAGGCGGCAATGGCCTGGTTGGAGTGCAGGGCTTCGCTTCCGCCGCGCAGGATGGCCGCGTTGCCGCTCTTCAGGCACAGAGCGCCCGCGTCTGCCGTCACGTCGGGGCGCGACTCGTAGATGATGCCCACCACGCCCAGCGGCACGCGCATGCGGCCCACCTGGATGCCGGAGGGGCGGTAGCGCAAGTCGGTGATCTCTCCCACCGGGTCGGGCAGCTTCGCGACCTGGTGCAGCCCCTCGGCCATCTCCTCGATCGCCTTGGCCGTCAGCTTGAGGCGGTCGATGAAGGCGTCGTCGGCGCCGTTCGTCCGATTGCCGGTGCCGTCGCTCCCGCGCCGCGCCGCTTTCACGTCGCGGGCATTGGCCGCGAGGATCGTCTTTTCGCGATCGACGAGGCAATCGGCCGCGACTTCGAGGGCGTGGTTCTTGGCGGCGGTGCCGGCGCGCGCGAGAAACCGGCTCGCCTCGCGGGCCGATTGGCCCAGAGCGGAGACGAGGGCCTGCGCGTCGTTGCTGGTGTCCAGGTCGTTCATGGGTTCTTTCACGCCACGGCCCGCAGCGCAGGCTTGCCGGCAAGCGCGAGGGACAGCTCGAGGATCTCCTCCCACGCGTCGCCCGTTTCTACGCCCTTGATCATGCGGTCAATCCGGTGCGCTCGCAAGAGTTGCCGGTCGAAGGATGCGGCGTCGTGCTTGCGCGCGGTGCGCTGGATGCGTTGCACGCGATCGGGATCGAGAAAGCGGCGCGGGCGCTCGCCCCCCGACAGCTGCATCATGAGGCGAAGCTCCTCGGTGAGGGCCCACAGGAGGAGCGGCAGGGGCTCGCCTTCGGCCTCCAGCGAATCGACGGCGCGCACGATCCGGCCCTCGTCGGCCTCGTGGATCGCCTCCATGAGGCCGTCGCGCTCGAAGCGCGATACGTCGGTCACCGCTTCGCGGATGGCCTCGAGGGAGATCTCACCGGCGGGTAGCAGGAGAGCGAGCTTTTGCACCTCCTGCCTGGCCGCGAGCAGGTTGCCCTCCACCCGGTCGGCCATCCATTCGAGCGTCTCCAGGCGGGCGCTCTGCTGCTGCGTGGCCAGGCGCTCGGCCAGCCACTGGGGCAGCTCCTCGCGCGAGATGGCCCTGGCTTCCACCACCGTGCCCGCGCCCTCGAGGGCACCGAACCACGCGGTCTTGAACTGCTGCCAATCGAGCTGCGGAAGCATCACGAGCACCACGGTGTCCTCGGGCAGGCGCGCGCAAAGCGCCTCGATCGCGCGGCCGCCCTCGATGCCGGGCTTGCCCGTCGGGATGCGGATCTCGAGGAGCTTCTTCGAGGCGAAGAGCGACAGGTTGGCGGCGGATGCGGTGAGCTTCGACCAGTCCGCGCCCTGCTCCGACGTGAAGACTTCTCGCTCGGTGCAGCCTGCCTTCCGGGCAGCCGTGCGGATGGCGTCGCCCGCCTCGAGCGCGAGCAGCGCCTCCGCGCCGTGCACGGCGTAGAGGGGCGCCAGGCCCTTCTTCAGGTGCTGCGCGAGCTGGCGGGTGGCGATCTTCATCGCGGCGGCGCGTTGGCGCGTGCGACGGCGATGCGGCGAAGGATCCGGGAGGCGGCCTCGACGCGCATGTCGACGTAGAGGAACTGCTCCTCCGCCTCCTTCGCGAGCGGCGCGGATTCCGAGTAGGTGACGATGCGCCACAGCTCGATCTCGGTGGGTTCGATGAGCGGCTTCTCGGCGGCATCCGTCACCTGGTACCCCACCTTCAGGCGCAGCCGATAGTCGAACACGCGCCCCGCGCCGGTCAGGGTCTGGATGATCTTCTCCGTGCTCTCGGAGAGAATGCGCAGGTGCGCCTCTGCGTCCTTTGGGGTCGTGACCAGCTTCGTGGGGCCGCCCGAAAGCTGGTGGCGGATCTCGACGGCCACCTGCGAGGACGCGGCAGTAGACAGGTAGAGCGACTTGAGTCCCGTGGCCGTGTCGCCGCGAAGCTGGAAGCCGCAAGCGGACAGCATCAGGCAGAGCAGGGCGGCGGCCGGCCTAGACAACGATGTTCACCAGGCGGCCGGGCACCACGACGACCTTCTTCGCGGGCTTGCCCTCCATGAACTTCACCGCCGCCTCGCTCGCGAGGGCGATCCTCTCGATCTCCTCCTTCGATGCCGTGGCGGGCACGGAAACGTGTCCGCGCAGCTTGCCATTCACCTGCACCACCAGCTCGATCGTGTCCTGCACAAGCGCCGCCTTGTCGGCCGCGGGCCAGGGCTGGTCCAGGAGGCGCGTGCCGGGACGCAGCTCGGCCCAGAGCGCGGTGGCGATGTGCGGGACGACGGGCGACAGGAGCAGCACCGCGTTCTCGAGCACTTCCTGCGCCACCGCGCGTGCGGCCGCGGAGGACTCCCTGATATCGGTGAGCGCGTTCAGCAGCTCCATCACCGCGGCAATGGCCGTATTGAACTGCAGGCGCCGGCCGTAGTCATCGCCCACCTTGTCGATGGTCTTGTGCAGCTTGAAGCGCAGGTCCCTGAGTTCCTTCGGCAGCTCGCCCTGCATCCCGGAGTCGACCGGCGCGCCGGCGGCGAGATGGTCGTGCACGAGCTTCCACACGCGCTTCAGGAACCGGAACGAGCCCTCGACCGAGGTGTCCGACCAGAGGATGGTGTCGGTGGGCGGGCTCGCGAACATCACGTAGAGCCGCGCCGTGTCGGCACCGTAGCGGTCGATGAGGTCCTGCGGGTCGACGCCGTTTCGCTTCGACTTCGACATGGTGCCGATGCCGCCGTACTCCACGGGCTTGCCGTCGGCCTTGAGCGTGGCGCCCGTGATCCTTCCGTCCTCGTCCGCCTTGACCTCGATCTCCTCGGGCGCGAAGTAGGCAATGCCGCCCTTGTCCGTGCGGCGCGAGAAGATGTGGTTGAGCACCATGCCCTGCGTGAGGAGGTTCCTGAACGGCTCGTCGACCTTCACCAGCCCCATGTCGCGCATCACCTTGGTCCAGAAGCGCGCGTACAGGAGGTGAAGGATCGCGTGCTCGATGCCGCCGATGTACTGGTCCATCGGCATCCAGTAGTCGGCGCGCCCGTCCACCATCGTCGTCGCGCCGGGGCAGGTGTAGCGCATGAAATACCACGACGAGTCGACGAAGGTGTCCAGGGTGTCCGTCTCGCGCCTTGCGTCGGCGCCGCAGGCCGGGCACTTGCACTGGTAGAACGCCGGCGACTTGGCGAGGGGGCTTCCGGAGCCGTCAGGGACGAGGTCTTCGGGAAGGATCACGGGAAGCTGGTCGTCGGGGACGGCCACGTCGCCGCACTTCGGGCAGTGCACGATGGGGATGGGCGTGCCCCAGTAGCGCTGGCGCGAGACGCCCCAGTCGCGAAGCCGGAACTGCACGCGCTTCTCGCCCAGCCCCGCCGCCTCGAGGTCCGCGGCCACCGCGTCGATGGCAGCCGGCTGCGCGAGGCCATCGTACTTGCCGGAATTCACGTTGACGCCCGGCGCCTCGTACCACGGCTGCCACGCGTCGGTGGAATAGGGCTGCGCGTCCACGTCGATCACCTGCGCGATGGGCAACCCGTACTGCTTCGCGAAGGCGAAGTCGCGCTCGTCGTGGCCGGGCACCGCCATCACCGCGCCCTCGCCGTACCCCATGAGCACGTAGTTGCCGACCCAGACTTCGACCTTGTCGCCCGAGAAAGGGTGCAGGACGAAGAGGCCCGTGGGCATGCCCTTCTTCTCCATCGTGGCAAGCTCGGCCTCCATCACGCCGCCTTTCTTGCACTCCTCGATGAAGGCGGAGAGCTTCGCGTTGCCCCTGGCGGCCTCGGCGGCGAGCGGATGCTCGGCAGCGACGGCGGCGAAGGTGATGCCCATGACCGTGTCGGCGCGCGTGGTGAAGACCTTGAGGCCGCGTTTGCCATCCGCCATGCGCCGCGCCGTCTCGGCGTCATAGGGCAGCGTGAACTCGACGCCGCGGGAGCGGCCGATCCAGTTGCGCTGCATCTGCTTCACCTGCTCGGGCCAGCCCAGGCCGTCGAGCGCATCCACCAGCTCGTCGGCGTACTGCGAGATGCGCAGGTACCACATGGGAATCTCGCGCTTTTCCACCGTGGCGCCGGTGCGCCAGCCCTTGCCGTCGATCACCTGCTCGTTGGCGAGCACGGTCTGGTCGACCGGGTCCCAGTTGACGGTGCCCGTCTTCTTGTAGGCGATGCCCTTCTCGCGCATGCGCAGGAAGAGCCACTGGTTCCAGCGGTAGTAGTCCGGGGAGCAGGTGGCCAGCTCGCGCGTCCAGTCGATGGCAAAGCCCAGGGACTGGAGCTGCTTCTTCATGTACGCGATGTTGTCCCACGTCCACTTCGCGGGCGGCACGCCGTTGGCCATCGCGGCGTTCTCGGCAGGCAGTCCGAACGCATCCCAGCCCATCGGCTGCAGGACGTTGAAACCCTTCATGCGCAGGAAATGGCAAAGCGCGTCGTTGATCGAGTAGTTGCGCACGTGCCCCATGTGCAGCTTCCCCGACGGATAGGGGAGCATGCCCACGTTGTAGTACTTGGGCCTGGCGGAGGCGTCGGGTGCGACAAAGGCCCTGGTGTCGGCCCACTCCTTCTGCACGGCCGGTTCGAGGGTCTTCGGGTGGTATTGGGAGTCCATTGCAGTTTTCGATCGTGAAGCGCATTGTGCGTTGCGGAATTATAGCAGCGGGGTGCTTCCAAGCCCTTGATTTGGCGCGCGGTATCCGACCCTGGAACTAGTGCGGCGCAGGGCGTGTCTATTGGTCGGGTGCCCGCTTTCCTTGTGCGGGTGACCTGGCTAGTGGGACAAAGCACTCTGGGCGCCGGATCGGCGCCCTTTTTTTTCGGGAGAACCGGATGAGGCTCGGCATCGCATTCCCCGGGGCGTTGTGTGCCCTGTTCCTCGCGTCGGCCGCCGCCGCACCCGTCGTCACCGTCGAGGCGGTGCAATTCCCCGCGTGGCTCGAACGCGGCGGCAACACCGTGCCCCTGGTGCCCGGCGTCGAGCTCCAGGGCAGGGACAAGGTGCGAACGGGGGGCAACGCGCGGGCGAAGCTCAAGTTCGCGGACGGCAGCACCGTGAAGCTGGGCGAGAACGCAAAGTTCGAGATCGAGCGGGCGGAGGACCCCGGCTTCCTGCGCGCTTCCCTTCGCGTCGTGGCAGGCGCGTTTCGCTTTGCCGGCGAAGGGCTGCGCATCTCCCCGCGGCGGTCGGTCTCGATCCAGGTGCGCAACGTGACCATCGGCATCCGCGGCACCGACCTTTGGGGCAAGAGCACCGAGGAGCGCGATCTCGTATGCCTCATCGAGGGCACGATATCGGTGGGATCCGCGGGCAACCCCACGGTGAAGCTGGACCAGCCGCTCGACTTCTACCAGGTGCCGCGCGGCGGAGCGCCGGCCGTGGCGAAGGTGGATCAGAAGCAACTCGAGCAATGGGCGCTCGAGACCGAAACGCGCAAGGACGGGCCCGTCGGCCAGGTTGGCGGGCAGTGGCGCGTGATCGCCGCGACGCTTCCGGCGCGCGATGCCGCGCTGGCGCTGAGCCGCAGCTTGCGGGCGCAGGGCTATCCCGCGCAGGTGACGGGAGGGCAGGCGGGGCCGTTCTCGGTTCGTGTCGTGGGACTCGCGGGCGAGGAGGAAGCGCGGGCGCTCATGCAGAACCTGCGGTCGGTGGAGGGCGTCACCAACTCGTCGGTCGAGCGGTAACCGGCGGGCTTCGGGTTCGGCGGGATCGCCGGTTTCCGTGCCCAGGCCGCTTGCGGGCGGTGAATCCGTTTTCCCCTCTACGGGGACTCTATGCCGGCAACAACGGCGAGAGCACCCCCGGGCGCCCCGATGTCCATGCGGCGCCGGCCTTCGTCTTGTAGTATCAGACCAGGAAGCCGCGATACCGGGGGTCCGAAAATGAGAGGCACGCACCGCATCCGCAACGCGGCAAGTACCTGCATCCGCGCAATCACGATGGCCTTCGCCGTGTGGCCCCTCTGCGCCTCGGCACAGTCGTGGAGCGGTCTGGGCGGCGACAGCAACTGGAGCACAGGGGCGAACTGGACCGGTGGTGTCGCGCCCCCCGCGACGGGTACCACGACGTCGCTCGTCTTCGGCCCATCGGGGAACTACTCGCCCGTGGTGGACGCCGCCTGGGAGGTCAATGCCCTCCTGCTCGGGGGGGCGACTGCCTACGCCCTCACGGGCTCGGCCCTGACGGTCAACGGCGCCGGGGCGGTCTTCGATATGTCGGGTGCCGCGCACTCCATCGCCAACGCGCTCACCCTTTCCAGTCCCCTCACGATCAGCCATTCAGTCGACGTGACGCTCTCCGGCGCGATCACCGGCCCCGGGGCGATCACGAAGAATGGCGCTGCCCGGCTCACGTCCCTCGCTGCCTCGGACCTCAGCGGTGGATTCGTGGTCAATTCCGGCACGCTTCGGTTGGGCGATGGCGTGACGTGGCCCCTCTCGGTCGGCCCGATATCCAACGGCGCGGCGCTGGAAATCCAGGGCTTCGTCAACCTGTCCGGGGTGAGCGGCACGGGGTCGATGACGGTGGTGTCCGGTGGGGCGATAGGGATGTTCGGCGACTTCACGCACACGGGGGCGACGACGCTGGGACCCGGCGCATACGCGGGCGGGAACTTCACGCAGAGCGGGCCGCTCACGCTGGGGGCGGGCTCGGCGCTCGATACCGGCCTGGGTTCCTTCGCCTCGCTCACGGGCACGGGCACGCTCAACATCAACGGCCCGGTGACCGTGGGCACGGACAATGCGGACTCGACCTTCACCGGGATCCTGGCCGGGTTCGGTGCGCTCACGAAGGTGGGCACGGGGCGGCTCACGCTGGGCGTGCCAAGTTTCCATACGGGGACGGCGACGGTCAGCGCGGGCACGCTCCGGGTGGGCGATGGCGTGACGTGGCCCCTCTCGGTCGGCCCGATATCCAACGGCGCGGCGCTGGAAATCCAGGGCTTCGTCAACCTGTCCGGGGTGAGCGGCACGGGGTCGATGACGGTGGTGTCCGGTGGGGCGATAGGGATGTTCGGCGACTTCACGCACACGGGGGCGACGACGCTGGGACCCGGCGCATACGCGGGCGGGAACTTCACGCAGAGCGGGCCGCTCACGCTGGGGGCGGGCTCGGCGCTCGATACCGGCCTGGGTTCCTTCGCCTCGCTCACGGGCACGGGCACGCTCAACATCAACGGCCCGGTGACCGTGGGCACGGACAATGCGGACTCGACCTTCACCGGGATCCTGGCCGGGTTCGGTGCGCTCACGAAGGTGGGCACGGGGCGGCTCACGCTGGGCGTGCCAAGTTTCCATACGGGGACGGCGACGGTCAGCGCGGGCACGCTCCGGGTTGGCGATGGCGTGACGTGGCCCCTCTCGGTCGGCCCGATATCCAACGGCGCGGCGCTGGAAATCCAGGGCTTCGTCAACCTGTCCGGGGTGAGCGGCACGGGGTCGATGACGGTGGTGTCCGGTGGGGCGATAGGGATGTTCGGCGACTTCACGCACACGGGGGCGACGACGCTGGAACCCGGCGCATACGCGGGCGGGAACTTCACGCAGAGCGGGCCGCTCACGCTGGGGGCGGGCTCGGCGCTCGATACCGGCCTGGGTTCCTTCGCCTCGCTCACGGGCACGGGCACGCTCAACATCAACGGCCCGGTGACCGTGGGCACGGACAATGCGGACTCGACCTTCACCGGGATCCTGGCCGGGTTCGGTGCGCTCACGAAGGTGGGCACGGGGCGGCTCACGCTTGCGGGCGCCAGCACCAACCTGGGCACCATGTCGGTGAGCGGTGGATCCGTTCTCGTCACCGGCTCGATGACCGGGCCCGTCACGGTGAATGCGGGCGGCACGCTGGGCGGAACGGGAACCGTGAGCGGATCGGTGACGGTGAACGCCGGCGGCACGATCGCGCCGGGCCTGAGCCCGGGGGTCATCAATACCGGCAGCGTAACGCTCGGTGGCGCGACGGCGATCGAGATCCTGGGCACGACGCTGGGCACGCAGTACGACAACATCAACGTGACCGGCACGGTGACAATCGCCGGCGGCACGCTCTCGCTTTCGGGCGCGTATGTGCCCGTGTTGGGCGATGTCTTCACGATCATCTCGAACGACGGCGCGGACGCGGTGACGGGGACGTTCGCGGGGCTTGCGGAGGGAGCGACGATCGGCTTCAACGGGGCGACGCTGCGCATCTCCTACGTCGGCGGCACGGGCAACGACGTGGTGCTCACGGTATTGTCGGGGGCCGTAGCGGCGGCGCCGGTGCCGACGCTCTCCGAATGGCTGATGGTCCTGCTCGCCACGCTGCTCGCGGCCAGCGGCATGCTCGCGGCCAGGAGGCGCAACTAGCATGGTCCAGCCAGCGGCGGGACGAGGCGGTTATCCGGCCCGGCGATACCGCCGGGTTCCGCGCCATGACCGGTTGCGGGAGGCGAATCCGTTCTCCCCTACGTGAAAACAATTCGTCGTAGCATCGATGGGCGCGGGAAGACCATCGCCATTGGCCTCCTGCTTGCGGCAGCCCCCGGTCTTGCAACCGCAGTCGACTGGAGCGGACTCGGGGGCGACTTCAACTGGAGCACGCCGGGAAACTGGGTGGGAGGCGTCGCGCCCGCGAGCGCCAACACAACGTTCATCACGCTCGGCGCCGCGGGCGTGACCAACCTCTTCGTCGATGCGCCCTGGACCATCAACCGGCTCGATTTCGTCGGCCCGCCGGGCTACGGCCTGACGGGCAGCCCGCTTACCTTCGCTGGCGCCGCACCGCAGATCAACGTGTCCGGCACGCACGCTCCCCAGGTACCCCTGGTGCTCTCGTCCACCGTCACGTTCAATACCGCGGACGACATCACCTTCACCGGCGGGATGAGCGGGCCGGGCGGGCTCACGAAGTCCGGCCCCGGGCGGCTTACGATCGTCTCCCCGCCTTCCGACGCGATCTACGACGGCACCACCACGATCGTCTCGGGGACGGTGCTGTTCTACGTCGGCTCGATCGCCGGGCCGGTGGTCAACAACGCGGCCGCCGAATTCATCGCCAGCCCCGCAACGCTGGTCCTCGCACAGGCCATGAGCGGATCGGGCGGGTTGACGGTACTGGGGGGAGCGGTGACGAGCGGCGGGCCCCCCTTCACGTACACCGGCCTCACGCACGCGCTTTCGGGTATCGCCAGCGGCCAGTTTCTCGGCGGCGGCCCGCTGGTGAATGACTGGGGGGTCACGATCACCGGCGACAGCGTGTTTTCCTCGCTCTCGGGATCCGGCCAGCTCCTCACGAACCCCGGCTCGGTGACGGTGGGCGCGGACAACACGAGCACGATCTTCACCGGTCCGTTCGTCGGGACCGCAGGCATCACGAAAGTGGGCACCGGGCGCCTCACCCTGGCGAATGCCGGGCCCTTCCACGACGGCACCACGACGGTCAGCGCGGGCGTCCTGCGTATCGGCGACGGGGTGGCCGCACCCGGCGCGATTTCCGGCCCGATTGTGAACAACTCGGATCTCGAGTTCGAAGTCGATCCGGCCCCGGGCATGCGGGTGAATCTGTTCCAGGACCTGGTCGGAACCGGCAACCTCACCGTGATTTCTGGTGAAGTGACGAGCAACGGACCCGGGCTCGCCCATACCGGCTTCACCACCATCCGGGCCGGCGCGTCGCTCATCGGAAACTTTCCCAATGGCGGGCCGCTCACGATCGAAGCGGGCGGAAAGATGTTCACGTCCGGATCCAGCGTGATCGCCTCGCTCTCCGGCGCCGGCCAGCTGACCTTCAACTTTCTCACCGTCGGCGGCGATAATGCGAGCACGCTGTTCTCCGGGCCGCTCAGCGGCAGCAACAACCTGATCAAGGTCGGGACGGGGCGCCTCACACTGTCGGGCCCGACCATGCACGCCGGCCCCACGACCATCACGGCGGGCACGCTTCGCTTCGGGGACGGCGTTTCGGCACCGGCCGTCATCGACAGTGCGATATTCAACAACGGGGCCCTGGAATTCCAGGTGACGACGGGCACGACGCTCACCGCCGGTGTGAGCGGCGGCGTCGGCAGTCTCACGGTCCTGGGCGGCTCCGTGGCCAGTGCCGGCCACCTCAACCACTCGGGAGGCACCGTCGTCAACGCCGGCGGCGCCCTCGCGGGACTCTTCAGCGGATTCGGCCCCCTCACGATCGCAGCGGGCGGGCAGGTGGATGCGGGCGACAACAGCGGATTCCTTTCGCTTTCGGGCGCTGGTCTGCTCAACACGACAGGCACAGGAGTCAATCTCAGCGACAACGCGAGCACCACTTTCGCCGGCGTGATCGCGGGCACGGGCGCCGTGGGCAAGTTCGGCCCGGGGACTCTCACGCTCTCGGGCGCGAGCACGAACACGGGCGGCGCGTTCATCGGAGTCGGGACGCTCATCGTCACGGGCTCCCTCGCCGGCCCGGTGACAGTCGGGGCGGGGGCGCAGCTCGGCGGGACAGGGACGATCGGCGGGCCGGTGGCGGTGAATGCGGGCGGCACGATCGCGCCGGGGCTGAGCCCGGGTATCCTCAGCACGGGCGACTTGAATCTCGCCGGCATCGCGGCCATCGAGATCCAGGGTGCCGCCCTGGGCACGCAGTACGACAACCTCAACGTGACCGGCACGGTGACGATCGCCGGCGGCACGCTCTCGCTTTCGGGCGCGTACGCGCCCGCGTTGGGCGACGTCTTCACGATCATCTCGAACGACGGCGCGGACGCGGTGACGGGCACTTTCGCGGGGCTTGCGGAGGGGGCAACGATCGTCTTCAACGGCGTTACGCTGCGCATCTCCTACATCGGGGGCACGGGCAACGACGTGACACTCTCCGCGCCCTCGCCCGTCACGACCACCTGGAACGGCGCTGGCGCCAACGACAATTGGAGCACGGGCCTTGACTGGGTCGGCGGCGCGGCGCCCGCCAACGGCAACACCACCTTCGTCACGTTCAATGCGGCATCCGCGCGCTTCGGCCCGGTCGTGGATGCGCCGTGGACGATCAACCGCATGGACATCGCGAGCGCCACGGCATACGCCATGACCGGCCAGGCGATAAGCTTCGCAGGCGCCGGGGCGCAGCTCAATGCGTCCGGAGCGGTGCACAGCCTGGCGAACCCGATCACGCTCACGGCGGCGCTGACGGTGTCGAATTCATCGGCGCTCACGCTGTCCGGACCGATCGGCGGTGCGGCGGGACTCACGAAGACCGGCGTGGGCGGCCTCACGCTCTCGGGCGCGAGCTCCTACGTGGGCGGCACCATGGTGAACAGCGGCACGTTGCTCGTGAATGGCACGATTCCCGGTCCGGTCGTGGTGAACGCCGGGGCGGCGCTGGGTGGAACGGGCACCGTCAGCGGCCTCGTCACCATCAACGCCGGTGGCACGCTCGCCCCGGGGCTGAGCCCGGGCATCACCAACACCGGCAACCTGGTGCTGGGTGGCGCGTTCCTCGTGGAGATCGAGGGCACGACGCTGGGCACGCAATACGACAACACGAACGTCACCGGCACGGTGACGATCGCCGGGGGCACGCTCACGCTGGCCGGCGCCTACGCGCCGCTCACGGGCAACACCTTCACGATCATTACCAACGACGGGGCGGATCCGATGGTGGGCACCTTCGCGGGATTGCCCGAGGGAGCCACGCTCGCGTTCAACGGGGCGACGCTGCGCATCTCCTACGTCGGCGGCACGGGCAACGACGCGGTGCTCACGGTGTTGTCGGGGGCCGTGGCGGCGGCGCCCGCGGGAGTGCCGGCGCTTTCGGAGTGGGCGATGATCCTGCTGGCGGCGCTCCTTGCGGGGTCGGGCGCGGTGGCCGCGTCGCGACGCCGATAGCCGAGGCTTCGCAGGGACCCCATCGGGGAGGGCCGCGTGCCGCGCGTTATCGGCCGCCGCGCCGCGTGGCGCGGTTATAATTTGCGTCCGCTTCCCGTTCTCCGCGCATGTCCGATCTCCTTGCAGGCCTGAACCCCGAGCAACTCCGGGCCGTCACCCTTCCACGCGAATCCGCCCTCATCCTTGCCGGGGCCGGCAGCGGCAAGACGCGCGTGCTCACCACGCGCATCGCGCACCTCATCCAGTCGGGCGAGGCGAGCCCGGTGGGCGTCCTCGCGGTCACCTTCACCAACAAGGCGGCGCGCGAGATGCTCACGCGCCTGTCGGCGATGCTGCCCATCAACACGCGCGGCATGTGGGTGGGCACCTTCCACGGCCTGTGCAACCGGCTCCTGCGCACGCACCATCGCGACGCGGGCCTTCCGCAGCTCTTCCAGATCCTCGATTCCGGCGACCAGCTTTCGATCGTGAAGCGCCTGGCCCGCGCGCAGAACCTGGACGAGGAGAAGTTCGCGCCGCGCCAGCTTCAGGCGTTCATCAACAACTGCAAGGAAGCGGGCCTTCGGGCCAACGCCGTCGAGGCGGGCGACGACTTCACGCGCCGCATGGTCGCGTTCTTCGCCGACTACGACGCGCAGTGCAACCGCGAGGGCGTGGTCGATTTCGCGGAGCTGCTGCTGCGCACCTTCGAGCTGCTCTCGCGAAACCTGGACCTGCTGACCCACTACCAGGAACGCTTCCGCTACATCCTGGTCGATGAGTTCCAGGACACCAACAAGCTGCAGTACAAGTGGATCCGCATGCTGGCCGGGTCGAACGGGTGCGTGTTCGCGGTGGGCGACGACGACCAGTGCGTCACCGGGGATACGCGCGTGACGATGGCCGACGGGCGGACGAAGGTCGTGTCAACGGTCCGGCCCGGCGATCGCGTGTTGTCCTGTTACGGCAGCGGCGATTTCCGCCCCGCGGAAGTCGCACGTGTCTATCGCCGTGCGTCAAAGGGGGACTTGATCGAGATCCGCACGCGCAGCGGCAAGCGGATCGTGAGCACGCCCGAGCATACGCACTTCGCTGCCTACGTCCCGGGCGAGACGCCGCAAACCTTCTTCACCTGCCTCATGCACAAGGAGGGCGTCGGCTATCGCCTGGGTACTTCGCAGGTCTACACGCGAGGGCAGGTGAAACCCAGGGTGGGATATCGCCAGCGGTCCACCCAGGAGCACGCCGACGCCGTCTGGATCGTCGGGACGCACGCAAGCGAAAACGAGGCGAGGTTCGACGAGATCACGCTTTCCCTGAAGTACGGCCTTCCGACGCTGCCGTTCGTGGCGCGAAAGGGCAAGGCGGTCAACGGGCTCGTTCACGATCCGCACTGGATCGAGCGCCTTTACCGGGAGATCGACACCGCATCCGGCGCGCAACGGCTGCTGTCCGATTGCGGCCTGTCCCCGGACGAACCCCACCATGCGCCGATCTCCCGCGACTCGAAGCGACGGAACATCGTGATCACGCTCTGCGGCGACCGGCGGGGAGGGCGACCGGGGCACCGTGTTGCGGTGATGGGAAATGACGAGGCGGGGCGAAAGGCGCTCGCGAAGGCCGGCATCGCAGTGCGGCCGGCGAAACGGGGCTCGAAAAGCTGGCGATTCGAGACGGTCCGTGTCGATTACGGCGAGGCGATGAAACTGGCCCGCGCCGCGTCCGGGGCACTCGGCGGCAAGATCGTCCAGCGCGCCAACCTGCACGGAAAGTCGCTCCCGTTCATGCGGGCGGCCAGCGTGCGGTCCGGAATGGTCATGGTCTCCGGGAGCGGCGAGGTGGAAATCGTGACCGCCGTGCGTCGGGTGGCGGGGCGCGGCAAGCCCGTATTCGACCTGGACGTCCCCCCGACCCACAACTTCATCGCGAACGGGATCGTCACGCACAACTCGATTTATCGCTTTCGGGGCGCTGACGTGGGGAACATGAACGAGTTCCTGCGCGACTTCGGCGTGCGCGAGGTCGTGAAGCTCGAGCAGAACTACCGCTCCCAGGGGTCGATCCTCGACGCGGCCAACGCGGTCATCGCGCAGAACAAGGCGCGCCTGGGCAAGAACCTGTGGACCTCCGAAGGCCGGGGCGAGCCGCTGCGCATCTTCGCGGCGGCGAGCGACGAGGAGGAAGCGCGCTTCGTCGTGGACGAGGTGAAGCAACTGCACCGCGAGGGCACCGCGCTCGCCGACATGGCGCTGCTCTACCGCTCGAACGCCCAGTCGCGCATCCTCGAGCACTCCCTCTTTCGCGCCGGCATCTCGTACAAGGTGTACGGAGGGCTTCGCTTCTTCGAGCGGCAGGAGGTGAAGCACGCGCTGGCCTACCTGCGCCTGGCGGCGAACCTCGACGACGACACGGCATTCACGCGCGTGGTGAACTTCCCGCCGCGCGGCATCGGGGCGAGGAGCGTCGAGCAGCTCCAGGAGGCCGCGCAGTCGGGCCTGGGCAGCCTCGCGCACGCGGCGAAGGCGGGGGCGGTGGCGGGGCGTGGAGGCGCGTCCATCGCGGGCTTCATGGCCATCGTGGAGCGGCTGCGCAAGGCGTCGGAATCGCTCACGCTTCCGGAGCTCATCGAGGAAGTGCTTGCCGCATCCTCGCTCAAGGACCATTACGCGGCCGAGCGCGACGGGCAGGACCGCGTCGAGAACCTGAACGAGCTGGTGAATGCGGCGACGCTCTTCAACGAGGAGTTCGAGATCGGCGTCGAGCCCGCGGGCGAAGCCCAGGAAGACGTGGCGCCGGTGCCGGGAACGCACCAGCAGCAGGTGCTGGCCGCGTTCCTGTCGCACGCGAGCCTGGAAGCCGGCGAGCACGAGGCCGGAGTCGGCGAGGACGCGCTGCAGCTCATGACGGTGCACTCCTCGAAGGGCCTCGAGTTCGATGCGGTGTTCCTCGGGGGCCTGGAGGAGGGCCTCTTCCCGCACGACAACAGCCTGAGCGAGGACGGCGGCATCGAGGAGGAGCGGCGCCTCATGTACGTGGCCATCACGCGGGCCCGCAAGCGCCTCTACCTGAGCTACGCCGGCAGCCGCATGCTGCACGGCCAGTCGCGCTACGGCATCGTCTCGCGCTTCGTCGAGGAGATTCCGGCCGAGCTGTGCAAGTGGATCGTGCTGCCGGAGAAGCAGGCATGGGCCACGCCGCAGAAGAACTCCTGGGACAGGCCGCCCGCATGGGGCGCAGGCAGCCGCGGCGAGGCCTGGTCCGCGGGCGGGGGCCGCGCCCCGAAGGCGGAAGCCGACCGCTACGCGAGCGCGCCGCGCGCCAGCTTCGAGACCTCGCGGCCGGACGAGCATCCCTTTGCCATCGGCGCGAACGTGCGCCACGCGAAATTCGGCGAGGGCGTGGTGATCAACGTCGAGGGCCGCGGGCTCGATGCCCGGGTGCAGGTGCGCTTCCGGACGGAAGGCACCAAGTGGCTGGCGCTCCAGTACGCCAGGCTCACGCCGGCGTAGCGCCTTCCTCCGGTGCGGCGTCCTCGAAGACCTCCGCGTATCCCGTGTAGGTGCTCGCCACCATCATCGGCACCACGATCAGCAACCCCATCCCCCACGGCAGGATCCCGGCCATGAAGATGATCGTGAGTGCAATGCCGTAGGTCAGCATCGCCCCCACGTTGGACAGGGCCGCGTAGAGGCTCCAGCGCACGGCGTGGGCAGTGGAGAGCTCGTGGAAAGCGAGTATGGCCGGCGAGAACCACAGCGCGCCCTTCACCAGCGCCGTGAGGACCAGCCCCACGAGGAGGATCCATTCCTTGCCCTGAAGCAGCCGCACGTAGTCGGCGACGGTCGCGACCTCCTCGGGCCCGCCGAACGCGCCCGGAAGGCCCAGCAGCGACATCAGGAAAAAGATGGCGATCTCCGCGATGAGCAGGATGGCGCCCAGGTTGATGAGGGGCCTCAGGGGGCGGCGGAATCCCAGGAAGAGGTCGCCCATCTCCGGAGCCTCGCCGGAAAGCTGCTTGCGCGCGGCGAGCGCGAAGCTCGCGAAGAAGACGGGCTGAAGCAGGTTCGCGGCCACGCCCCCGATGACTGGCACCAGCACCATCGCGAAGGTGATCAGCATCCAGCCGGCCGAAAGGCCGATCCACACCATGGGCGCGCCGCGAAAGTGGCGCCACCCGCCGGTGAGCCACGCTGGCCCGCGTGAGGAACGCACATCGCGAACGCGAAGGGGTGTGCTCACGGCGCGGGACTCAGTCACCGGCCGCTTCGAGGGCGCGCGCGTGGACGATGTGGTGCTCGAGCAGCCGCCGGAAGAAGGCGTGGTCCTTCGGGATCGTGATTTCGGAGGCCTGCGGAAAGTGGTTGTATTCCAGGCGCCCGAGCCAGGTGCGCAGCGCCGCGCGCCGGAGCATCACGGGCCAGAGCTCGCGCTCGAGATCCGTGAGGGGCCGGTGGGCATCGTAGCCCTGCAGGAGCGCCCCGACACGGACTGGATCGAGGGTGGCGAACGAATCCGTGCACCAGTCGTTCACCGTGATCGCGAGGTCGTAGAGCAGGGCGTCATCGCAGGCGAAGTAGAAATCGATGACGCCGCCCTCGCCCTCTTCATCCCACAGCACGTTGTCGCGGAAGAGATCACCGTGGATGACGCCCTGCGGCAGCACGGTGTCGTCGTGCAGCATCTGGTAGCGGTTTTCGCTTTCGACGAGGGCCGCCTCGTCGGCGGCGAGCTTGGGCCGCAGGCGTTGGGCGAGGCTCTCTCGCCAGGCCTGTCCTCGCCAGTTGGCGAGCCCCGCGTCGTACTCGAGTCCCGCCTCGTGGATGTCGGCGAGAATCCTGCCCACCTTGTGGCACTGCTCGGGGGTGGGCGACAGGTGCGGCACCCCCGGCAGGCGCGTCACGATGACCGCGGGCTTGCCGTTCAATTGCGCGAGGAAGCTGCCGTCCTGGAGGGCCATCGGCGCGGGGCAGCGGATCTCGTGCTCGTCCAGGTGGTGCATGAGCCCCACGTAGAAGGGCAGGTCCTCGCGCGCGATCTTCTCGAAGAGCGTGAGAACGTACTGCCCCGTCGTCGTGTCGAGGAAATAGTTGGTGTTCTCGATCCCCTGGGCGATGCCCTCGAGGCTTTCGAGTTCGCCCAGCGTGTAGCGCGCGAGGAAGGCGCGCGCCTCGTCACTGGAGACTGGCGTGAAGACGGACATGGGGTGAAAGGTTGCGGAACCTAGAATTCGAGGAGGACCCACTGGGGCACGCGCAGGCCCGAATCCAGGTTGTCCTGGCGCGCGAACTGGCCGTCGCCCCGGTTGTCGATGAGCACGTAGGGTCGGCCGTGGGCGGGCGTCACCTTCATCATGTAGAGCCTGCCCTTGATGCGGTACTCGGAAACCGTCTGGTCCCCCTCGCTGCGGATGGTGATCTGCGGCTCGAGCGCCGGATCGGGTTCGACCACGGCGGGCGGCGGTGGCGGCTCCTCCAGGGGTTTCGTTCCCGGGGGCAGCGGTCGCGGCGCGGACTGCGCGAACGCGCCGGCGGCAAGGGTCAGTGCAAGGATGGCGAGAAGGATGCGCATGGCGGCTCGCGGAATTGAAGTCCAGTTTAGCACCTGCGTGGTCGAGGAACGAGCCGGGGAATCAAACGGCGTCAGAGCGCGAATTCGGCCTCGCGCTCCGCGGGCGAGGGATCGAAGCCGCGCGAGTGGTAATGGGTGAAGATCGCATCCACGATCGCCTGCGGCTCGTCGATCACCTGCAGCAGTTGTGCGTCTTCGGGGCCCACCATGCCGTCGGCGGCCAGGCGGTCGCGGATCCAGTCCGTCAAGCCGCGCCAGAACGCCGAGCCCACGAGGATCAGGGGAACGCGCCGGACCTTGCCCGTCTGCACGAGGGTGAGCGCCTCGAACAGCTCGTCGAGCGTGCCGTAGCCTCCCGGCAGCATCACGAACGCCGAGGACAGCTTCGTGAACATGACCTTCCTCGCGAAGAAATGCTGGAACGTGTGCGAGATGTCCTGGTACTGGTTGGCGTGCTGCTCGTGCGGAAGCTGGATGTTGAGCCCCACGCTGGGGCTGGGGCCGGCGAAGGCGCCCTTGTTGGCCGCTTCCATGATTCCCGGGCCGCCGCCGGAAATGACCGAGAATCCGGCCTCCGAGAGGCGCCTCGCGATGTCCTCGGCCAGCACGTAGTAGGGCTCGCCGGGCTTCACGCGGGCGCTGCCGAAGATCGTCACGGCCGGGTGGATCGAGCGCAGCCGCTCGGTGGCGGTGACGAACTCTGCGATAATTTCGAACATCCGCCACGCCTCGCGCGCCGAGGACTGCGTGCTTTGCGCCAGTTGCGGATCGGACGGTTTCGGAATCTTGTTGTGCATGGCGGGCCCTCAAGCGGTGACATGAACGATACGAAGAAACGCCTGCTGCTCGTCGACGCCTCGAGCTACCTCTATCGCGCCTTCCACGCGATGCCGGAGTTCCGCAGCCCCGCGGGCGAACCCACGGGCGCGATCATGGGCGTGGTGAACATGCTGCGAAAGCTCGGGGGCGACTACCCCTCGGATTATATCGCCGCGGTCTTCGATCCCAAGGGCAAGACCTTCCGCGACGAGATCTACCCCGAGTACAAGGCGACGCGGCAGGCGATGCCCGAGGACCTCGCCGCCCAGATCGAGCCGCTCTTCGAGACGATCCGCGCGCTGGGCTGGCCGCTCGTCGTGGTCGAGGGCGTCGAGGCCGACGACGTGATCGGCACGCTCGCCCGCCACGCCGAGGGCGTGCACGGGTGGGACACGCTCATCTCCACGGGCGACAAGGACCTCACGCAGCTCGTGAGCGAGCGCATCACGTGGGTGAACACCATGTCCAACGAGACGCTCGACCCGAAGGCGGTGGAGGCCAAGTTCGGCGTGCCGCCGGAGCGGATCGTCGATTACCTGGCGCTCATGGGCGACGCGGTGGACAACGTGCCGGGCGTGGACAAGGTGGGCCCGAAGACCGCCGCGAGGCTGATCGGGGAGTACGGTTCCCTGGAGGCGGTGATGGCGCACGCGGGCGAAGTGAAGGGCGTGGTGGGCGAGAACCTGCGCAGGGCGCTCGACTGGCTGCCCACCGGGCGCACGCTCGTCACGGTGAAGACCGACGTGCCGCTCCCGTTCGAGATCGAGTCGCTGGTGAAGGGCACCCCCGACAAGGCGAAGCTCGCCGCGCTGTACGAACGCTTCGGCTTCCGGAGCCTGCGCGAGGCGCTCGAGAAGGGCGAGGCGCCGGGCGTCGGCGAAGCGGGATTCGCCCTGGCGAGAAGCCCGCTCTCCGCGCCGAAAGGATCCACTGCTTCCCCCGCTGAGGCCTCGAAGCCGCAAGGGGCTGCCGCGCATTCCCATGCCGCATTCATCGGCACCCGGCGCTACGAAGCGGTCCTCGACGAATCCGCCCTCGACCGCTGGATGGCGAAGATCGATGGCGCGCAGCTCACCTGCTTCGACACCGAGACCACGAGCCTCGACCCGATGGCCGCGCGGCTCGTGGGCATTGCCTTCTGCGTGGAGCCGGGCGAGGCCTGCTACATCCCGCTCGCGCACCGTTACCCCGGCGCGCCCGACCAGCTCGATTTCGATGGCACGCTCGCCAGGCTGAAGCCGTGGTTCGAATCCGCGCGTCATCGCAAGGTGGGCCAGAACGCCAAGTACGACCGCCACATACTCGCCAACCACGGCATCGATGTCCGGGGCGTCGTGCACGACACCCTGCTCGAATCCTATGTGCTGGAAAGCCACCAGCGCCACGACATGGATTCGCTCGCCATGCGCCATCTGGGCGCGAAGACGATCCTCTATGAGGAAGTGGCGGGCAAGGGCGCCTCCTCGATCTGCTTCGACCAGGTGTCGGTGGAGAGCGCGACCGGGTATTCGGCCGAGGACGCCGACGTCACCTTCCAGCTTCACGGCGTGCTCTGGCCGCAGGTGGAGGCGGACGCAAAGCTTCGCCACATCTACGCGGACATCGAGATTCCCGTGGCCGGCGTGCTGCTCGCGATGGAGCGAAACGGCGTGCTCATCGACTCTAGGCTGCTCGCCACGCAGAGCGGGGAGCTGGGCGCCAAGATGATGGCGCTCGAAGCCAAGGTCCACGAGCTGGCCGGGCAGCCGTTCAACCTGGCGAGCCCCAAGCAGCTCGGCGAGATCCTCTTCGAGCGGCTGAAGCTGCCCGTGGTGAAGAAGACGCCCTCCGGCGCCCCGTCGACGGACGAGGAAGTGCTCGAGAAGCTGGCCCTCGATCACCCCTTGCCGAAGGCCCTGCTCGAGCACCGCGGGATGTCGAAGCTGAAGAGCACCTACACCGACAAGCTGCCGCGCATGGTGAACGCGCGCACCGGCCGCGTGCACACCAACTATGCGCAAGCCGTCGCGGTGACGGGGCGGCTGTCCTCGACGGAGCCGAACCTGCAGAACATCCCGGTGCGCACGGCGGAGGGCCGGCGGATCCGCGAGGCCTTCATCGCCCCGCCGGGCTCGAGGATCGTCTCGGCCGACTATTCGCAGATCGAGCTGCGCATCATGGCGCACCTGTCCGGGGACAGGAGCCTCATCGACGCGTTCGCGGCCGGGGAGGACATCCACCGCCACACGGCCTCCGAAGTCTTCGGCGTCGCGCAGGCGGAGGTCACGAGCGAGCAGCGCCGTTACGCCAAGGTGATCAACTTCGGCCTCATCTACGGCATGAGCGCCTTCGGCCTCGCCGGCAACCTGGGCATCGAGCGCGCCGCCGCGCAGAGCTACATGGACAAGTACTTCCAGCGCTATCCGGGCGTCGCGGCCTACATGGAGCGCACGAGGAACGAGGCGAAGGACCGCGGCTACGTCGAGACCGTGTTTGGCCGGCGCCTCTGGCTGCCCGACATCGTCTCCGCCAACCAGGCGCGGCGGCAGGGTGCCGAGCGGCAGGCCATCAATGCGCCCATGCAGGGCACGGCCGCGGACCTCATCAAGCTCGCGATGATCGCGGTGCAGGGTTGGCTCGAGTCCGAGGGGCTCGCCACGATGCTCATCATGCAGGTGCACGACGAGCTGGTGCTGGAAGTCCCCGAGGGAGAGCTCGATCGCGTGAAGCCGCAGGTCGAGAAGCTGATGACGGGAGTGACCTCGCTCGCGGTCCCGTTGGTGGTGGAGGCGGGCGTGGGCGAGAACTGGGAGAAGGCGCATTGAGCGCCGACGTTCGCGCCTGCGCGGCCCGGCTCGCGGCCGGTGAGCTGGCCGGCATTCCCACGGAAACCGTCTACGGCCTCGGCGCGGACGCTGCGAACCCGCAAGCCGTCGCGAAGATCTTCGCCCTGAAGGGTCGGCCGGCGGACCATCCCCTCATCGTGCACCTCGCGCCGGAAGCGCGGCTGGAAGAGTGGGCCGTCGACATTCCGGAACAGGCGCGCAGGCTCGCCGCCGCCTTCTGGCCCGGCCCGCTCACGATGATCCTGAAGAAATCGCCACGCGTGCCGGCCATCGTCACCGGCGGGCAGGACACGGTGGGCATCCGTTGCCCGTCGCACCCCGTGGCGCAGGCGCTTCTGCGTGAGTTCGCCAGGGTAGGCAGCGGCGTCGTGGCCGCACCCTCCGCGAACCGGTTCGGCCACGTCAGCCCCACCACGGCGCAGCACGTGCGCGATGAATTCGGCCCGGATCTGCTCGTGGTCGACGGGGGCGCATGCGAGGTGGGGCTGGAATCGACCATCGTCGATCTTTCGCGCGGCCATCCCGTGCTGCTGCGGCCGGGGGCCATCACGCGCGAGCAGCTTGCGCGCGTCCTGGGCGTCGCACCGGGCAACCGCGATGCCGACGCGCCGCGCGCCTCGGGGACGCTCGCCGCGCATTACGCGCCGGCCACGCCGGTGACGCTGGTGGACCCGGTGGCGCTCGAGGCGCAGGTCGCAGGCCCCGGCCATTGCGCCGTGCTCGCGATGCGCCCGGCGTTGCCGCGCGCGAAGGCATGGATCGCGGCGCCGTCGGATGCCGCGCGATACGGGCACGACCTCTACGCGAATCTGCGATCGCTCGATGCCGCGGGCGCCGATCGCATCCTGGTCGAAGCCCCACCCAGGCAGCCGGCGTGGGAGGCGGTGAACGATCGCCTGGCCCGCGCGGCTGCCGGCGCGGAAGCGATCGAGGACGAACCCTAGCGCTTGCGGGTCCCGCGAGCGGGGCGGATCATGGGATGGCAACGAACCGGAGCAAGGTGAGGACCATGAAAGCGCTTTTCGACCGCTACCTGAACCAGTCCATCGGGCTCAACTACCATACCGCGTATCACATCGACGGCGCGACGCTGACGCTGGCTGCGGACACCTATTTCGCCGCGCTGGGCGAGAAGGACGGCATCACCCACTACTACCCCTATTCGGCCGTGATCCACGTGATGGAGAAAGCCGGCGGCGTCGTGGTGGGCGGACTCTTCACGCACAAGCAGACCTGGCCGCTGGTGGTGAAGGTCGGCCACGTGGTCGACGTGGGGCCGATGGTCTAGCGCTGCTGCTGCGCCCTTAATCGAGCGCGGGCAGCTTGGCGAGCAGCTTGGCGTAACGCGCGTTGTCGAATTCCCGCCCCGCGGCCAGCATCGCCTGCATCTCGTTTCGCGCGACGGCCGCGATGAGTTGCATCGCCTCGCCGCGGGAGTTTCCCGCGGCCATCAGGCGCTCGAGCGTGGTCTTCGTCTCGGGCGGATCGCCCGTCTCGAGCTGGTTCACGACGACTTCCATGAAGGCGTCCTTGACGGTCTTGTCGTCCATTGAGCCCCTCCCAGGCGGTCCGGTCCCCTGCATTCTGCACCGGCTTCAGGGCTTCGTCATGCCCCCCGGAATTGCCAGCCGCTCGGCGCGGGCGTTGGCAGGGTCGATCTCTAGCGCCCTTGCAGTGAGCCGGGAGGGCCGCCCGACCAGCGTTCGGCCTTCGGCCATCCCCACGGCTTCCGCTCGACGGCCCCTCCAACCCGATCGCCCGGGGTGGGCCAAGGGCCTGCGCCCGCAAGGCGGCCCGCCCAAGTCAGCGGTCGAAAGCGAACTCGAACGCGGCCGCGAGCGTCACGGCGCCGGAGGCGCCGCGCGTACGCTCCTCGAGACGCGCCGCATCGCGGCCCGCGCGCAGCACGGTGGACGCGCGGGTGCCGTACTCGGCGCCAGCGATGAGCACGGGCGAAAGCATGCGCTCGCGCTCCAGGCCCACGCCGGTGTCGGGAAGCTGCGAATCGGGGGCCGTGGCCGTGTCCGAGAGCATGGCGAAGAGCGGTTCGTCACCATCGCCGATCGCCTTTCGCATCGCCTCGCGTGCCTTCGATACCTTCGGCCACGGCTCGTCGAGAAGGTGGTTCGATAGCGCATGCACGCCGGGCTCCACCGCGCGCACCTCGGCCTCGCGGCTGCCGAAGTAGAGGAGCGAGCGTTCGTCTCCCACGAGGAGATTGAAGCCGTTGTACCGGCCGGCGCGGCTGGCGAGATCGGCGAGATATCGCGCCGGGTCCTGCGTGCCGAGCAGGAACTCCGCCACGAGGGTGCCCCGGGAAAGCGCCGTCGAGCGCCGCTCGGACGGATCGCGGAAGTTCGTCACCGCGGCGAAGCGCCTGCCGCGCGTGACCCCCATCCACGTGCCGCCCGCCTGCAGGTCGCGCCCGGCCAGCAGCTGCGGTTGGTCCTGCCACCAGTGCGCCGGCACCGCGGGCCGGTCGCGCCATTCGTCGCGGTTGGCCGCGACGATCAGCGGGAATTCCGGATGGGCCTGCCAGGCGATCGCGATGAGGCACATGGGACTGCGAAGGGGAGGCGACGGCCCGCCATTGCGCCGCGTACGGGACCGGCTGCGGCCGGTCCCTAGCGAACGAGCTTGCCGTCGCGGCCGATCATCGTGATCTCGATGAATTTGCTGCCGTTGTGGTCCGTGGGCGAGAAGGAGAGCTTGTAGCCGCCGAGGTCATGGTCGCGCATGCTCTCGAAGGCGCGGATTAGGCGCTCGCGCGTGAGGTCCTTGCCCGCCGCCCGCAGGCCATCGACGAGGCCCTTGGCGAGGATGAGGCCTTCCATGCCCGAATGCGAGACCTCGGTCACGCCCTTGGCCCGCATGAGCTCGCCGTACTCGCGCGAGATGGCCACGCTGCGGTCGAAGGGAAACGGCACGACCTGTGTCACGATGATCCCGCGGGCCTTGTCGCCGATGGCCTTGTACAGCGCGTCCGTGGCGACGATGGACAGGGCGAGGAACTGCGGGCGCGCTCCCGACTTGAGGTATTCCTCGATCAGCTTCGGCGCGGGCCCGGAGAGCGTGAGCAGCATCACCGCCGAGGGCGTTGCCTTGCTAACCGCCTGCACGGCCTGCGGGAGGTCCGAGCTGTCCTCCTTGACCTTCGCCACCGCCACCATCTCCAGGCCGCTTTCCTTCAACGCGATCTCGGCGGACTTGAAGGCCTGGCGGCCGAACCCGTTGTCGAGGTAGATCACGCCGACTCGCTTCATGTAGGTGTCGTTCAGGTGCCGCGCCATGCGCCGGATCTCGTCGCCGTAGCCGGCCTTCATGTTGATGAGCATCGGGTGGGTCGCGGCGTAGAAGCTGTCCGCGCCGGACGTCGACCCCACGAGGGGGACGCCGCGCTCGGTGAGATAGGGCAGGGCCACCGCCACATTGCCGGTGCCGGAGATGCCCCACATCGCGAAAACGCGCTCGCGCTCGACGAGGGTCTTCACGTTCTCCTTCGTGCGGTCGGGCTTGTTGGCGCTGTCGGTGCGTATCACCTTGATTCTGCGGCCGTGGACGCCGCCGGCCGCGTTCACGCGCTCGATGTAGGCGTCCGCCGCGGCCATCAGCGGCTTCATGCGCACGGCGATCGAGCCGGTGAGGTCGATGTCCTGCCCGATCACGATCTCGCCGGAGGTGACGCCGGGCGCCGGAGCCGCGATGGCCGCCGGGGCGAGGCACAGGGCGGCGACGAGCGCCGCGGCATGGTGCGATATGAGCTTCATGGATCCTCGTTTCGTCATCCGCTGCTCCGGCCGATCCGGCCCCCGTGCGGCTACATGAGTCCCAGCGTCTTCGGCAGCCAGATCGACAGCGGCGGCCAGTAGGTGACCATCACGAGGAAGACGAGCATGGTCACGAGCCATGGCCACACGGCGATCGTGAGCTCGGTGATGCCCATCTTCGTGATGCCGCTCGCCACATAGAGATTCAGCCCCACGGGTGGCGTGATCATGCCGATTTCCATGTTCACCGTGATCATCACGCCGAAGTGAACCGGATCGACTCCCAGTTTCATCGCGATCGGGAACAGGATGGGCGCCGTGATCAGGATGATCGACGAGGGCTCCATGATGTTGCCCATGAGCAGCAGCAGGACGTTCACGAAGAGCAGGAACCCGATCATGCCCAGGCCCTGCGACACCATCCATTCCGCGATCGCCTGCGGGATGTTCTCGTTGGTGAGCAGGAAGGAAAAGAGCACCGCGTTGGTGATGATGTAGAGCAGCATCGCCGACATGTTGGCCGAGTCGATGAGCACCTTGCGTACGTTCTTCAGGCGCATGTCCTTGTACACGAACACGGCCACGAAGAACGCGTATACCGCGCTCATGGCGGCCGCCTCGGTCGGCGTGAAGATGCCGGTGTAGATGCCGCCCATGACCACCACGATCAGCAGCAGGCCCCAGACCGATTCGCGGAACGCGTGCAGGCGCTCCTTCCAGGAGCGCTTCGGCTCGCGGGGATAGTTGTTCTTCCAGGCGCGGTACCAGGTCGTGCCCAGCAGCATCGAGGCCAGCACGATTCCCGGGATGACCCCCGCCATGAAGAGCGCGCCGATGGAGCTGTTCGTGGACACCGCGTACATCACCATCACGATCGACGGTGGGATGAGGATGCCGAGCCCCCCCGCGGAGGCGATGACGCCTGCGCCGAAGCGCTTCGGATAGCCCGCCTTCACCATCGCGGGCAGCAGGATGGAGCCGATAGCGACCACGGTGGCCGGGCTGGATCCGGAGATGGCGGCGAAGAGCGCGCAGGCGACGACCGCGCCCAGCCCCAGGCCGCCCCGCCAGTGTCCGACCATGGAGGTGGCGAAGTTGATCATCCGCCGCGCGACTCCCCCGTGCGTGAGGAAGTTGCCCGCCAGGATGAAGAACGGGATCGCCATGATCTCGAACTTCTCGATGCCGGTGAAGAGCTTGAGCGCCACGGCCTCCACCGGAACGTCCGTCATGAAGAACAGGAACGAAAGCACCGTGAGGCCGAGCGAGATGGACACGGGCATGCCCGTGAGCATGAGGCCGAAGAGCAGCACAAAGATGATGGTCGCGTTCACGGCTTGCCTCCGTCCCTGTTCCTGGGCAGCACTTCCTTCGGATGCAGGTCGGGCGTGACCATCACCGGGATGATGTCCTCGACCGTCACCTCGTCCACGCCCTCGACGTGGCCGTGGTCGTGGTGCGGTAGTTCGCCCGTGCGGAAAAACGCCCAGGCCACCTGCAGGAAGCGGAAGCACATGAGCGAGGAGCCCAGCGGAATCGCGAGATACGGGATCCAGGCGGGTACCTCGAGGTCCGGGGAGACCTGGTCGGTGTGCGCCATCTCCCAGACGAAGTGCGCGCCGAGCGTCGCGACGATGCTGGTGAAGAGCGCCCCCGCGAGCAGGCCGAAGAGCACGAAGAAGGCGCGCTTCCTGCCTCCAAGCTGGTTGATGAAGACGTCCACGCCCACGTGGATGCCCGTGCGCACGCCGTAGGCGGCGCCGAACTTGGCCATCCACACGAACATGTAGATGCACAGCTCCTGCGCCCAGCTCATGTTGATGGCCAGGAGCCGGTCCTGCAGGCCTGGGATGGGGATGCCCGTGGCGTAGCGATGCACGACCGCCACGAAGATGATGATCGTCGCCGAGGCCATGAGGAGCGCGATGAGCCACTCCTCGAGGTGATCGAGCACCTTAAGCATCGCTGTTCTCCTCCTCCCCTGCCGCAGCGGGGGCGGCATGGCGCCGCCCCGCCTGACTTGCTACAGCTTGGACGGGTCGAAGCCCGTTTCCTTGTAGATGGACTGTATCAGGTCCTTGCCGATGCGCGCTTCGGATTCCTGGTGCACCTTCACCAGCGCCTTCTTCCAGGCCTTCTTCTCTTCGGGCGTGAGCGTGATGAACTGCGACTTGCCGCTCTTCTTCACCGCCTCGAGCGCTTCCTCGTTCTCCTTCTTGGCGATGTCGTTGGCGTACTTGGTCGCGTCCTTCATGGCGCCTTCGAGCGTGGTGCGGATGTCGGCGGGGAGGCTGTCCCAGAACTTCTTGTTCACGATGACCGCGTACCCGAGGTAGCCGTGGTTGGAGAGGGTGACGAATTTCTGCACCTCGTGCATCTTCTGGGTATAGAGGTTGGAGGGCGGGTTCTCCGTGCCGTCCACCACGCCCGTCTGCAGCGCCTGGTACACCTCCGAGAAGGCCATCACCTGCGGGTTGGCGCCGAGCGCGCGCATCTGGGCGTCGAGCACCTTGGAGGACTGGATGCGCATCTTGAGGCCCTTGAAGTCGGCCGGCATCTTGAGCGCCTTGTTGGCGCTCATCACCTTGAAGCCGTTGTCCCAATATGCGAGGCCCTTGATGCCCTTGGGTTCGAGCCGGGCGAGGAGCGCCGCGCCCGCCGGGCCCGTCGTCACCTTGTGCAATTCCTCGTAGTTGTCGAAGATATAGGGCAGGTCGAAGACCTCGAAGGCGGGCACGCCCAGCGGGCCGAACTTGGCCAGCGACGGGGCGAGCATCTGCACCGCGCCCAGGCTCAGGGCCTCCATTTCCTCCTTGTCCTTGTACAGCTGGCTGTTGGGGTAAACCTCGACCTTCACGCGGCCCTTGGTGCGCTCCTCGGCGATCTTCTTGAAGTAGTCGGCGCCCTTGCCCTTGGGCGTTTCATTGGCGACGACGTGGCTGAACTTGATGACGATGGGCTGCTGAGCGAATGCGGTGCCACCCGCGAGCATGAATGCGGCCGAGATGGCCGCGGCGATGAGAGTCCTGCGCTTCATGATTGTCTCCTCCTCCAGTGAAAAGCCGAGCCCGGGAAAGCCGGGCCGTGACGGTCGCATCCTGTCGTCTTTTCCGGGCGCCGGGCAGTGTGGACTTCCACATGGCCGTTTACAGCCCGCTGCCGGGGCGCGAGGATAGGCGGGTGTCGATCGCTGCCGCACCGTCGCCCGCTCCTGCGCCCGCCCCCGTAACGGCGGCCGTTGCACCCACGCCTGCGGCCCGGTTCTGGCGCCGTCTCCGATGGTGGATTCCGGGTGCGATCGTGATTCTCCTTCTTGGCGCGACCTCGTTTCTCCTGACCCTGTCCGATTCCCAGGAACGCGCCGAGGCGCAGAACGAGCTCGTGACCGACTCCCTGTGGGTGAGGCAGTCGCTGCAGTTCCAGTTCGAGCGCGAGGCGGAGGCCCTGGGCCTGATCGCCGCGGACCAGGGCAACAAGCGGCTTTCCCGCGCCGCGCTCGAGGCACGGCTGCAGGTCTTCCTGCGCCGCGGACGCGAATCCCTCGTGGTGGCATGGACGGGACCGACGCTCGCGCCATCGATGAGCCTCACCGATCCGTCATTCGCGAGCATGGACCCCCTGGACGCCGTTCCGCCCGCCGTGATCGAGGCTGCCATGGCGCGCGCCCTGCGCGAGGGCGAGGCGGTATTCAGCGCGCCATTCGCGGCGCCGTGGGGTGCAGGGCTCGTGCTGGTGGCACCGGTCAATGGCGAGCCGCGCACCTTCCTCGTGGCGGTCTACTGGCTCGAGCGCCTGCTCGAGGAAATGGTGCCCTGGTCCTTCGCGCAGTCCCATGAAGTGACGATCGGCGACGTGACCGGCACCGTCCGCGCGCGCCGGGCATCGGCCGGCCGGGGACGCGGGGTGTACACCCACCAGGCGCCGCTCGAGATCCCCGGCTCGACGCTCATCCTCGGCACCAACAGCCTCAAGGGGCCGCCCGACTGGATCACCAACGTGATCCGCGGCGGCACCGTGGTGCTTGCGCTCCTGCTCTTCTGGAGCCTGTGGGCGCTGTGGCGCGATGTGCAGCGCCGCGTCGCCGCCGAGCACCGACTGCGCGAGGAGGTGGCGTTCCGCCGGGCGATGGGGGATTCGGCCGTGATCGGCCTGCGGGCGCGCGACCTCGGCGGGCGGGTGACCTTCGTGAACCCCGCTTTCTGCCGTATGGTGGGGCTTCCCGAAGAGGGGCTCGTGGGGTACGGTCCGCCGATGCCCTACTGGATTCCGGAGCGCACGGACGAATACCGGCGCCGCGTCGAGGAGGTGCTGTCGGGGCAGGCGAGCACGGCGCCTTTCGAGACGGTCTTCCAGCGCGCGAACGGGGAGCGCTTCCCCGTGGTCATCTACGACGCGCCGCTGCGCGACGCCGACGGCCGGCAGACCGGCTGGATGAGCTCCATCATCGACGCGACCGAGGAGAAGCAGGCCGAGGAGCGGGAGCGCGTGCAGCACGAGCGACTGCAGACGGCCGCGCGCCTCACCACGATGGGGGAGATGGCCTCGTCGCTCGCCCACGAGCTCAACCAGCCTCTCGGGGCCATCGCGAGCTACCTGGCAGGGTCCCTCAACCTCATCGAGCGCGGGGGCGCGACCGCGGAGGAACTGGGGCCCGCTCTCGCCAAGGCGAGCCAGCAGGCGCAGCGCGCCGGCCAGGTGATCCGGCGCGTGCACGAGTTCGTGAGGAAGCGGGAGCCGCAGCGCGCGGTGCTGGAGGCCGCGAAACTCATCGAGGAGTGCCGCGCGCTGGTCGAACTGCAGGCGCGCCGCTCGGAGGTCCAGATCAGCGTCCAGTCGGAGCCCGGGGTGCCCGCCATCGTCGGCGATGCGGTGATGCTGGAGCAGGTGATCCTGAACCTCACGCGAAACGCGATCGAGGCCATGGCCGAGGTCGAGCCGGGCCGGCGCCTGCTCGTGATCGGCGCGAAGCCGGGCGAGGGCGGCGGCGCGTGCATCGTGGTGCGGGACTACGGCGCCGGCATCCCCGACTCCGTGGCGGGCCAGCTCTTCTCGACCTTCTTCACCACCAAGCCCGACGGCATGGGCATGGGGCTTTCCATCTGCCGCTCCATCGTGGAGGCGCACGGGGGGCGGCTGGGCTTCGAGCGGCTCGACCTGGGCACGGAATTTCGCATGCATTTCCCCGCCCCATGATCCACGTCGTCGACGACGAGGAACCGATCCGCGACGCGCTGGCGTGGCTGCTGCGCTCGCGCGACCTCGATTGCCGAGCCTTTGCCTCGGGAGAGGATTTCCTCGCCTACCTCGCGACCGGCGAGGCCGACCCAGCCGCCCCCGCGGCGGTGCTGCTCGACGTGCGCATGGGCAGGATCAGCGGCACCGAACTCTTCGAGCGCGTGCGCTCCGAGGGCCGGTTTTCCGCGTGGCCGGTGGTCTTCCTCACCGGGCACGGCGACGTGCCCATGGCGGTGGAGGCGCTCAAGCAGGGCGCGTTCGACTTCGTCGAGAAGCCGTTCAACGACAATTCTCTCGTGGACCGGCTCGTGGCCGCGCTCGACGAGTCGCGGCGGCGCCTCGACGCGGCCCGCGAGGCATTCCTTCGCGAGGAACGGCTGGCCACCCTCACGTCCCGGGAACGCGAGGTGCTCGACCTCATCGTCGAGGGGCACTACAACAAGGTGATCGCCGACCGGCTGGGAATCGCGATGCGGACGGTCGAGGTCTACCGCGCGCGCGTCTTCGAGAAGATGGGTGTCAAGAGCGCGGTGGAACTCGCGCGCCTCTTCGGCGAGGGGAACTGAAAAAAAGGGGTCTGTCCCCTTTTCAGTTCCCCATCTTCGAGGGCAGCCAGGTGACGATGCCGGGGAAGAAGTAGATCAGCCCGACGGCAACCACCATCAGCAGGAAGAGCGGGAGGGTCACGCGCGCGATCCACGGGATCTGCTTCTTCGTCATGCCCTGCAGCACGAAGAGGTTGAAGCCCACGGGCGGGGTGATCTGCGCCATCTCCACCACCAGCACGATGAAGACGCCGAACCAGATGAGGTCGAGCCCGGCCTTCTCGATGGTGGGCAGGATCACCCCCATGGTGAGCACGACCATGGAGATGCCGTCGAGAAAGCAGCCCAGGACGATGAAGAACACCATCAACCAGGCGAGCAGCCAGAAGGGCGACAGGCCCAGGCCGGTGATGAATTCCGCCAGGTGGCGCGGCAGGCCGATGTAGCCCATGGAGAGCGTGAGGAAGGCCGCGCCCGCGAGGATCAGCGCGATCATGCAGTAAAGGCGCGTGGCGCCCATGAGGCTCTCGCCGAACACGCGCCGGTTCATCGAGCCCTGCGTCCATGACAGCGCGAGCGAGCCCACCACACCCAGCGCCGCGGCCTCGGTCGCCGTCGCGACGCCGACGTAGATGGACCCCAGCACCAGCGCGATGAGGGCGACCGGGCCGATGAGGTGGCGCGACGTGGAGATCTTCTGCAGGAAAGACAACGGCGCATCCGCCGGCGGGATACGCCCGGCATTCAGGAGCGACCACACGACGGTGTAGCCCATGAAGAGCCCGGCCAGCAGCAGTCCCGGCAGCACGCCCGCGATGAAGAGCTTGGTGATCGAGACCTCGGCCGTCACGCCGTAGACGATCATGATGATCGAGGGCGGGATGAGGAGCCCCAGCGTCCCCGCGCCGGCCAGCGTCCCGATGGTCATGTCCTCCGGATAGCCCCGCCGCTTGAGTTCGGGCAGCGTCATCTTGCCGATGGTGGCGCACGTGGCCGCGCTGGAGCCCGACACCGCGGCGAAGATCGTGCAGCCGATGATGTTGGCGTGCAGGAGCCGCCCCGGGATCTTCTGCAGCCACGGCGCGAGGCCGCGGAACATGTCCTCGGAGAGCTTCGTTCGGAACAGGATCTCGCCCATCCAGAGGAAGAGCGGCAGCGCCGTGAGCGTCCAGGAGGACATCGAGCCCCACACCGTGACGGCCATGGCGTCGCCCACGGGGCGGCTGGTGAAGAGCTCCATGCCGATCCAGGCCACCCCCAGGAGCGCGAGACCGATCCACACTCCGCTCGCGAGCAGCGCGAAGAGGAAGGCGATGAGGACGGCGGTGATGAGGAAGTCCATCCGGCGCTACTCCATGAGCTTCAGTTCCGCCCTGGCCTCCGCGCTGGTGCGAGGATGGCGACGGCGGACGTGCAGCACGAAGTCATCGAGCATCGCCACGGCAAGCACGATCGCCCCGGCCGCCATCGCGATCTGCGGAATCCAGAGAGGGGTGGCATCGTTTCCCTGCGACACGTCATTGAACGTGTACGACTGCCAGACGAGGCGCACGCAGAAGAGCGCCAGCACCAGGCAAAAGCAACTGCCCGCGGCGTGGGACCAGAGCTCGAGGGCGCGGGAAACGCGCTGCCCGAAGCGTTCGAGGAAGAGGCTCACGCGGATGTGCTCGCCGCGCTTGAGCGTGTGCGCCAGCGCGAGAAAGGCCGCGGCGGCCATGCAATAGCCCGCGTAGGCGTCGGAGCCGCGCAGGTTGAACCCGGCCAGGCGCCCGACCACGCTCGCGAGCACCATCAGGAGCACGCCCACCATGAAAAACGCCGCGACCCAGGCAGCGGCGTCGTAAAGCCGATCGAGCGCCTTGCGCACCCTCACCCCGGCCCTCTCCCGGAGGTAGAGGGAGAAAAGCGCCTCCCTTTTCCGCCGGAGACGGGGTCGGGGGTGAGGGCGCTCTTTCGCATCACTTCTTGTATGCGTCGATGATCGCCTTGCCGTCCGGCCCCGCGGTCTTCAGCCACTCCTCGGTGATCGTCGCGCCGATCTTCTGGAAGTCGGCCTTGAGCTGTGCCGAGGGCGGGGCCACGTTCATGCCGTGCTTCCTGAGTTCGCCGAGGTAGAACACGGTCTTCTCCTCGGAAATCTTCCAGCCGCGGGTTTGCGCCGCCGCGGCGGCCGTGAGCAGCGCCTCCTGGGAAGCCTTGTCGAGCGCGTCGTACGCCTTCTTGTTGACGAAGACGAGGTTCTTGGGCAACCAGGCCTGCGTGTCGTAGTAGTTCTTCACCACCTCCCACGCCTTCGTGTCGTATCCGGTGGAGCCGGAGGTGATGTTCGCGTTGACGGCGCCCGTGGCCATGGCCTGCGCGAGTTCGGCGGCCTGGATGGTGACGGGCTGGGCACCCGCCAGCTCGGCGATGCGCGAAATCATGGGGTTGTAGGCGCGAAGCTTGAGGCCCTTCATGTCGGCGATGGAGTTGAGGGGCTTCGTGGAGTAGATGCCCTGCGGCGGCCACGGCACGCAGTAGAGGATCATCATGCCCTGCTTCGCGAAGCGCTCCTCGATCGCCTTCTTCGAGACCTTCCAGAGCTTCGCCGATTCGGCGTAGCTGGTGGCGAGGAAGGGGATCGAGTCGAGGCCGAAGATCGGGTCCTCGTTCGAATAGCCCGAGATGATGAGCTCGCCGATCTGCGCCTGTCCTCCCTGCACGGCGCGCTTGATCTCGGGCGCCTTGAAGAGGGAGGCGGCGGGGTGCACCGTGATCTTGAGCTTGCCGCCGGTGGCCTTGTCCACGTCGGCCGCGAACTGGACGATGTTCTCCGTGTGGAAGTTGGTGGCGGCGTAGGGCGTGGGCATGTCCCACTTGGTCTGGGCGGCGGCGCCGAGGCAAACGGCCAGCGCCAGGGCGCCCGGCAGGGCGTGAAGGATTCTCATCGGGGTTCTCCGGAAGGGGGTCGAAGCACCCGAACGGTAGCTACCGGACAAGCCCGTTGTCAATCCGATTGACAGGCAGGGGTGGGGAGGCCAAATTGGCGCCTCCTCGCAAGGCCCTCCCATGAGCGCGAACATTCCCGGCCGCTGGCAATTCTGGATCGATCGCGGCGGCACGTTCACCGACGTGGTCGCGCGCCGTCCCGACGGCACCATCGCCACGCACAAGCTGCTCTCCGAGAATCCGGAGCGCTATCGCGACGCGGCCATCGCCGCCATCCGCCACTTCCTGGGCGTGAAGTCCGGCGAACCCATCCCCGTCGAGCGCATCGAGGCGGTGAAGATGGGCACCACGGTCGCGACGAACGCCCTCCTGGAACGCAAGGGCGAGTCCACGGTGCTCTTCATCACGCGCGGCTTCCGCGACCAGCTTCGCATCGCCTACCAGAACCGCCCGCGCATCTTCGACCGCCACATCCGCCTGCCCGAGCTCCTGTACCGCAAGGTGGTCGAGGTGGACGAGCGCGTGGGGGCGCACGGCGAGCTCGTCAAGCCGCTCGACGAGACGCTCGCGCGGCGCGACCTGGCGGCGGCGTTCGCCGAGGGCTTCCGATCCATCGCCATCGTCTTCATGCACGGCTACCGTTATCCCGCGCACGAGGCGCGGGTGGCGGCGCTCGCCCGCGAGGCGGGCTTCCCCCAGGTCTCGGTATCGCACGCCGTGAGCCCGCTCATGAAAATCGTCTCGCGCGGGGACACGACGGTGGTGGACGCCTATCTCTCGCCGATCCTCAGGCGTTATGTGGACCAGGTGGCGGGGGAGTTGCCGCGCGCGCGCCTCATGTTCATGCAGTCCTCCGGCGGGCTCACGGACGCGCACCGCTTCCAGGGGAAGGACTCGATCCTCTCCGGGCCGGCGGGCGGCATCGTGGGCATGGTGAAGACGGCGGAACTCGCGGGCTTCCCGAAGGTGATCGGCTTCGACATGGGGGGCACGTCGACCGATGTGTCGCACTACGCCGGGGAACTCGAGCGTGAATTCGACACGCTGGTCGCCGGCGTGCGCATGCGCGCGCCCATGATGGCCATCCACACCATCGCCGCGGGCGGCGGCTCGATCCTGCATTTCGACGGGCAGCGCCAGCGCGTGGGACCCGACTCCGCGGGCGCCAACCCCGGGCCGGCGTGCTATCGGCGCGGGGGCCCGCTGGCGGTCACCGACTGCAACGTGATGCTGGGCAAGATCCACCCCGAGTACTTTCCGAAGGTGTTCGGGGTCCGGGGCGACGAGCCGCTCGATGCCGGCGTCGTGCGCGAGAAGTTCGCGGCGCTGGCCGGCGAGATCGGGACAGCCACGGGCAGGCCGCAGTCGACGGAACAACTGGCGGAGGGATTCCTCAGGATCGCCGTGGCCAACATGGCCAACGCCATCAAGTTCATCAGCGTGCAGCGCGGGCACGACGTGACCGAATACACGCTCCAGTGCTTCGGGGGCGCAGGCGGGCAGCACGCCTGCCTCGTGGCGGACGAGCTGGGCATGACGCAGGTCTACATCCACCCGCTGGCTGGCGTGCTCTCCGCCTACGGGATGGGCCTCGCGCAGGTGCGCGCGCTGCGCGAGGAGGCGGTGGAGTGCCGCATCGAGGGCGCGGCGGACGAACTGGCCGAAAGGACGGGGCGCCTGGCGAAGGGCTGCGCGGGCGAGCTGGAGGAGCAGGGCTGCGCGGTGGAGCGGGTCGACAAGCGCGTGCACCTCAAGTACGAGGGCACGGACTCCTCGCTCGCGGTGCCCCTCGGAGCGCCGGAGGCGATGCGCGCGGATTTCGAGCGGCTCTACCGCGCCCGCTTCAGTTTCCTCATGCCCGACCGCGCGCTAATCGCCGAGGCGGTATCCGTCGAAGCGGTGGGCAAGTCCGACGCGCCGCGGGAAAGCCCCCCCGCCCATGCGGCAGGTCGCGGCCCGGCGCACCCGGCGGAGCACGTGGAAATGACGAGCGGCGGCGAGCGGCACCGCACCCCGGTCTTCGTGAGGGAGGCGCTGGTCCCCGGCCAGCGCGTAGCGGGCCCGGCGATCATCGCCGAGCAGAACGCGACGACGGTGGTGGAGCCCGGCTGGGAGGCCGAGGTCACCGCGCTCGACCATCTCGTGCTCAGGCGCGTCGTGGCGCGGACGGTGCGCTACGCGGCCGGCACCCACGCCGACCCGGTGATGCTCGAGGTGTTCAACAACCTCTTCATGTCCATCGCCGAGCAGATGGGCGTGCGCCTCGCCCAGACGGCCTACTCGGTCAACATCAAGGAGCGGCTCGATTTCTCCTGCGCGCTTTTCGATGCCGAGGGCAACCTCATCGCCAACGCCCCGCACATGCCCGTCCACCTGGGCTCCATGGGCGAGTCGATCAAGACGGTGATCGCGAAGAACGCCGGGAAGATGAAGCCGGGCGACGTCTACGTATTGAACGATCCGTACAACGGCGGGACGCACCTGCCGGACGTAACCGTCATCACGCCGGTATACCCCGAGCGGCATGGGGACAGTCCCCATGAGGCGGGGACCGTCCCCGCGCCATTGTTCTACGTCGGCTCGCGCGGTCACCATGCCGACATCGGGGGCATCACTCCCGGATCGATGCCGCCGTTCTCCAAGACGGTGGAGGAGGAGGGCGTCCTCCTCGACAACGTGAAGCTGGTCGAGGACGGCAAGATGCTCGAGGGCGAAATGCGCCGCCTGCTGGCCTCGGCGACGTGGCCCGCGCGCAACCCCGACCAGAACATCGCCGACCTCCGGGCCCAGGTCGCCGCCAACGAAAAGGGGGTCCAGGAGCTGCGCCGCATGGTGGCCCACTTCGGCCTCGACGTCGTGAAGGCGTACATGAAGCACGTCCAGGACAATGCCGAGGAATGCGTGCGGCGCGTGATCGGCGTGCTGAAGGACGGGGAATTCGCCTACGAGATGGACAACGGGGCCGTCATCCGCGTGAAGATCTCGATCGGCGCCGACCGACGCAGCGCCGTGATCGACTTTGCCGGCTCGAGCGCGCAGCTCGAGAGCAACTTCAACGCGCCCTCGGCGGTGGTCTATGCCGCGGTGCTCTATGTGTTCCGCACCCTCGTGGACGACGACATCCCGCTCAACGCCGGGTGCCTCAAGCCCCTGGAGGTGCGAATTCCCGAAGGCTCGATGCTCAACCCGCGTCCGCCCGCGGCGACGGTGGCCGGCAACGTCGAGACCTCGCAGTGCATCACCGATGCGCTCTACGGGGCGCTGGGCGTCATGGCGGCCTCCTACGGCACGATGAACAACTTCACTTTCGGCAACGACACCTACCAGTACTACGAGACGATCTCGGGCGGAACCGGCGCCGGCCCCGGCTTCCCGGGCACCGACACGGTGCAGGCGCACATGACCAACTCGCGCCTGACCGACCCCGAGGTCCTCGAGTGGCGCTATCCGGTGCGGGTGGATTCGCACTCCATCCGGGCCGGCAGCGGCGGGCAGGGGCGGTGGAACGGCGGCAACGGGGCGACGCGGCGCGTCCGCTTCCTCGAGCCCATGATGGCCGCGATCCTCGCGGGGCACCGGCGCGTGCCGCCCTACGGCATGGCGGGCGGCTTGCCGGGCGAGGTCGGCCGCAACTGGGTCGAGCGTGCGGATGGCTCGCGAACCGACCTGGGCTTCGCGGACGAAACCCAGGTCGGGCCGAACGACGTCTTCGTCATCGAAACGCCGGGCGGCGGCGGCTTCGGCGCCAAGGGACGCGCCCCAGAGACAAACTAGAAAAAGGGGACAGACCCCTTTTCCGGAAATGGGGTCTGTCCCTCTTTTTCCTCTTTTCAGGTGGCATGCTTCTTGAACTTGCGAATGAAAAACGCGGGCGCTTGACTTCGCGCAGAATCTGTCGCCAATCGGCAACGCACGATTCAAAAATAGTTTGTCGAGGCCGCGACTGCGTATAAAATGGGCGCCTTTTCCGCGGCTCACATACCGATTACAAACGCCGTGAAGATCGGACCCATTTCCCTTCGCAACAATCTCATCGTCGCGCCCATGGCGGGCGTGACGGACCGGCCATTCCGCAGCCTGTGCAAGAAGATGGGCGCGGGCATGGCGGTCTCCGAGATGGTCGCCTCCAATTCCCTGCTGTGGGGCTCGGAGAAGACGATCCGCCGCGGAAACCACGAGGGAGAAGTCGAGCCCAAAGTGATCCAGATCGCCGGGTCGGACCCCGCGATGATGGCCGAGGCGGCGAAATACAACGTGGACCGGGGCGCGCAGATCATCGACATCAACATGGGCTGCCCGGCCAAGAAGATCTGCAACGTGGCCGCGGGATCGGCGCTCCTGCGCGACGAGCCGCTGGTCGCGCGCATCGTCGAGGCGGTGGTGAGGGCGGTCCAGGTCCCGGTCACCCTCAAGTTCCGCACCGGCTGGAGCACCGAGAACCGCAACGCCCTCACGATCGCGCGCATCGCCGAGCAAAGCGGCATCGCCGCCATCGCCCTGCACGGCCGCACGCGCGCCTGCATGTACACGGGAGACGCCGAGTACGACACCATCAGGGCGGTCAAGGCATCGGTCGGCATTCCGGTGATGGCCAACGGCGACATCGATTCTCCCGAGAAGGCGAAGCACGTGCTCGAGTACACGGGCGCGGATGCCGTCATGATCGGCCGCGCGGCCCAGGGCCGCCCCTGGATCTTCCGCGAGATCGACCACTACCTGAAGACGGGCGGGAAGCTGGCGCCCCCCGAGGTCGCGGAGATCCGCGAGGTGCTGCTCGGGCACCTGGACGACCTCTACGCCTTCTATGGGGTCGAGCGCGGCTCGCGCGTCGCCCGCAAGCACATCGCCTGGTACACGAAGGGGCTCAAGAACTCCGCCCTTTTCCGCGCCCGCATGAATCAGCTCCAGTCCTCGGGTGAACAGCTCGCGGCCGTCCGCCTCTTCTTCGACGGCCTCTCCGAGCGTTCGCCGCGTCTCGAATACGATGATGAGGTGGCCCTTGCAGCCTAGAACCCAAGCCCGATCCGCCGCCAGGGCGGAAACCGCCGAGCGCGAGAACGACCTGTCCTCGACCGTGCGCAAGATGATGAAGCAGTACTTCAAGGACCTCGACGGCGAGAAGCCCTGCGGCATCTACAACATGGTCGTGAACGCCGTCGAGAAGCCGCTCCTCGAGGTGGTCATGAACCACGCGCAGGGCAACCAGACCCGCGCGGCCGAGCTGCTCGGCATCAACCGCAACACGCTGCGCAAGAAGCTGCAGGAACACGGCATCGACTGAAGTTTCCGCTCCGTCCCAGCGGGGCCCACATTTCCGGACCGGGGTACCCGCCTGCGCGGGGACGACAAAATGCCAGCCGACCTCATCAGAATCCAACGGGCGCTGATCAGCGTCTCCGACAAGTCCGGCGTCGTCGAATTCGCGAAGGCCCTGGCCTCGCACGGCGTCGAGCTCCTCTCCACGGGCGGTACCGCGAAGCTTCTCGCTTCCGCCGGCCTGCCCGTCATCGAGGTGGGCGACTACACCGGCTTCCCCGAGATGATGGACGGCCGCGTGAAGACGCTGCACCCGAAGGTCCACGGTGGCATCCTCGCCCGCCGCGACCTCCCCGAGCACGTGGCGGCCATGAAGCAGCACGGCATCCCGCCCATCGACATGGTGGTGGTGAACCTCTACCCGTTCGCGCAGACCGTGGCGAAGCCCGGCTGCACGATGATGGATGCCATCGAGAACATCGACATCGGCGGCCCCGCCATGGTGAGGGCTTCGGCCAAGAACCACGCGTTCGTGGCCATCGTCACCGATCCGGCGGACTACGCGGGGCTTGCGACGAAGCTCGCCGCGAGCGGCGGCAAGCTCGGGTTCGCGGACCGCTATTCGCTCGCCGCCAAGGCCTTCAGCCACACCGCCGAGTACGACGGCATGATCTCCTCGTGGCTCACGGCGAGGGACGAGAAGGGCGCCGCCCGCGCGTTTCCGGGCCGCCTGAACCTGCAGTTCACGCTCGCGCAGACGCTGCGCTATGGCGAGAACCCGCACCAGTCGGCCGCCTTCTACGTGGAAAGCGATCCGGCCAAGGGTACGCTTTCGCGCTTCCGCCAGGTGCAGGGCAAGGAGCTCAGCTACAACAACATCGCGGACGCCGACGCCGCCTGGGAATGCTGCCGCTCCTTCGACGTGCCTGCCTGCGTGATCGTCAAGCACGCCAACCCCTGTGGCGTGGCCATCGCCCAGTCGCCGCGGGAAGCGTACGGCCGAGCCTTCCTCACCGACCCGACCTCGGCATTCGGCGGCATCATCGCCTTCAACCGGCCGGTGGACGGGCCCACGGCGGAGGCGGTCTCGAAGCAGTTCGTCGAAGTGGTGATCGCGCCGGCCTACGAGGAGGCGGCGAAGAAGGTGTTCGCGGCGAAGCAGAACGTGCGCCTGCTCACGATCGAGGCGGCCCGTGACTTGAACCGCCTCGACATGAAGCGCGTGGGCGGCGGGCTTCTCGTGCAGACCTCCGATGCCTTCGACGTGGCGGAGCTTCGTTACGTGACGAAGAGGAAGCCCACGCAGGCCGAGATGAACGACCTCGTCTTCGCCTTCCGCGTGGCCAGGTACGTGAAGTCGAACGCCATCGTCTTCTGCTCGAACGGCATGACGCTGGGGGTGGGAGCCGGCCAGATGAGCCGCGTGGATTCCACGCGCATCGCCGCCATGAAGGCGAAGAACGCGGGCCTTGCGCTCGCCGGTTCGGTCGCGGCCTCCGACGCGTTTTTCCCGTTCCGCGACGGCCTGGACGTCGTGGCGAAGGCGGGCGCGAGGGCCGTCATCCAGCCCGGCGGCAGCATGCGCGACGATGAGGTGATCGCCGCCGCCAACGAGCACGGCATGGCGATGGTGTTCACCGGCATGCGGCATTTCAGGCATTGATGGCCGGCCGGCCCGATCCCGGACCATGAAGCTTCTCGTCATCGGCTCCGGCGGCCGCGAGCACGCTCTGGCGTGGAAGCTGGCGAATTCCCCGCGCGTCTCGAAGGTCCTGGTTGCCCCCGGAAACGCCGGCACGGCGCGCGAGGAAGGTCTCGTGAACGTGGACGTCACCTCCAACGCGGACCTCGTGAAGCTCGCGAAGGACGAGCAGGTTGCGCTCACCGTCGTGGGGCCGGAGGCGCCTCTGGCCGCGGGCGTGGTGGATCTCTTCCGCGCCGAGGGGCTCGCGATCTTCGGCCCGACGAAAGCGGCGGCGCAGCTCGAATCGTCCAAGGATTTCGCCAAGCGCTTCATGGCGCGCCACGGCATTCCGACGGCGCACTACGCCACCTTCACGGACGCCGGCGCGGCGCATGCGCATCTCGACGAGAAAGGCGCGCCGATCGTGATCAAGGCCGACGGCCTCGCCGCGGGCAAGGGCGTCGTCGTCGCGATGACGCTCCGGGAGGCGCACGAGGCGATCGACATGATGCTCTCCGGCGGCGGCATGGGAGAAGCAGGCCACCGCGTCGTCATCGAGGAGTTCATGGCCGGCGAGGAGGCGAGCTTCATCGTCATGGCCGACGGAAAGCACGCGCTCGCGTTCGCGTCCACGCAGGACCACAAGCGGATCTTCGACGGCGACCGCGGCCCCAATACGGGCGGCATGGGCGCGTATTCACCGGCGCCCGTGGTCACGCCCGAGGTGCATGCACACGCCATGCGCGAAGTGATCATGCCCACGCTCAAGGGCATGGAGAAGGAAGGCACGCCCTACACGGGGTTTCTCTACGCGGGCCTCATGATCGATGCGCATGGCGCGCCGCGCGTGGTGGAGTTCAACTGCCGCATGGGGGACCCGGAAACGCAGCCCATCATGATGCGGCTGAAGAGCGACTTCCTCGACCTGCTGGAGCACGCGATCGACGGCACGCTCGACCAAGCGCAGGCCGACTGGGATCGCCGCGCGGCCCTGGGCGTGGTGCTGGCCGCAGAGGGCTACCCCGGGTCGCCGAGGAAGGGCGACGTGATCACCGGGCTCTCGCGAGGCACGGACGACTGCCATGTCTTCCATGCCGGAACCGCGGAACGGGACGGCGAGGTGGTCACCGCGGGCGGACGCGTGCTGTGCGTCACCGCGCTCGGCGACAAGGTGAAGATCGCCGCCAGCCGCGCCTACGAAATGGCGGCGGGAATCCGCTTCGAGGGCATGCAGTACCGCAAGGACATCGGGTATCGGGCCATCCACCGGAAATGACCCTCTCCCCCGGTCCTCTCCCCCGGAAGAGGAGTCGGGAGTGAGGAAAAGCGAATCATGGACATCGACGCGGTAGGAACCTATCTCACCGGCCTGCAGGAGCGCATCGTCGATCGCTTCGCGCAGCTCGACGGCAAGCCTTTTCTTCGCGATTCGTGGGATCGCCCCGAGGGCGGCGGAGGGGTGTCGCGCCTCATCGAGGAAGGCAACCTCCTGGAGCGCGGCGGCGTGGGTTTCTCGCACGTGATGGGCAAGAGCCTTCCGCCCTCGGCCTCCGCTCATCGTCCGGAGATCGCGGGGCGCCCGTGGGAGGCGATGGGCGTTTCGCTCGTCTTCCACCCGCGCAACCCCTACGTGCCGACCGTGCACATGAACGTGCGCTTCTTCGCCGCGAAATCACCGGACGGCGATCCGGCGAAGGCCGTGTGGTGGTTCGGCGGCGGCATGGACCTCACGCCCTACTACGGCTTCGAGGAGGACTGCGTCCACTTCCACCGGGTGAACCGTGAGGCGCTCTCGCCCTTCGGACCGGACTACCACCCGCGCTTCAAGAAGTGGTGCGACGAGTACTTCTACAACAAGCACCGCAGCGAGCCGCGCGGCATCGGCGGCACCTTCTTCGACGACTTCAACGAACCCGGCTTCGAGCAGTGCTTCGCGATCCAGCGCGCCGTGGGCGATGCGTTCCTGCCGGCCTACGTTCCCCTCGTCGAGCGCCGCCGCGACATTCCCTACGGTGAGCGCGAGCGCGACTTCCAGGCCTATCGCCGGGGCCGCTACGTGGAGTTCAACCTCGTCTGGGATCGCGGCACGCATTTCGGCCTGCAGTCGGGTGGGCGCACGGAATCGATCCTCATGTCGCTGCCACCGGTGGTGAAGTGGCGCTACGACTGGAAGCCGGCGGCCGGCACGCCCGAGGCGAAGCTCATCACCGACTTCCTCGTCCCGAAGGACTGGGCCTGAAATCCCTAAATTTTCCCTTGGTAATCAGGCATCTTTCGCGTATAGTGCGGCTTGTGCGGTGCAGCAAAACAGTAATTCGCATCGCATTCGTTCATCGTCCCTGACCTCCCCGGAAGAGAAATCTCTCTTCCTGCTGCAGTTCCCCACGGTTAATTCCCAAGGATTGCGAATCGGTTGGTGCCGGTGTCTTGGCCTGCCGACTTCGCGCGCCCTTTCCATACCGGCGTTGTGAGTACTCCGTTTCCGACGACGGGCGGCGTGCCTTTTTCGCAATCGCCGTACAGGCGCGCCCACCGGAATGGACGCGCGGGAAAACTGCAAATGAATTTCGACTCCCTGGGCCTTGCTGCCCCCATCTGCGACGCCGTCGCAGCCGCGGGTTACACCGACCCGACCCCCGTGCAGGAGCGCGTCGTGCCCGAAGCGCTCGCCGGGCGCGACCTCATGGTCTCCTCGCAGACCGGCTCCGGCAAGACGGCGGCGTTCATGCTGCCTGCGCTGCAGATGCTGTCCGAAGCGCATCCGGTTGCCGGCCGCGGGCCGCGCGTCCTGGTGCTCGTGCCGACGCGCGAGCTCTCGATGCAGGTCACGAAAGCCGCCGAAACCTACGGCCGCAACATGAAGCGGATCAAGACCGTCTCCGTGGTGGGCGGCATGCCCTACCCGGCGCAGAACCGCCTGCTTCAGGGCGGCGTGGATATCCTCGTCGCCACTCCGGGGCGCCTCCTCGACCAGATGCAGTCCGGGCGTGTTGACCTGACCCGCCTGCAGATGCTCGTGCTCGACGAGGCCGATCGCATGCTGGACATGGGGTTCAAGGACGACCTGGAGGCCATCGTCGCGAAGATGCCCACGGCGCGCCAGACGCTGCTCTTCTCGGCCACGCTCGATTCGAACATCGTTCGCCTTGCCGGCGCCTTGCTGCGCAACCCGGCACGGATCGAGATCTCGAACCAGCAGGAGCGCCACGAGAACATCTCGCAGCGCCTGCACCTTGCCGACGACATGGGCCACAAGAACCGGCTGCTGAACCACGTGCTGCGCGACGCCGACATGAACCAGGCCATCGTGTTCACCGCGACCAAGCGCTCGGCCGACGAACTGGCCCGTGACCTGTATTCGCAGGGCTTCTCGGCTGCCGCGCTCCATGGCGACATGAACCAGGGCGCCCGCACCCGCACGCTCCAGGCGCTTCGCCGCGGAGGGCTGCGCGTGCTGGTGGCGACCGACGTCGCCGCGCGCGGCATCGACGTGCAGGGCGTCTCGCACGTCATCAACTACGATCTGCCACGCCAGGCCGAGGACTACGTGCACCGCATTGGCCGCACCGGCCGTGCGGGACGCAACGGGACGGCGATCAGCCTGGTCAACGCGCGCGAGCATGCCCAGGTGAAGACCATCGAGCGATTCACGGCGCAGCAGATCCCGGTCAGCGTGATCGCGGGGCTGGAGCCGAAGGCGCGCGGATTCGCGAAGCCGTCGGGCCCGGCCCGGCGCCCCGCGGGCAAGTCGTGGGCCAAGCCTGCGGGCAGGTCGTTCCGCCAAGGCCGCTAGAAAGACGAACCGGCTGCAATAAAGGGGACAGGCCCCATTTCCCGGAATCAAGGGAAATGGGGCCTGTCCCCTTTTTGCTATCCCTCGAATCCTTCGAGGAGGATGAGCCGCCCGCGGCTGGCGGCGCGCCGCAAAGCCTTGGGCCTGGCGTATTCCGGCGAATCCCACCAGGCGCGAGCGGCTTCGGTGGAAGGGAATTCGATGACGACGCGGCGTAGCGGCGGCCAGTCACCCTCGAGAACCTCCGCCATGCCACCGCGCACGATGAAACGCCCGCCGTACTGCACGATGGTGGCGGGCACCGTCGAGGTGTAGGCCTTGTAGCCCTCGGGGTCGGTGATGTCGATCTCGGCGATGACGTAGGCGGCCATGGTCAGACTTTCGCGTAGGCGGTGCGCACGGGTTCGGCACCGTGGATTTTCTCGAGGCGGCGGACGATGAAGTGCCCGCGAGCCATGTCCTGGTAATGCCCGATGAAGAGGGTATTCACGACCGCGCCGCCGGCTGCGCCGATGATGGGAATGGACTGCACGGCCGCCTTCTCGGAGACGACCACGCCGAAGCGGGCGCCGATGGCCGACACCAGGCGCACCACCGCGGGGGCGCCGGATTTCGACAGGCCTTTCCTGGCCAGGTGCGCCGAAGCTTCCGAGACGGCCGAGGCAAGGGCCGCGCGCGTCGCGAAGTATCCCGAATTGGCGGCGTCGTCGCGCTTGTCCCGGCCGGACCCCAGCGCGAAGACGGTGAGGCAGGCGAGCTTGGTGTCGATATGGCGGGGGTTCTCGCCTTCGCTCGCGGCGATGTCCGCGATGGAGCGAAGCATGAGCGTGGTGGAAAGCGGCAGCTCCCAGCTGAGGGCTGCCAACCCGAAGGCGCCACCCGCGGCCCCGGAGGCCGCCGCCGCCAGGCGATGGAACTTGTCCTGCGACGTGAGCCGCGGGCGCTCGCCCAGCGAGGTCACCGCCACGTCCAGCGCCTTCATGAGCGCGCCTTCGGTCGCCTTGTACGCGCTTTTCTGCCACCTGGACGGGAGCATCTTCATGCCCTTTTCGACGGGCGAGCCGAGCATCGAGGAAAGCTTGGCGGCAAGTCCGGGGTTCTCGAGCAGCGACTTGGCGCGCTTCAGGTCCGCGAGATCGTCCTTCGTGAGCGTGGTCATGACCGGGATGTTACTAAAGAAAAAGGGGACAGACCCCTTTTCGGGAAAAGGGGTCTGTCCCCTTTTTCCTAGGGGTTCTCCGGCGCTCTCGAGAAGAGGCGGTCGGGCAGGGAGCGGATGCGCTCGAAGAGCCTGGCGCCCCACAGCGAGGTCTGTGCCTGCACGCTCTCGGCCACCTGGTGCTGGCGCGCGAGGTCGGGGCGCTGCTTGATGGCGCGGTACTTGTCGAGGGCCGCATCGATGTGGCGGCGAAGCTGGCGCACGTCGATGGGCTTGTTCAGGAAGCGGAAGATCTGCGCCTGGTTGATGAGCTCGATGACCAGCTCCGAATCCGAGGATTCGGTGACGAGGATGGACAGGATCTCCGGGTGCTGCGCCTTGAGCAGCTTGAAGAGGGTGGTGAGCCCCTCAGGCCCCACGGAAAGGTCCGCGACGATGAGCGCGATCTCTTCGGCCTCGAGCGCCTTCACCGCGTCCTCCGCGCTCGAGACCAGGCGGATCGGCGCCACGCCGTCCAGGACGGACTTGAGCCCGTCGGCGAGCGCCGAGGAGGAGTCGACCACCAGGATCGAGGCGTCGATACGCTCGGGCGGCGCGAGCGAGGCGGGCGGCACGGCCGCCAGCTCCATCGCGATGGCGACCGCGTCCGCGATGATCTTCTGCATCTCGGCGTTGTCCCAGGGCTTCTTCACGAAGCGAAACACCTCGCCTTCGTTGATCGAGCCCACGATCGCGGCGAGATCCGAGTAGCCGGTGAGGAGCAGGCGCACCGAGTTGGGCGAGAGCTCCTTCACCTGCCGCAGCAGGTCCACGCCCAGCATGTTGGGCATGCGCTGGTCGCTCACCACCACGTGGATGCCGAAGCGCTTCACGAATTCGAGTCCGAGCGCACCGTTCTCGGCGGTGAAGACGTGGTACTGGCCGCGGAAAAGGGTGCGAAGGGCGTTGAGGATCCGCTCTTCATCGTCCACGAAGAGCACGCGCGCCTTCTTCGAATCGCCCACCGTCGCGAAGGTGGACGCGGAGGCCGCCGTGGCGGCCGTATCGCCCATCACGCCCGCGTCCCTGGCGCCGGCAATGAGGCGCGCCTTGTCCATGAGGCTCGCGGCGCCGGACGGGCCGGCCGCGCCGGCCGCGGCGGCGGCGGTGGCAAGCGGGCCGCCGAGGCTTTCCTCGAGAGCGCCCTTCAGGGCATCGGCGAATTCGCGCGCGGACTGGAAGCGGTCCGAGGGGTCCTTGGCGAGCGCCTTCTGCAACACCCAGTCGAGCTGCCAGGTGACCTTCGGATTGTGCGTCGAGGGGTTGGCAGGGCGATCGTTCATCACGCGGCGCAGGATCTCGACGTTGTTGCCGGTGAAGGGACGCGTTCCGGTGAGCAGTTCGTAGAGCATCACCCCGACCTGGTAGAGATCCGTGCGCGGGGTGGCCTCCAGGCCGCTGAACTGCTCCGGGGCCATGTAATGGGGGGTTCCCACGATGTCGCCCATCACCGTGAGCGTGGAGGTGTCGATCCGCGCCACGCCGAAGTCGGTGATCTTGATGCGTCCGTCGTCGTTGATGAGGACGTTGCCGGGCTTCAGGTCGCGATGGATGACCCCCTGTCCGTGGGAGTAGGCGAGCCCGTCGAGCATCTGCCGGATGATCTCCCAGGTGTCCTTGAAGCCGTACTGCGTCACCTCCTTGAGGTGGTGCGCGAGCGACTTGCCGTTCACCAGCTCCATCACGATGCAGGCGAGCTCGTCGGTCTCGATGAAGTCGTAGATCGCGGCGATGCGCGGATGCGTGAGGCGCCCGACGGCTTCGGCCTCGTGGCGGAAGCGGCTGATCACGTACTCGATGTCGGCGGGGTCGAGCAGGCTCTTGGTGATCACCTTGAGCGCCACGGGCCGCTTGATGCCGGGATCGAAGCCGCGAAAGACGAGCCCCGTCGCCCCCTTGCCGAGGATCGTCTGGACGGCGTACTTGCCGATTTTCTCGGGGATCTTCAAGGCTTCACGCCACGGACGCCGCGAGTTCCGCGGGCGGCTTGAACGGCAGGACCACGGTAAAGACGGTTCCTTCGCCCACTGTCGAGCTCACGTCGATCCGCCCGCCGTGCTGGGCGACGATCTTGTAGGCGATCGACAGCCCCAGCCCCGTGCCCTTGCCGATCTCCTTGGTGGTGAAGAAGGGGTCGAAGATCCTGGGGAGCGTTTCGGCGCCGATGCCCTTGCCGTTGTCGGCCACCTCGATCGCGATCGCATCGGCGCCCTCGCGCCGCGTGGTGACGGATATCCGCTTGTCGGGTTTGTCGAGGGCCTGGGCGGCGTTGGTCACCAGGTTGAGCAGCACCTGGTTCACCTGCGAGGGAGAGCACGTGATCGACGGGATGTCCCCGAAGCGCCGCTCGACCTGCGCGCCGCGAAGCTGGGGCCTTGCGATGAGGAGAGTTGCCGAGATGCCCTCGTTCACGTTGAAGCTCGCCACCTTGCTGCGGTCGAGCCGCGAGAAGTTCTTCAGGTTCACGACCAGCTCCGAGATCTGCTCGATGCCGTGCAGGCCGTCGTTGGAGAGCGTATCGAGGTCTTCCAGAACCTGGTGGTCGCGAAGCTGCGCCAGGCGCGCGTTCACGGCGCCGAAGGTCTCCTGCAGGTCCGCCGGGTTGGCGGCGTCCGATTGCAGCAGCCCCATCAGGCGCCCGGACTGCGCCACCGCGTCCTTGAGCTCCGGCAGGCGGTCGCGCACGGTGGCCACGCTGTTCTTCACGTAGGCGAGCGGCGTGTTGATCTCGTGGGCCACGCCCGCCACCATCTGCCCGAGCGAGGACATCTTCTCGCTCTGCACCAGCTGCGCCTCGGATTCCTTGAGCCTCACGAGCGCCTCGGACAGCTCCCGGGTGCGCTCGACCACGCGCTTCTCCAGGCTCTCGTTGGCCGCCGTGAGCGCGGCCCGCGCGGCAATGACGCGAGCGGCGAGATACCCCAAAAGAATGAGTAGCGCCGCGGCGTAGAAGAACAGGTAAACGCGCCAGCGCTCCTTGTCGTCCAGGGCGGACTGCACCGAGCGCGAGATCGACTTCGAGAGCAGTTCGACGCGTCCCCCGGCCGTGATGAAGCTGAACTTGTCCGCGGCCTCGCGCTCCCCGGCGCGAGCGGCGAAAAACGCGCGCAACGCCATGTCGGCACCAGATGCCGGCGCAGCGAGCGAAGGATCGGCGGCCTTCGCGCCTTCCGTGACCGTGGCGAGGCGCGCCGCGAAAGGGCCGTCCTGGGCTTGCATCGAGCGCGCAATGGCTGCCAGCGCTGTCGCTTCGCCCGCAATCGCGGTGTAGCGCTCCGCGTGCTTCGGGTCCTTGAGCCGCATCGTCAAGGCCTCGTTCGCGAGGGCCTGCGTCGCGGCCTGCGCGGCGGCGAGGGATTCGATCGACTTCGCGTGCCGAGCCTTGAGCGTTTCCCACGCAGCGGTCTTGCCCGCCATGCCTTCCTTGATCGCGGGAAGCGCCGCGGCGATATCGGGCCGGCCGGAGGCGCGTCCCAGTTCATGCAGGATGCGGCTGAGCGTGGAGCCGCGGTCCGGTGGCGCGATGGCGGGCTCGAGCGTGGCCGCGTAACGGGCGGCATCCGCGTCCCAGCGCGTGTCGAGCTCCTTCAGCTCGCCCAGGAGCGAGAGGACCTCTGCGTCCTTCTTGAAGTCGATCGCTTCCGTGCGCGAATAGAGGAACGCGAGCATGCCGAGCAGCGCGATCGCGATGATGGCGGGGAGGGCGCCGCGGGCGGCCCGGTTGGTCGTCATGGATTGGCCAGGTTTCGTGGGTCGTATGGGCCGCGCATGGCGGCCTTTTGCGTTCCCGATTGTCCGCGTACGCCGCCGGGTGAGTCTGTGAGTCGCGTCACGCGGCCATTACAAGTGTAGCCGCAAACGCGCCCCGCCTCCCCCCCGTCATTCTCCAAGGTAGGCCTGCCGGACTTGCGGGTCGTGCAGCAGGACGCTGGCCTCGCCCGAGAGTGTCACCAGGCCGCTCTCGAGCACGTAGGCGCGGCGGCTCGCTTCCAGCGCGAGTCTCGCGTTCTGCTCGACCAGCAGCATCGTCACGCCCTCCGCGGCGATGAGCCGGATCACCTCGAAGATGCGCTCCACCATGAGGGGCGCGAGCCCCATGCTCGGCTCGTCGAGCAGCAACAGCCGGGGCCGGCTCATGAGCGCGCGGCCGATGGCGAGCATCTGCTGCTCGCCCCCGGACATCGTGCCGGCCGTCTGGCGGCGGCGCTCCTTCAGGCGCGGGAACAGCGTGAAGACGCGATCGATGTCGCTCGCGATGGCGGCGCGGTCGCGGCGGGTGTAGGCGCCCATCTCGAGGTTCTCCTCGATGGTGAGCTGGGGAAAGACGCCGCGCCCCTCGGGGACGAGGGCGATTCCCTTCCTCGCAACCTCGTGGGGCTTGCGGCCCGCGATGTCCTCGCCGTCATAGACGATGCGGCCGGCTGCGCGCGCGAGCCCGGTGATGGCGCGCAGCGTGGTGGTCTTGCCCGCTCCGTTGGCGCCGATGAGGCAGACCAGCTCGCCCTGCTCCACCGTGAGGTCGATGCCCTTCACGGCGCGGATGCCGCCGTAATGGACTTCGACCATTTCCAGTGCGAGGAGGCTCATCGGTGGCTGGCGGATGCGAAAGACGGGGACACGGATGAACACGGATGAACACGGATGAAAGCATATTGGATCGGGTTCATCGCCGGTGGGCCCGCCTGCGAACATTTCGATGGACTGAAAGCGCCCCGACCAACTGCATGCAGGTCCCCAGGTGAGCTTACCGATGGACAGAAATCTCCCCGGGCCATTTCTGATAATCCGTGTTCATCCGTGTCCCCGTCTTTGGGTAGCGTCACTCGCTGACACCCGCCTCGTGGCGCTGCGCCCCCAGGTAGGCCTCGATCACCTTGGGATCGCGTCGCACGTCGTTCGGAAGACCCTCGGCGATGCGCCGGCCGTAGTCGAGCACCAGCACGCGGTCGCACAGTCCCATCACCAGGCGCATGTCGTGCTCGATGATGAGGATGGTCGTGCCGTCCTTGCGGATGGAGTCGAGGAGCTTGCGCAGGTCCTGCTTCTCCGTCGCGTTCATGCCGGCCGCGGGCTCGTCGAGGGCGAGGAGCTTCGGGTCGGTGGCGAGCGCGCGGGCGATTTCCAGACGGCGCTGGTCGCCGTAGGGAAGGTGGCGCGCGAACTCGTTGCCGCGCGAGCCGATGCCCACGTAGTCCAGCAGTTCGCGGGCGCGCTTCACGATCGCCGCCTCTTCGGCGCGCGTGGCCGGGTTGCGCACGATGGCGCCCAGCACGCCCGCCTTCGTCCGCACGTGGCGGCCGATCATGACGTTCTCGAGGGCCGACAGGTTCGCGAACAGGCGGATGTTCTGGAAGGTGCGCGCAATGCCGAGCGCGGCGATGCGGTCCGGGGTCGCCTCGACGAGCGCGCGGCTCTCGAAGCGGAACTGGCCCTCGTCGTGCCTGTAGAGGCCGGTGAGCACGTTGAAGAGTGTTGTCTTGCCCGCGCCGTTGGGGCCGATGAGCCCGTAGATCTCGCCCTTGCGGATGGAAAAGCTCACCTCCGAGAGCGCGGTGAGGCCGCCGAAGCGCTTGGTGACGCGCTCGATCTCGAGGAGAGGCGCGGCCTGCATCTCAGGCGCCGTCATCGTTCCCGCGCCCCGTCGAGAGTTCACGCTTTCTCACCGCCGAGGGCAGGAGCCCCGCAGGCCTCACGAGCATCATCACCACCATCGCCAGCCCGAAGAGGAGCATGCGGATCACCTCCGGATCGATGAGCGAGCGGCCGAAGAGCATGCGCTGCGCGGGCTCCACGGTGTAGCGCAGGACCTCGGGCACGAAGGAGAGCAGGACCGCGCCCAGGACGACCCCCCAGATGTTGCCCATGCCGCCGAGCACGACCATGGCAAGGACCATCACGCTCTCGGTGAGGATGAAGCTCTCCGGGCTGATGAAGCCCTGGATGGCGGAGAACATGCCCCCCGCGACGCCTCCGAAGGAGGCCCCCATCGCGAAGGCCAGCAGCTTCATGCGCGTGGTGTTGATGCCCATGGCACGCGCGGCCATCTCGTCCTCGCGAATCGCCTCCCACGCGCGGCCGATCCGCGAATCCTGCAGGCGCAGGTTCACGACGATGACCACGAGCAGGACCGCGAGCAGGAAGAAGTAGTACTTGATGGTGCCGGAAAGCGCGATCTCGCCGATGCGGGTCGTCGAGGAGAAATCGAGCCCGAAGAAGCGGATGGGGTCGATGGTGGCGATGCCCTTGGGCCCGTTGGTGAGGTTGAAGGGCTCGGAGAGGTTGTTGAGGAAGATGCGGATGATCTCCCCGAATCCGAGCGTCACGATGGCGAGGTAGTCGCCGCGCAGCCTGAGCGTGGGCGCGCCCAGGATCACGCCGAAGGTGCATGCCACCGCCGCGCCGATGGGAAGGATCGCCCACCACGGCAGGTGCAGGCCGAAGTGCGGCGAGGCGAGGAGGGCGTACACGTAGGCGCCGACCGCGTAGAAGGCGATGTAGCCCAGGTCGAGCAGCCCCGCGAACCCCACGACGATGTTCAGGCCCAGCGACAGGAGCACGAAGAGGATCGCGAGGTTCGTGATCCTCACCCATGCGGTACCGGCCATCGCGAGGGCGAAGGGCAGCGCCACCAGAGCGATCGCGATGAGAGCCACGCCTGCCCATTTCAGGCGTGGACTGTCGCGAAGGGTGGTCAGGGTGCCCATGGTTGCGCAAACCTCGGGAACACGGATGAACACGGATGGACACGGATGAACCCGGATAGGGCGAAAGCAGGATCAGGAAAGGAGGCGATGGACCTCGATGCGGGGGCGGATAGGGCGAAAGCAGGATCAGGAAAGGAGGCGATGGACCTCGATGCGGGGGCGGATAGGGCGAAAGCAGGATCAGGAAAGGAGGCGATGGACCTCGATGCGGGGGCGGCCGAAGTTGATGACGAGACCGGTATGAAGGCCCGTTGCGCGCAGGTAGTTGAGGCATTGCGCCTTGTGGCCGGGCGAGACGGCGTCGGCAACCTTGAGTTCGATGACCAGGGCTTGATCGACAAGCAAATCCGCCTGGCAGATGCCCACCACCTCGCCCCGGTACCTGACATCGATGGGGCGCTGATGCTCCACGTCATGGCCGGCGAGTCGAAGCTCGATGGCGAGTGCGTTCTCATAGACCTTCTCGACGAACCCGATACCCAGGCCATTCGCTACCCGAAACGCGGCACCGATCACGCTTCGGGAAACGTCCGCAGATCCCTTCAATCCGAAATCCGTGTTCATCCGTGTTCATCCGTGTCCCCGCCTTTGAGTGGCGTAACTTGATAACGCTCACCTAGGCCCGGTCGCCGACACGCTCGCCCAGGAGCCCGGAAGGCCGGAACACCAGGACGAGGATGAGGACGATGAAGGCGTACACGTCCTTGTAGTTGCTGCCGAAGAGGCTCGACTCCGGACTCGCCGCGCACACGTCCGAGAAGCCCGGGAGGAACTCGTCCAGCAGGCACACGTTCGTGAAGTCGCCCACGTAGCCCGCGCCCAGCGATTCGATGAGCCCCATGAGGATGCCGCCGAGGACTGCGCCCGCAAGGTTGCCGATGCCGCCCAGCACCGCGGCGCTGAAGGCCTTGAGACCCAGGAGGAACCCCATCTGGTAGTGCGCGACGCCGTAATAGCTGCCCACCATGACGCCCGCCACGGCGCCCAGCGCCGCGCCGATCACGAAGGTGGCCGAGATCACGCGGTTGATGTCGATGCCCATGAGCCCGGCCACCAGCGGATTCTGCGAGGTGGCGCGCATCGCGATGCCGAGTTGCGTGCGGTAAACCAGGGCCAGGAGCGCGCCCATCATCGCCATCGAGGTGACGATGATCGCGACCTGCACGTTGCTGATGGCCGCACTCGTCTCGGATGTCCCGAGGTGGTAGAGCTTGAGCTCGATGATCTGCGGGAAAGCGATGATGTTGCGGCTCCAGACGAGGAGCGCCAGGTGCTGCAGGACCATCGAGACGCCGATCGCCGTGATGAGGGGGGCCAGGCGCGGCGCGTTGCGCAGCGGCCGGTAGGCGACGCGCTCGACCACGTAGCCCACGGCCACGCATACCGGGACGGCCACGAGGATCCCGGCTCCCACGATCACGAGCGGCGGCAGACCCAAGGGGGCGAGCGCCACGATCACCGAGAAGGCGACCATACAGCCGATCATCACCACTTCGCCGTGCGCGAAATTGATGAGCTGCACGATGCCATAGACCATCGTGTAGCCCAGCGCCACGACGGCGTACACGCAGCCGAGCGTGAGTCCGTTCACCACCTGCTGGAGGAAGGTATCCAGGTCACCGCTCCTTGATCTACAGCCGGATTCTACGGGAGGTAGGCCAAAAAAAACGGCACCGTTTCCGGTGCCGCTTTCGATCGTTTCGTGCTTCTTCTTCTTCTCGTCTTTCTTCGCTTCTTATTTCTTGGGCTCTGCCGCGGGGGCAGCGGCGGGCGCCGCGGGGGCGGCGGCAGCGGGCTGGGCGAACGGCGTCGAGACGCCGCCCTTCACGATCGCCACGGGGGCAACCTTGCCGTCCTTGCCCATGCGGAAGATCGTCATCTCGGCATCCTTGCGGTCGCCCTTGGCATCGAATTCGACCTTGCCGGTGGCGCCCTGGAACGAGACATTGAAGATCTCGGGAGCGAACTTCGCGGGATCGACGGAGTTGGCCTTCTTCATGGCCTCGACGATGGCGATGGCGCCGTCGTAGAAGTAGGGCGCGTACTGCTTGATCTCGCCGAACTTCGCCTTGAAGGCATCCTGGAACTCCTTGCTGGAGGCCACGGCCGGAAGTCCCGCCTGCGAGCATGCCAAGCCTTCGGCCGCCGCACCGGCGAGCTTCGACATCTCGTCCGTGCAGGCGCCGTCGCCGAAAGCGAACACCGCCTTGATGCCCAATTCGCGAGCCTGCTTGAGCATCGGCCCGCCGGTGGCGTCCATGCCGCCATGGAAGATGACGTCCGGTTTCTTCGCCTTGATCTTGGTGAGGATCGCCTTGAAGTCCGTTTCCTTGTCGGTGGTGCGCTCGCGGGCGACGATCGCGACCTTCGCGCCCTTGAGGGCCTTCTCGACCTCGTTGGCGAGACCTTCGCCGTAGGCGGTCTTGTCGTCGATGATGGCGACCTTCTTGGCCTTCAGCTCGCCGGCGATGTAGGCGGCGATGGCCGGGCCCTGCTGGTCGTCGCGTCCGACCGTGCGGAAGACGGTCTTGAGCCCGCGCTCGGTGAGCGTCGGGTTGGTGGCCGCGCCGGAAATCACCGGAATGCCGGCCTTGTTGTAGATCTCGGAGGCGGGAATCGTCACGCCCGAATTCAGGTGTCCGATGACGGCGGCGACCTTGGCGTCCACGAGCTTCTGCGCGACGGTGGTGCCCGTCTTCGGGTCGGCCTGGTCGTCCTCGCTCACCATCTTGAAGGTGACGGGCTTGCCGTCGATCACGATCTTCTCGGCGTTGGCTTGCTGCACCGCGAGCGCGACGCCGTTCTCGTCGTCCTTGCCGAGGTGGGCGATCGAGCCCGTGAGGGGGCCCGCATGGGCGATGGTGACGGTGATGCCGACGGGGGCTTCCGCCTTCGGGGCAGGCGGCACTTCCGTCTTGCCGCACGCGGCGGCGCCCAGCGCAAGGACCACAGCCAGCGCGAGCTTGGTGGAACGGGTCATGGGTGAATCTCCTGATGAAATGGGGGTAAGGGGTGAAGCGAAAGGGTGAAGCCCGCGATTATAGGACCTTCCCAATGAAAAAGCCGACGCTAGGTCGGCTTTTCCTTGTAAGCAGGCGCTTACATTACTTGGTGGCGAGAACCCATTTGACGAGGGTCGCGATGTCAGCGTCCTTCACGTTGGCATTCGGGGGCATCGGAACCTGTCCCCAGGTGCCCACGCCGCCCTTCTTGACCTTCTCGATGAGCATGGCCTCGGCCTTGGGGTTGCCCTTGTACTTGGCCGCAACATCCTTGTAGGCGGGACCGACCAGCTTCTTGTCCACGGCGTGGCAGGCGGTGCAGGCGGACTTCGTCGCGAGCTCCAGGTTGGCCAGCGCGGGGGCGGCGGTGAACGCGAGGCCGAGGGCCGCGATGATGAGACCGGACTTCTTCATTTGGAACTTCTCCTTAGGCGGAACGGTTGGGGGTGGGCGCGTCACCCATCATTTTCGGGGGTTTCAGCGTTTCGCGCAATTGTCCCGGCTCCGCGATTGGAGCCATGCATATAACGCCCTTGCAGACCCAGGCGTTGACCGAGGGACCGGCCGGCTTCGCGAGCGCAGGAGGAAGCCCGGTCGCGGCGCCGGGAACGAGCAGCACCAGCGCATCCGGGCGGTAATCGCGCCGCAGCGCCTCGCGCCACGGGCCGAACCCCGCTTCGGGGCCGTTCACGATCACGGTGGTGGGCGGGCGGAGCGTTTCCTCCAGCGCCGCCAGGAGACTGCCGAAGCCGGCGGGGCTGCGCTCGAGCGCAGGCCAGAAGAGGGCGAGCGTGCCCTCGGCGGCGAGCTGGAAGCGCATTTCGCCCGACAGGAAGGCCAGCCGGTTGAGCGCCCAGGCGGCGACCCCGTTGCCAGAGGCGGTGGCGTTGTCGTGCCCGGGTTTCGGCCGGTGGATGAGCCGCTCGTGGTCGTGAGAGGTGAAGAAGAATCCTCCGGCGGCCTCGTCGTGGAACGACTCGAGGAGCGCGTCGCCCAGCGCCTCGGCCCAGGCGAGGTCCTCGACCCGGAAGTCGGCCTGGAGCATCTCGATGAGGGCGGCCAGCAGGAAGGCGTAGTCGTCGAGATAGGCGTTGAGATGGGACTTGCCGTCCTTGTGGGTGGCCAGCAGCCGGTCGTTCTTCCACATCGTGCCGCGGATGAAATCGAGCGCGCGGCGGGCGCAGGCGAGCCAATCGGGGCGGTCGAAGACGCGTCCGGCGTGAGCCATCCCGCCGATCATGAGCGCGTTCCAGGAGGTGAGGATCTTGTCGTCGCGGCCCGGGCGGATGCGTTTTTCGCGCGCCGCGAAGAGCTTGGCACGCGCCGAGGCGAGTCGCGATTGTGCGTCGGCCTCGGCGATGCCGAGCGAAGCGGCCACGGCGGCCAGGGGCGTGGCGATGACGGGATTCCAGGCATGGCCCTCGAAATTGGGCTCGCGGTCGAAGCCGTAGTGCGGGATCGCGACGGCCCTCTCATCCGCCGAGAGGAGGGCGTGGACCTCCTCGCGCGTCCACACGGTGAACTTGCCTTCCTCGCCCCCGGAATCGGCATCGAGCGAGGAGTAGTAGCCGCCTTCGGGCGCCTGCATCTCGCGCATCACCCACGCGATCGTCTCTTCCACCGTGCGGGCGAACAGGGAATCGCCCGTGACGGCCCACGCATCGGAATACAGGCGGACGAGCTGGCCGTTGTCGTACAGCATCTTCTCGAAGTGCGGGATGGCCCAGTCGTTGTCCACGCTGTAGCGCGCAAATCCGCCGCCCAGCTGGTCGAAGATGCCACCCTCGGCCATTTTCGCAAGCGTTGTCGTGGCCATGGCGAGTGACCCGGCGTCGCCGCTCGCGGCGTAGTGGCGCAGGCACGTCTCGATGGCGTCCGGGTGAGGAAACTTGGGCGCCTGGCCGAAGCCGCCGCGTTCATGGTCGAAGGTGCTTTCGTGGACGGCGATCGCCTCGCGCAGCGGCGCGTCCGAAAGCGCCGACGGGTGCGCACCCCCTCGCGGCTGCGTGCGTGCGAGGGCGGCGACGAGCTCCCCGTTCTGCGCGTCGATCTCGCCCCGCTTCCCGTCGTAGTAACCGCGAACGCGGCGCATGAGGTCCACGAATCCCGGCAGGCCATAGCGCGCCTGCCTCGGAAAATAGGTGCCCCCGAAGAAGGGTGCCTGTTCGGGCGTGAGGAACATCGTGAGCGGCCAGCCGCCGCTGCGCTGCGTGAGCATCTGCTGCGCGAGCTGGTAGATCTGGTCGATGTCGGGGCGCTCCTCCCGATCGACCTTCACGTTCACGAAGAGGTCGTTCATCACCTTGGCCACCTCGGGGTCCTCGAAGGACTCGTGGGCCATCACGTGGCACCAGTGGCAGGCGGAATAGCCGACGGAAAGGAGGATGGGCTTGCCCGATTCCCTCGCCAGCCGCAGGGCTTCCTCGCCCCAGGGATGCCAGTCGACGGGATTGTCCGCGTGCTGCTGGAGATAGGGGCTGGTTTCTTGCGCGAGTCGGTTGGGCATTTGCGAGTGATGCTAGCGCAAACCTTTGGAACACGGATGAAGCATCGTTCGGTGAATTGGGTTGGGTGTTTGGGAGTGATGCAGGGGTAAACCTTTGGAACACGGATGAACACGGATGATTCATTGATCGGTGAATAGTGGGTGCCAGTGAGCACATCGCTTCGACCGACCACCAACCCGGCTTCATCTCATCTTTATCCGCCTTTATCCGTGTTCATCCGTGTTCCAAAGGTTTACCCCGCCGAATGGCGAAAAGGAACACGAACCAACCCCAGCGCCAGCGCACACCCGAGCAAAGTGATCCCGCAGCCGGCAACGCGCCCCGGCGTGAGCGGCTCGCCCAGGAGCAGCACGCCCCAGACCATGCCGAAGACGGGGATGAGCAGGGTCACCATCAACGCCTTCACGGGACCCAGGTCGGCGATGAGGCGGTAGTACAGGATGAAGGCGAGGCCCGTGCTCAGGACGCCCAGCGCGATCACCGAAACCCAGGCGATCGCCGGAACCGGCGCCGACACCATCGCCCAGGGCGTGAAGGGCGCGAGCGCGGCCGCGGCGACAAGGCAGCTTCCGGTGGCCAGCGCGCTCGACGGCGCGTTCTTGAGGTGGACCTTGGTGAAGACGCTGACCCATCCGTAGCTGGCGCAAGCGAGGAGGACGAGCGCGCAGGCGAGGAGTTCCGCGCCGCTCATCGGCCTGGGCGTCCATCCCATGAGGACCGCGATGCCCGCGATGGAGAGCAGGATGCCGGCCCCCTTTTCCACCGTGAGGCGATCGCGGATCCAGACCGATGCGACGAGAGCCGAGAAGATGGGCGAGGTGGTGTTGAGGATCGCGGCCGTCGAGGCATCGATCGTCTTGAGCGCCGTGCCGATGAGCCAGAAGGGGACCGCCACGCCCATGAAGCCGACCACCACGTAGCCGCGCCAATGGCGGGCGAGCGCGAATGGGCGCCGCGTGACGGCGATGAACGCGGCCAGCACCAGTCCCCCGCTCAGGGTGCGCCCTTCCACGACCCACTCGGCGCCGACGTGCGGCACGGCGATGCGCATGAAGAGATACGACCCTCCCCAAAGCGCCCCGAGCGCCACCAGCCGCGCGAGATCGCCCGGATTCAAGCGGCGGCCGCCACCGGCGCGGCCTCGAGCGCGAGGAGGCGACGCTTGCGCGGCAGGCCCCCCGCATAGCCGGTGAGCGAGCCGTTTGCGCCGACGATGCGGTGGCAGGGCACCACGATCGCGAGCGGGTTGCGGCCCGTGGCGGCCCCCACTGCGCGGGCGGAACCCGGTGACCCCGCGAGGCGCGCGAGTTCGGCGTAGGTGATCGTTTCGCCGACAGGAACCTTCGCGATCTCGCGCCACACCCGTTGCTGGAACGGCGTTCCGCGGGGAGCCAGGGGCAGGTCGAATCGCGTGCGCCGGGCGGCGAAATACTCCGCAACCTGGCGGGCGCACTCGCGAAGCGCCGGAAACGCCGGTTCCTCGATCCAGGCGCAATCGATGGCGGGCGCGTATTTCGCGTCCTCGAAATCGAGGCCAACGAGCTTTCCTTCCTCGGCGATGGCGATCATCGTCCCGAGCGGTGTCGCGATGCGGGCGTAGCGTGTCATGTCATTTCCTTTCGGGAGATTTCTCCAGCGATTTCCACAGGTGCAGGACGGCGTAGGAACGCCACGGCCGCCACGCCTCGGCGCGATCCACGGCCCGGCGGCCATTGGCCTCCCCCATGGCTTTCAGCACCGCGACGTCGGGGTGCGGAAAGGCGTCCGGCCAGGCGAGCGCGCGCATTGCGATGTAGTGCGCGGTCCACGGGCCGATGCCCGGGATCGCCTCGAGCGCTGCAATCGTCTCCTCGACGCGGGAATCGGTCTCCAGCTTCAATCGCCCCGCGGACACCTCGGCCGCCAGCGCATGAATGGCGCGTGCGCGGGCCGCGATGATCCCGAGCGCGGCCATGTCCCCGGTCGTCTGCCTCGCGATCACGCCAGCGGGGGGAAAGAGGCGCTCGAGGCCCGCGTGCGGCGTGTCGATCGCCTCGCCGAATTCGCGCGCGAAGCGGCCCGCGATCGTCGTGGCCGCCTTCACCGTCACCTGCTGGCCGAGGATCGCGCGCACGGCGATCTCGAATCCGTCCATCGCACCCGGCAGGCGCAGGCCCGGGTGCGTCCCGGCGAGCGGCCCGAGGGCAGCGGCGATTTCGTCCGGGCGGCAGGCGAGATCGAAGAGGCCCTTCACGCGCGCGAGGAGCGCGGGAAGCACCCCCGCGAGCGAGCTCGAGACCGTCACCCGCAGTGCCGCCTTCCGTGGCGAGGGGGCGACCTCGATCCAGCCGCTTGCGGGCTTCGGCCCGGCCATGCGCACCGTGCGGCGATAGCGCCCGCCGTCGACCGTCTCCACGCCCGCCACCGCTCGGCCCGCGAGGAAGGCGAGCATCGCGCTCCAGTCGTAGGGCGGCCGGTAGGCGAGGTCGAACGAAAGCCGGTCGGCGTTCGCGTTCGCCGGCACGCGCTTTCGCAGCTCGCCCGGCGTCATCCGGTAGCGCGTCCTGAAGAGGTCGTTGAACCGCCTGAGGCTGGAAAAGCCGCTCGCCATCGCGACCTCGAGCACCGGCAAGGGCGTGTCGGTCAGCAGGCGCTTGGCGAGAAGCAGGCGCTGCGTCTGCGCGTACTCCACGGGCGAGACGCCGAACTCCTCGCCGAACACGCGGCGCAGGTGACGGTCCGTGACGCCGAGTTGGCGCGCGAGGGCGGCGAGGCTCGCGCCCTCGAGGCGCCCGTCCTCGATCCGGTTCGCGGTGGCCCGGGCGAGCCGGCGGTTGGCGTCGACCGTCGCGTAGCCCGGTGCCAGCTCCGGCCGGCAGCGCAGGCACGGGCGGAAGCCCTGGATCTCCGCCGCGGCCGCGCTCGGGAAGAACGAGCAGTTCCTGCGCAGGGGCGTCTTCGCCGTGCATACCGGGCGGCAATAGATGCGCGTGGTGCGCACGCCCACGAAGAAGCGGCCGTCGAAGCGGGCGTCGTGCGTCTTGAGGGCGCGGAAGCACTGGTCGGGGTCGAGATGCATGGACGCATTATCCGCCCGGGTGCGGCGACATGCTCGCCGTTTTCGGACATGCAAATGGCGAAGGGGATCACCCCTTTTCGCTAAAAGGGGTCTGTCCCCTTTTTCGCCTTTTTTGCTACGCCTCCACGGTCTGCGGCTCGTGCGCGACGGGGAAGTTGACCGAGCTGGCGATGAAGCAGTACTCGTGCGCCTTGGCGTGCATCGCCGTGGCCTCGTTCAGGTCGGTGCCGCGCGCCACCGTGACCCGCGGCCGCAACTGTGCCGACAGGATCTTCATCTTCCCCGACGCCGCGTCCTTGCCCAGGACGCAGGTGGCGCGGTCCTCGTAGGCGAGCACCGCCACCCGCTTCTTCGCGGCGAGCGAGAGGTAGGTGAGCATGTGGCAGTGGGCGAGCGCCAGCGTCACCAGCTCCTCGGGGTTGTAGCGCGTGGCCTCGCCGCCAAAGACGGTGGGCGCGGAGCCGGGAAAGGGCGGATGCCCGGGGCTTGCGAGCACGGCATTGCGCGAGAACGCGGGGTCCGGCGGGAGCTTCTGCGCGGGATCGGCGGGCCAGGTGAGGGTCGCTTCAAAGGTGTGGTTGTCGCTCATGTGTTGCTCTCCTTCAGGTTGCGGCCGCCGCGGCGCGGCGCCGCAGGGCCAGCCAAATTGCCGCCGACCCCGCGATCGCGAGGAAGGGAAGCGCCACGTAGTTGAGGGTGTTCCAGCCGGCCGCGTTCACCAGCACCCCCGAGGTGAAGGACGAAGTGGCCGTGGTGCAGAAGACGAGGATCTCGTTGGCGCCCTGCGTCTTCGCCTTCTCGGCCGGGCGGTAGGCCTCCGTGAGGAGTGTCGTGCCGCCCACGTACATGAAGTTCCAGCCCACGCCCAGCAGGGCCAGCGAAAGCCAGAAGTGCGCGTACTGCTGGCCCGAGAGCGCGATGCCCACGCAGGCGAACATGAGCGCGACGCCCGCGAGCATCACGTTCAGCACACCGAAGCGCTGGATGAGGGAGCCGGTGAAGAACGACGGCCCGAACATCGCGATCACGTGCGCGGAGATCACGCTCGCCGCCGCCGCATAGGGCAGCCCGCAGAACCCCATGGCGAGCGGCGTCGAGGTCATGAGCAGGTTCATGACGCCATAGCCCAGCGCGCCCACGACGACGGCGACGATGAAGACCGGCTGCGCCATGATCTCCTTCAGCGGCCGCGTGGCGCCATGGGCCTCGTCGTGCTTCGGGTCCGGGATGCGCAGCCCCGCGAGGATCGCCATCGTCACCAGGCAGAAGCCCAGGAGCGAGGCGTAGGAGGCGAGGAAGGTCGGCTGCACGAGATCGCGCGTGTGCTTGCTCATCTCGGGGCCGATGATGCCGCCCACGAGGCCGCCCGCCATCACCAGCGAGATGGCCTTCGCCTTCCACTGCACCGGCGCCGCATCGGCCGCCGCGAACCGGTAGTACTGCCCGAAGGCGTTGTAGGTGCCCAGGACGAGGGTGCCCAGGACCAGCGTCCAGAAGCTGGACAGGTAGATTCCCAGCGTGGCGATGGCGCCTCCCGCGAGCCCGAACAGCGTCCCCGTCAGGAACCCGTTTCGCCGCCCGACCTTCTTCATCCAGAGCGACGCCGGGAAAGTGGAAAGCGCCGCCCCCACGACGTAGCCGGTGACGGGCAGGGTGGCCAGAACCTTGTTGTCGGCCAGCGCGAACCCCGCCAGCCCGTTGAGCGCGATCAGCGTGACGTTGTTGGTGAAAAGCAGCGCCTGGCAGCAGGCGAGGAGGAAGACGTTGCGGCGGGCATGGTCCATCAGGGTATTCTAATGCACGGCGTGTAGAATCCCGCGTCCATGAACCGGCGGGTTCAGGAAAGCCCGGAGACCCAACCGCGTGGGCCAGAGATGAGCGCAGGATTCCATGAAGCGAAGGGATACCGGCCCGACATTGACGGGCTTCGCGCGATCGCCGTCTGCCTGGTGGTCGCGTTCCACGCATTTCCAGAATATCTTCCCGGCGGTTTCATCGGCGTCGACGTTTTTTTCGTGATCAGCGGGTTCCTCATCACGAGTCTCATCCTGGGGCGCCTGGACGCGGGTGCTTTCAGCTTTGCGGATTTCTACGGGCGACGTGCACGCCGAATTCTCCCGGCGCTGGCCGTAGTTCTCGTGGTGACGCTCGCGATCGGAATGGCCACCCTTTGGCTGGAGGATCTCCAGCGTCTCGGCACGCACGCCCTCGCCAGTGCGTTCTTCGTGCCGAACCTCGTCTTTTGGAACGAGATCGGCTACTTCGATGTCGGCGCCGCAAAAAAGCCGCTCCTGCATCTGTGGTCGCTCGGTGTCGAGGAGCAGTTCTACCTCATTTGGCCGGTCCTGCTCTTCGTCCTGGGGAGCAGGCCCCGGCGGCTCGTTCCATTCCTGTCGCTCATTGTGGCAGCCTCGATCTCGTACAGCGTCTACGCCACATATCGCGATCCGGGCGCCGCGTTCTATTCGCCCTTCTCGAGACTTTGGGAGCTCGGAGTTGGCGGGCTCCTGGCTTCCTGGCGACCCGCGCTGCCGATGCGACGGGAGCTTTCCTTCGCCGGATTGGCCCTGATCGTCGGCAGCGCGCTCCTGCTCTCGGGGTCGAGCCGCTTTCCCGGGTTGCTAGCGATCGCTCCCGTGGCCGGCGCAGCGCTCGTCATCGCAGCTGGCGCACCGGCTCTCGCCTGGAGACCGCTCGTCTGGCTCGGCTTGATCAGCTATCCCGTCTACCTCTGGCACTGGCCGCTGCTGTCTTTCGTCACTATCGGGAAAGTCGCAACGCCGGGTATGCGACTGCTGATCGCGGCGGCCAGCGTGCCTCTGGCGTGGCTCACATTTCGACTGGTCGAGCATCCGATTCGCTTCGGACAGCTGAGGAAATGGGGCGCCGCCATCGGCCTCGGGGGTACGGCCGTCGCGGCGGGTCTTGCCGCCTTCGTATACACAAGCGAGCAGGGGCTCTGGCGCTACCCGCCCGAAATCCGCCCTGTCCTCAAGATCAGTCGATTCGACTATCGGGACGGCTCCCGATTCGGGCGATGCTGGCTTCTCGACACCCTCGACCCATTTGGCACGGAGTGTCGCAGTCGGTCCGTCGTCGTATGGGGAGACTCGCATGCCGCGCGCCTGTTCCCGGGCCTCGAAGCAAACCTTGGCGGGGTCGGCCAATTCACTCGCAGCAGTTGCCTTCCGATTCTGAGAAAAGATGCGGATCCCTGTGCGGTCGGCAATTTGCAGGTCATGGAAGAGATTCGACGCGCGCGACCCGGGCGGGTCATCGTCATGGCCGCATGGCTGAATTACACGATTCACGATCGCCTCGACGCGAACTGGGCATTTGCCGATGACTTGCGCAAGACGTTGCGGGAAGTTCGGGCCGCGGGGGTGGCCGATGTCGTCCTGGTCGGCCCGTTTCCCGTCTTCCAGCCGTTTCTGCCGGAGGCGGTCTACCAGTACTGGTCGAGGCAGGGTCACCTGCCGGATCGGCTTGCTCCTGCCCTCAAACAGTACGAGGCGACCGATTCGTTTCTCGCGGCCATCGCGGCCGGTGAAGGAGCGAGATTCCTCTCCCTGTATTCCGCGCTGTGCCATGCAGGAGAATGCGTGACTCACACGCCCGGAGCCGACGACGACCTGCTGACGTGGGATTCGGGTCACCTGACGACCTCCGGCGCGACTTATGTTGCGAGGCTCCTGGAATTGGACCGGGCACCTGTTGTACTCGAGGTGTCCGACGATCTGCGCAAGGATGCGCATCGGTGAGTCCCGCAGGGTCTGCCTGAACGCACGGGGGAGGCCGGCAGCAGGCGGAAAGCGCCCGGTCGCGGGGGGCACTTGACGGGCTTGGAAAGCCGACCGCCCGGGAATCCCTGATAATGAAAACTTCCCACTGCAAGGCGCCTTCAACGATGAACTACAAGCGACTCGGCCGCTCGGGCCTCAAGGTGAGCGAGCTTTCCTTCGGCTCTTGGGTGACCTACGGCAACCAGCTCGACGCGAAGGCCGCCGGCGAATGCATGGCCGCCGCGTGGGACCTGGGCGTCAACTTCTTCGACAACGCCGAGGTGTACGCCGCGGGCGAGAGCGAACGCATCATGGGGGAAGTGCTGAAGAAGCTCGCCTGGCCACGCCTGAAGTTCGTGGTCTCGACCAAATTCTTCTGGGGCATCACCGACGGCCCCAACGCGAAGAACACGCTCAACCGCAAGTACCTGATGCAGGCGATCGACGCCTCGCTCAAGCGCCTGCAGCTCGACCACGTGGATCTCGTGTACTGCCACCGGCCGGACCCGGAGACGCCCATCGAGGAGACGGTGTGGGCGATGCACGACATGATCAGGCAGGGCAAGGCCCTCTACTGGGGCACCTCCGAGTGGAGCGCCTCCGAGATCATGGCCGCGTGGCAGATCGCCGAGCGGCACCACCTGGCCAAGCCCGTCGTCGAGCAGCCGCAGTACAACCTGTTCCACAGGAAGCGCGTGGAAAGCGAGTACCGCCACCTCTACCACGACATCGGGCTGGGCCTCACCACGTGGAGCCCGCTCGCCTCGGGGCTGCTTACGGGCAAGTACCGCGGCGGCGTCCCGAAGGACAGCCGCGGCGCCATCCCGCGCATGAGTTTCCTCGTCCCGGAACTCACGGACGCGAAGCGAAATGCCGTGGTGGACTCGCTGGAGCACGTTGCGAAGGAGCTGGGCTGCACGCTTTCCCAGCTCGCCATCGCCTGGTGCGCCAAGAACCCGCACGTCTCCTCCGTCATCACGGGCGCCTCGCGCGTCGAGCAGGTGAAGGAGAACCTGATGGCGCTGGAGGTGGTGCCGCGGATCACCGCGCCGATGATGGACCGTATCGAGGGGATCGTCGCCGGGCACTGGGATTAGCGGTACGCCACGCGGGGAGTTTGATCCGCGTCAGGAGTCGGCGGGAATCTTCCCAGCTTAATGGAAGCTCGCCGGAGTGCGTCCCCTGTTCACCCTTCTCCAGATCTTTCGCGAAAGCCCGTACTACCCGAAGCTGCGGGGCGGGTTCCTGTTCCTGATCCTCGTGCACGCGCTCGGCACGCTGGGCTACCTCGCAATATCCGGGTGGCAGGCGTCGACCATGGACGCGCTCTACATGACCTTCAACGTCGTCACGACGCTCGGCTTCACGGAGACCGTCGAGGCCGCGAAGGGAACCGGGGGGAGGCTCTTCACGATGACGGTGGCGCTCTTCGGCATCGGGGGGACCTGGTACCTCTTTTCCACCTTCACCGCCTTCATCCTCGAAACCAACCTGAACCAGGCCTACCGGAGGCGCCGCATGGAGCACACCATTTCCGCCATGAGCGGGCACTACATCGTCTGCGGCATCGGGCGTGTGGGTGGCTACGTGGCCGACGAGCTGCTCAAGACCCGGCGCGATTTCGTCGTGATCGACGCGAACGCGCAAACCCTCGAGTCCCACGAGGAGCGCACCGGGCACCGGATCCGGCTGCATGGCGATGCGGCCGACGACGACCTGCTGGTGCGGGCCGGCGTGGCAAGGGCGGCGGGCGTGTTCGCGGTCACGGGCGACGACTCGAAGAATCTCGTGGTGAGCCTCTCGACCAAGCAACTGAACCCCGCCGCGCGCGTGGTGGCCCGCGTGCACGACCGCCGCAACGTGGACAAGACGCGCCGCGCGGGCGCGGACGAAATTGTCTCGCCGGACTTCACCGGCGGACTGCGCATCGCCTCGGCGATGCTTCGGCCCAACGCGGTGAACCTCATGGACATGATGCTGCACACCGCCGACAACCTGCGCGTGGAGGAAGTCGTGGTGCCGCAGGGTGCGGACGCGATGACGGTCGAGGCCCTCGGGAGGCGGCAGGAGTGGCTGCTGGTGGCGATCCGCGACGCGCAATCGCGCTGGAATTTCAACCCCGCGCCGGAAACGGCCATCGTGGCGGGCGATACCATCGTGGCGATCGTGAGTCCGGACGGCAGGCGGCTCCTCGCGACGGCGGTGGGGCCTGCGGCGGGGTAAGGCGGAAGACGCCGATGAACGCCGATTGCCCGCCGATTTCCGCAGGCGGGCTTCGGGTCCGGGATGGAGTACCACCTGAACTGGAGATGAGCCTATGACCCGCTGGATCCGATTCGAACACGAGGCGCGCGCGCAGTTCGGCGCGCTCGAAGGCGACACCATCCGCGTCCATGAGGGCGACCTGTTTTCCTCGCCGCGCGCGACCGGCGCGACGGTGCCGCTCGCCGCCGTGAAGCTCCTGACGCCGTGCGTGCCCTCGAAGATGGTGGCGCTGTGGAACAACTATCGCGCGCTCGCCGGGAAGCTGGGCCAGGCCACGCCGCCGGAGCCGCTGTGGTTCCTCAAGGCGAACAGCAGCTTTCACCCCGGTGGGCAGCCGATCCGCGTGCCCGCCTCCTACGCCGGCAAGGTGATCTACGAGGGCGAGCTGGGCATCGTGATCGGCAAGCGCGCCTGCCGCGTGAGCGAGGCCGATGCGCCCGCGCACATCTTCGGCTACACCTGCATCAACGACGTCACCGCGGTGGAGCTGCTCAAGAAGGACGCGAGCTTCGACCAGTGGTCGCGCTCGAAGAGCTTCGACACCTTCGGCGTGTTCGGGCCGGTGGTCGCCACGGGGCTGGATCCCTCGGCGCTCGTGATCCGCACGGTGCTCAATGGCCAGGAGCGCCAGAATTATTCCGCGTCCGACATGTTCTTCCCGCCGGCGAAGCTGGTGTCGCTCATCTCGCAGGACCTCACCTTCGAGCCCGGCGACGTGATCTGCTGCGGCACCTCCGTGGGCGTGGGTTCGATGAAGCCCGGCAGCGACGTCGCGGTGTCGATCGAGGGGATCGGGGAACTGGCCAACCGCTTCGAGTGAAGGGCGCCTTCGGCAACCGACCGGCCACGATCTCGAAGAAAAATGAAACGCTCCTTCCTCCGACTCGCCAACAAGCTTGCTCCCGGCACGATGAGCAGCCTTCGGCAAGCTCGCGATGCATCGAAAAGATTCCTTTCACGAGACGTTGCGAAGGCCAACCGGCTCAGAGTGTTGGCTGGCGAACCCTGGTTTATCGATCGCCTGGAAGTGAGCGACTGCCGGATTGTCCTGGAAGGATGGGCATTTCCTCCGATGGGGCGCTTTGTCAGCGCTTCCCCGAGGTTTCAATGGAACGAGCGCGATTTCGATGTCAGCCGAGTTCGCCTGCCGCGGCTGGACGTGGGAGCGAAGTTCTGGAACCGGGAAGAATCCGACGCGAGTGGGTTCTTCTGCGAGGTGGCGGCAAAGCAGGGCGAGGTGTTCAGGAACGGTTGCCTTGAACTCGGTTACCTGAACCCCGCGGAAAGGCTGCCCCGAAAGCTCAAGCGGTCGTGGTTCCAGTTTGACCCTGCTCTCGAACAACCTGTTCCCGCGTCCGCGCAGCGGTTTCGGGTCATCGGCAACGACGACGAGAAAGGGTTTCTTCTCGGAGGGGCGACTGATTTCTTCCGCCTGTGCAAGGCCCTTCATGCTTTCACGGGTAGGGGATTTGAAACCTTCGCATCCGTGCTCGATTGGGGCTCCGGCTGCGGGCGCCTCGCGAGGTACGTTCCACGCTCACGCGCCGGCGCGTTCACCGGCTGCGACGTCGACGGCGAGAATGTCAACTGGTGCAGCGAACATCTGGCGGGCCGGTATGTCCTCTCGCCGATGACCCCCCCCTGCCTTTCCCGGACGGAGCATTTGAACTCATCTACGGCGTGTCCGTCTTCACGCACTTTCGATCGGATCTTCAGGATCTGTGGCTCCAGGAGCTGCGTCGGGTCACGCAACCCGGCGGGATACTGCTCATGACGACTCATGGTCAGACCGCGATCGATTTCGCGGGTCTGGATCCTGCGCAATTCGCGAGTCTTCGAGATATCGTGAATGAGGCTGGAATATTCGAGGTAAGCAAGAATGATCAATTGGATGGCGCCGTGGAAGCCGCCGAGGAATACGTCAACGTGTTTCATTCCGGGCGTTACATCAAGTCCCATTGGTCTCGATGGTTTGAAATCGTCGCCATCGTTCCAGGGTACATATTCACTCACGATCTTGTCGTGATGCGCAGGCGCTGACGGCAGGATCGACTGCTTGGCCCGCTCGCGGGACGCGGGCTTTCGGCGCGATCGATTTGGCAGCCCGTCGGACTCGAGTGGATTTTGCGGACCATGGCAACGACGAGGCCCGGCAGCGACGTCGCGGTGTCGATCGTGGGGATCGGAGAACTGGCCAACCGCTTCGAACAGGGGCACCGCTAGCGAACCACGCCGCCCGTTTCCTTCACGCGCCGCTCGATCATCTTGCGGGCTTCGATCGGCAGTTGGCCGATGGGGATGGTGCTGTAGACGTCCCGGCCCCAGACGAGCAGCCAGAGGTTGTCGAAGCGCCACACTCCGAGCAGCGCCTCCCAGGCGATGGCGCTGTCGCCCAGATTGCTCTTCTGCGCGATGGTCTCCTCGGTGAGCGTCCAGGTGCTCTCGGGCGGGTCGAGTGCGGCGAGCCCCGCCAGCGCGCGCTGCCAGTGGATGAGGAAGATCGCGACGCCCAGGACGGCGAAGAGGCCCACCGCCACCATGAGCCCGATTTCCAGCCACCGGTACGGGCCCTGCGTGGCGAGGGCGATGAGCCCCACGCCAATCACCACCTCGACCGCATAGCGCTTGCCCAGGCGCCGCTGCCAGAAGCGCCAGGCGGTGGCGAGGCAGTGGTCCTTCGCGTAGCGGACGGTGAAAACGACGGGTTCGTCGGGCATGCGGTTCGGAGCGGCGGGTCGGCGGGCGCGGCCCTACTTCGGGGAATCGGATTCCCGCGGCGGGCATTCCGTCTCGAGCAGCGCGATTCTCTGGTTCAGGCGCCTCAAGTCGCGGCTCACCTTGGTGAGGGCGATGTCGCCCAGGAGCGCCTTCACCACCAGCACGACGATGGCCCCGAGCAGCAGCAGGGTGGGCGGATAGGCGATCCCGAAGATCTTGCCGAGCGCATCGATGACGGACGGCCAGACGCCGAAGAGGAACGACACACCGGCGACCAGGATCCAGAACATGCCCTGGCGGATGTAGAGATGGTCGCGGCGAACCAGGAGGAGGATGCCGATCGCCAGCCCGATTCCGAGGATCATGACGGCAAGGTGGAAGGTCTGCATTCGCGTTTGGGCCGGAAAGGGTTGTCGATTGTGCCGGTTCTAGCGCACTTGAGCGCCGGGTCCGCGGTTCCAGCGGGCCAGGCAGAGCAGCGAAGTCTCCAGCATGTACCTGCCCACCGTCCACCACGAGAAGAAAACGCGCGAGGCCCCGCTCACGCGCCGGTTCATGGCGACGGGGATTTCCGCGATCCTCAGGTTCGCATGGCGTAGCAGCAGGAGCACGCCGATGTCCTGGTAGTCCAGCAGCGTCGCTTCCTCCATCGCGAGGAGGCGGCAGGCCTGCGCGTTGTAGTAGCGGAAGCCCGACGTGAGGTCCTCGATCCGCAGCCCGGTGAGGAACTTGAAGTAGGCCCAGGCGAAGTAGCGCAAGGCGCTGCCCCGGGACGGGCAGGCGGCGATGACCACGTCGGCATCCCGGGCGGCCTGCCGCAGGCGCGGCAGGTCCTCCGGCTGGTGCTGGCCATCGGCATCCATCGTGACCACGCCGGCGTAGCCGTGGCGCACCGCGTATCGAAGGCCCGTCTGGATCGCTCCCCACGCCCCCTGCCAGAGCGGCGCGCGCAGGACCGTCGCGCCGCTCGCGCGCGCGATCGCGGCCGTGTCGTCCGTGCTGCCGTCGTCCACGACCAGCACATCGACGCCCTCGTGAACGCGGGCCCCGGCGATCACCCGGGCGATGCAATCGGCCTCGTTGAGCGCGGGCATGACCACGAGCAGGCGATCCGGGCCGCCATGCTTCCCGGCGTGCGCAGGCCGCGAGGCCGGCTCGAACCGGTCGTCCGGCACGTCGAGCGCCTGGACGTAGGCGCGGTCCACTTGCGAGGCGACGTTGGCGATCGTGAATTCGCGATGGAAGCGTTCCGCGCCGGCCCGGCCGAGCGTTTCGCGCCGTCCCGGATCCCGGGCCAGGCCTTCAAGAGCCTCCCGCCAGGCGACCGCATCCTGCGTGGCCGCGAGGATGGCGTTGTGGTCCCGCCGCGCAACCCAGGTGAAGCCGCTGCCCGCGAAATCGCTCACCAGCAACGGCTTCGCATAGCGCATCGCCTCGAGCAGGACGACACCGAAGGCCTCGGTGCGCTCCAGGGACGGAAGGCACAGGACATCGCATGAGGCCATCAGTCGGCAAAGCGTTTCGTCGCCCACCTCGCCGGCCAGGCGGATGCGCGCCGGACGGCCGGATCGCGCGAGCAGGCGCTCCAGCCCCGCGCGCTCCTCGCCCTCGCCGACGATCACCAGTTCCACGTCCTTCGCCGCCAGCGCGGCGCGCACGACCGTCTCGAAGCCCTTGTAATACGTGAGGCGGCCGACCGCGAGGGCCCGTAGCCCCTGCGTTTGCCACAGTCCCTGCATCTGCGCGGCCGTCACTTCCGGCAGGCGCTGCGGATCGAGCCCCAGCGGCACGATACGGCACTTGTGCAGCCACGGCCGCAAAGGAAGGCTCGTGTCCCGATACGGAGGCGAGGTGGCGATCACGCACTCGGCGCGCTCGAGCACGGCGCGTTCGAAGATGCGATAGAAGGGGTACGCCAGGCGTAGCGACAGGCGATGTGTCGAGGGCTCCACGTCGGAATGCCAGTGCACCACCCAGGGAATCCTTCGGGCCGAGGGCACGAAGAGCGCCCAGAACGCGCTCGGGTTGGGCAGGTGCAGGTGCAGCACTTCGGGCGCATGGCGCCGGATGGCCCGGCGCAGCCACGCCGGGAAGGCCGGGCTGATCGGCGCGAAGACGAGACGGAACCACACCGGGCAGCGCATGAGCCAGGGCGGATCCCCCGCCGGATCGGTCCGGCCGTCGCCGTGGACCAGCACCGCCACCTCGTGGCCGGCCGCGCGTTGCGCGCCCACGAGGTCGCCCAGGAAGCGCTCCATCCCGCCGGAAACCGGGGCGAAGTATTTGCCGATGTGCAGGATACGCATCGTCGCTAGGGCATCGCCCGGATCTTTGCCTGCCACTGGCGCGTGTTGGGATTGTCGAGGCCGAGCTTGATGGCGGCGTCGATGTCGGCCAGGGCTTGCGCCTTGCGCTTCAGGCCGTGGTACGCGAGGGCGCGGGCGTAGTAGGCGCTGGGCGGGGGCCTTTGCGCGAAGAGCGGGCCGAGCGTCTCGAGCGCGCGGGCGTTGTCGCCCAGGGCAATCCGGGCCATGCCGAGCACGTACCGGCCCTCGGCGTGCTGCGGATTCACGGCGAGCAGCGGTTCGAGGTACGCAACCGCCTCGGCCGGCCGTCCCAGTTGCAGCGATGCCCGGCCGTGATACAGGCGAAGTCCCTCCAGATCCTCGCCCGAAGGGTTGAGCTTCAACGCCGCGTCGAACTGGGCATTGGCCTCTTCCGGCTTGCCCAGGTTGAGCAGCGCCATCCCGCGCTGGAACGGCAGGTTGGACAAGTTGTAGCCCTGGCGCTCGGCGTCGTTGAAGGCGAGCAGGGCTTCCTGCGGCTTGCCTTGCAGCAACCGGATGGACCCGACGTTGTAGGTGCCGAACCCGCCGTCGCCCAGCCTGGCGGACGATTCGAAGTCGCGGGTGGCGAGGTCGAACTGCTCGCGCTCGAAGTAGATGTTGCCGCGGTTGAGGTACGGGAACCAGCGGCCCACCGCGCGCGGATCGTCGGGGAGCTTGGCGATCGCATCGGAGTACACGCGCTCCGGAGACGACATGGAAATGATGCGATCGAGCGCCTGGTACCCGAGGAAGGCGGCCAGCACGGTCGCCACGATCCCCGTCACGCGGGGCGTCGCGCCGTGCAGGAACATGAAGGCCACGCCCGGCACGCCGATCGCCCAGAGGTAGCTGCGGTAGAGCACGAACGGATCCTGCACCCAGACGAGCCCGAACTCGGTGGCGAAGAGCAGGGCCGGGAAGAGCACCGAGATGCCGGCAAACGCGCGCCAGTCCCGGTAGCGGATCACGCAGAAGAAACCCGTGATCACCGCGGCGGCATAGCCCGCGATCCCGAGCACGTGCGGAAAGGTGAGCCACGTGATCGGAAACGGCGGGCGCATCTGGATGGACATCCATTCCGTGAACGGCAGGAACCAGCGCAGGCCGTACTGGAAGAACAGGTACATCTGGTTCATGACGCTGAGCGGATAGGCGTAGCGCGCCGCGTCCGGGTTCAGCTGCGCGAGCTGCGCGAGGTACACCTCGGAAGTCTCGTCGAAAGGCTTGGCGAGGATGTTGCCGTAGGCGGACAGCAGCCCGTAGCTTGCCCCGCCGACGAGCACCGCGCCGACCGCGGCCAGCGCCAGCAGGCGCCGGGCGCTCGGGCGGGCCACGAGGATGTACAAGGGCAGGGCAGCGAGCGGCGCGAGGATGCTGTGCTCCTTCGAGACGAGGGCAAGGCCGTAGGAAGCCACCGCGGCTGCGTACAGGAGGGGCTGCTTCAGCCGCAGACCGCGCGCGAAAAGCCACAGGCCCAGGGCCACGAAGAACGTCGCCATGAGGATCGAGCGCTGCACCAGGTAGGCCGTGGCGTAGGTGGCCACCGGATTGAGCGCGAAGACGCCGATGGCGACCCAGAAGGCGGGGGACTGGTCGTAGGGTGCGCGCCCCGGCTGCGAGGGATCGGCCGGCGGGGGCTCGATCGCGCGCAGGATTTCCCGGTAGAGCCCCGCCAGCGCGACCACCGTGCCGAAATGGAAGAGGAGGTTGACGATGCGCTGCTTCCACCAGCCCTCGCCGAGGAGGTCCATGAGCCACACGAAGCTGCCGTACGACAGCATGCGGGCCTGCAGCCTGAGCGTGCGGTGGTCGGCCAGCCTGTCCACCAGGTAGGCGTCGTCGAAGACGAGCGGATTGCCCAGGCCGGGAAGATAGATCGCCAGCAAGGCCGCCGCGATGGCGGCCAGCCAGAGAAGGTCCCTGCGAAGCTTTTCCGTCATAACGCTCGAATACGTCCAACCGTCTGTGTTGCCGTGGAGATGCGGATGCCGTTCCCGGGAGGAAATGCGGGCGGATGGCTCACCGCCAACCGGAGCGTCCGCAGGGCGCAAGAGGTGCCATAAGCACCTGAAATATTGTATCATTCCGGATTGTGTTCGACGGGGTCCCCCGGCGCATTTTCGGGGGCTCGGCCGCAGGTCGCGTCCCCGGTCGTCAAGCCCGATCTGCGTATCGCCCGCCCGAGCCTTCCGAGGTCGGGCCCGTTCCCGAAAAGCCGATTTCCCGTGACACCCACCCGACTGCCCACGACCGCATCTTCGAACGCGTGCCCGGCTCGGCCGGCCGCGGCGTCCCTTTTCCCTTCCTAGGCGGAGCGCGAGTATCGTGGCCGGCAAGGTGCTTTCCGTATTCGGCACGCGTCCCGAGGCGATCAAGATGGCCCCGGTGGTCATGCGCCTGGCCCGCACGCCCGGAATCGTCTCCCGCGTCTGCGTGACGGCGCAGCAGCGCCAGATGCTCGACCAGGTGCTCGAGGCCTTCGGCATCGTGCCCGACCACGACCTGGGCCTCATGAAAGAGGGCCAGAGCCTTTCCGACATCCTCACCGGCGTGCTTCGCGGCCTGGAGCCGGTTCTCGACGCGGAGCGCCCCGATCTCGTCCTCGTGCACGGCGACACGTCGACCTCGCTCGGCGGGAGCCTGGCGGCCTACTACCGGAAGATTCCCGTGGGTCACGTGGAGGCTGGGCTTCGGACGGGCAACATCTATTCGCCCTGGCCCGAGGAAGTGAACCGCCGGCTCACGGCCGTGATCGCTCGTGACCACTTCGCGCCGACCGAGACGGCCCGGCACAACCTCCTGCGCGAAGGCATCGAGGACGAGCGGATCGTCGTCACCGGCAACACCGTCATCGACGCGCTCCTCGCGATGGTCGCGCGACTGGATGCGGACGCGGCCCTGCGCTCGAAGCTCGATGCCGAATTCGCCTTTCTCGACGCCTCGAAGCGCCTCGTGCTGGTCACCGGCCATCGCCGGGAGAGCTTCGGCGAGGGCTTCGAGAACATCTGCCTGGCGCTCGCGGACCTGGCGGCGAGGGGCGACGTCGAGGTGGTGTACCCCGTGCACCTGAACCCCAACGTGCAGGAACCGGTGCGCCGCCTGCTGGGCAACGCGCCGCGCGTGCACCTGCTCGCGCCGCTCGACTACGTGCCCTTCATCCACCTCATGCGCCGCGCGCACCTCGTGCTCACCGACTCCGGCGGCATCCAGGAGGAGGCCCCTTCGCTCGGCAAGCCGGTGCTCGTGATGCGCGAGACCACGGAGCGTCCCGAGGCCGTCGAGGCCGGGACGGTTCGCCTCGTGGGCACGGACCGCACGCACATCGTCGAGGAAGCCGGCCGCCTGCTCGACTCGGCGCAGGCCTACGAGGCCATGTCGCGGGCGCACAATCCGTACGGAGACGGGAAGGCGGCCGAAAGAATCGTCGGGAGGCTTGCGCAGTCATGAACAAGGCGTTTTCGAGGGTGTCGATCGTGGGGCTGGGCTACATCGGCCTGCCGACGGCCGCGGTGATCGCCAGCCGTGGCGTGCAGGTCGTCGGCCTGGACGTCGATCCGAAGATCGTGGACGTGCTCAATCGCGGCGAGATCCATATCGTCGAGCCGGGCCTGGACACGCTGGTGCGCGATGCCGTGAAGGCGGGAACCTTCCGCGCGACCCTCGCTCCCGAGCCGGCCGAGGTGTTCCTCATCGCCGTGCCCACGCCGTTCAAGGGCGCGCACGAACCGGACCTGCGCTACATCGAGTCGGCGGCGAAGAACATCGCCCCGGTGCTGGCGAAGGGCAACCTCGTCATTCTCGAATCGACTTCGCCGGTGGGCGCCACCGACCAGATGGCGGCCTGGCTCGCCTCGGCCCGGCCGGACCTGACTTTCCCGCAGCAGGCGGGGGAGGATGCCGACGTGCGCATCGCCTATTGCCCGGAGCGCGTGCTGCCCGGACGCGTGCTGCACGAGCTGATCGCCAACGACCGCGTCATCGGCGGCATGACGCTGCGCTGCACGGCGATGGCCGTGTCGTTCTACCGGCTTTTCGTGACCGGCGCGTGCCTGGAGACGAACGCGCGCACCGCGGAGATGACCAAGCTCACGGAGAACGCCTTCCGCGACGTGAACATCGCCTTCGCCAACGAGCTTTCGCTTATCTGCGAGCGCCTGGGCATCGACGTGTGGGAACTCATCGAGCTGGCGAACCACCATCCGCGCGTGAAGATCCTGCAGCCCGGCCCCGGGGTGGGCGGGCACTGCATCGCGGTGGACCCCTGGTTCATCGTGGATTCCGCACCGGACCTCGCGCGCGTCATCAGCGCCGCGCGGCAGGTGAACGACGGCAAGCCGCACTGGGTGATCGAGAAGGTGAGCCAGGCGGCGAAGAAGCTTTCCTCGCCCACCATCGCCTGCCTCGGGCTGTCGTTCAAGCCGGACATCGATGACCTGCGCGAATCGCCGGCTGTCGAGATCGCCACGCATCTGGCCGCGCAGCATCCATGGCCGATACTCATCGCCGAGCCGTTCACCGCGCAGCTCCCGCCGGCGCTCGCGGGACGGCAGAACGTGAAGCTCGTGGACGCGCAAACCGCCGTGCGCGGGGCCGACATCGTCCTGCTGCTCGTGAACCACAAGGCCTTCGCCGCCATCGACCGCAAGCTCCTGGCGGGCAAGGTGGTGATCGACACGCGCGGGTTCTGGCGATGAAGCAGGTGCTCCTCAAGGGCGGCAAGGCCGTCGTGACCGACGTGCCGGCCCCGGGCGCCGCGGCGGGCAACCTGCTGGTGCGTGTCGAGGCTTCCTGCATCAGCGTGGGCACCGAGGCCGCGGGACTTGCCGCCGCCGCGATGCCGCTCTACCGGCGCGCCCTCAAGCAGCCGAAGAACGTGCTGCTCGCGATCGAGATGGCGCGCACCGAAGGCATCGCGCGCACCACGAAGGTGATCCGCGGGATGCTCGCCGCGGGCCAGTCCACCGGGTACTCCGCGGCCGGGCACGTGGTGGCGGTGGGAGAGCGCGTCGAGGGCTTCGCGGTGGGCGACCGCGTTGCGTGCGCCGGCGCAGGCATCGCGAACCATGCCGAGCTCATCGATGTGCCGGTGAACCTCGCCGCGAAGGTGCCGGAGGGCGTGTCGATCGAGGACGCATCCTCGGTGACTTTAGGGGCGATCGCGCTGCAGGGCGTCCGGCGCGCGGCGCCCACGCTCGGCGAGACGATCGTCGTCGTGGGCCTGGGCATCCTCGGACAACTGACGGTGCAGTTCCTCAAGGCGAACGGCTGCCGCGTGGTCGGCGTCGATCCGGACGCGGGCCGCGTGTCGGTTGCGCAGGGTTGCGGGCTCGACCTGGGCCTCGTGCCCGAGGGCGACGCGTGGATCGAGCGGGTGCTCTGGCTCACCGACGGCTTCGGCGCCGATGCCGCGATCGTGACGGCGGCCGGGCCGGGTCACGAGATCATCAGCCAGGCGATGCGCGCGTGCCGGCGCAAGGGGCGCGTGGTGCTCGTGGGCGACGTGGGGCTCGACCTGAAGCGCGAGGACTTCTACCGCAAGGAACTCGATTTCCTCGTCTCGACCTCCTACGGGCCGGGCCGCTATGACCCCGCGTACGAGGAGGGCGGGCAGGACTATCCGCTGCCTTACGTCCGCTGGACCGAGAATCGCAACATGGACGCCTACCTCGCGATGCTCGCCGCGGGGCGCGTGCGGCTTGCGCCGCTTTCGAGGCGCACGTGGCCCATCGACGAGGCCGCGGGCGCGTTCGAGGCCATCCAGTCGCCCGATCGGCCGCTGCTGGCGTTCCTCGCCTATCCGGCACGCGAAGAGGCCTCGTCGCGAACGGTGGCGCTGGGCGCATCGGCCGCAGCCAGGGGGCCGGGACGCATCCAGATCGCGCTCGTGGGCGCGGGCGGGTTCGCGCAGGGCATGCACCTGCCCAACCTCGACAAGCTTCGCGACCGTTTCCAGCTGCGCTGGGTGGTAAGCCGCACCGGGGCCACGGCGACGAACGTGGCGGAGCGCTTCGAGGCCGCCCACGCGGGCACCGACATCGAGGCCGCGCTCGCGGACCCGGAGGTGGACCTGGTGATGATCGCCACGCGCCACCACCTTCATGCGGACCTCGTGCTGCGCTCGCTCGCGGCGGGCAAGCACGTCTTCGTGGAAAAGCCCCTGGCCCTGAACGAAGCCGAGCTCGCGCGCATCGAGGCGTTCTACGCCGGCGGCACCGAGGGCAAGCCCGTGCTCATGACGGGGTTCAACCGCCGCTTCTCTCCCGCGATCGAGGCGGTGAAGGCCTCGCTCGCCAACCGCGGCACGCCGCTCATGATCGACTACCGCATGAATGCCGGGTTCCTGCCGCGCGAGCACTGGGTGCACGGGCCCGAGGGCGGCGGGCGCAACATCGGCGAGGCTTGCCACATCTACGACCTCTTCCTTCACCTCACGGGCGCCGAGCCCGTGGCGGTGAACGCAGCCGCGGTCGAGGGCGCCGGCGCCTTCCACAAGCACGACAACTTCTGCGCGACGGTGTCGCTCTCCGATGGCTCCGTGGCGACACTCCTCTACACCGCGCTCGGCGCGAAGTCGCATCCGAAGGAACGCATGGAGGTCCACGCGGACGGCATGACGGTGCTGCTCGACGACTACCGCGAGGTGACGGTTGCGGGCGGGTCGGGCAAGCCGTGGCGCTCGACGACCGTCGAGAAGGGCCAGATGCAGGAGCTGCGCGCGCTCGGCCGCTGCCTCTCCGAGGGCGGCGCGTGGCCCGTTTCGCTTGCGGCACAGCTCCAGGCGATGCGGGTGGCGTTCGCGGTGGAGGCGTTGATCCTTGCCGGTCCCCTTGCGCCGCCGGAAACCGAAGGCCCCCGATGATCTCCGTCGTCATTCCGATCTTCAACGAGGCGGACAACATCCCGCTGCTGTACGACAAGCTCGCCGCCGAGCTGCCGGGCCTCGGCCGCGAATTCGAGGTGATCCTCGTGAACGATGGCAGTACCGACGGGAGCACGGAGCGCCTGGCGGAGGTGGCCGGCCGCGATCCGCGGTTCAAGGTGATCAACCTGCGCAAGAATTTCGGCCAGACGGCCGCCATGATGGCCGGCATCGACCATGCGCGCGGCGACATCATCGTGCCGATGGACGGCGACCTGCAGAACGACCCGGCCGACATCCGGCGCCTTCTCGACAAGCTCGAGGAGGGCTACGAGGTCGTCTCCGGGTGGCGCAAGGACCGTCAGGACGGCGAGCTCAAGCGCAACCTGCCGAGCCGCATCGCCAACCGCCTGATCTCCGCGATCTCCGGCGTGCACCTGCACGACTACGGCTGCTCCCTCAAGGCGTACCACAAGGACGTGATCAAGGGCGTGAAGCTCTACGGCGAGATGCACCGCTTCATCCCGATCTACGCGAGCTGGCACGGTGCGCGCGTGGCCGAGATCCCGGTGGCCCACCACCCGCGCATGCACGGCGCCTCCAAGTACGGCCTGGAGCGCGTGGCGAAGGTGGTGCTCGACCTGATCGTCGTGAAGTTCCTGTCCAAGTACGCCACAAAGCCCATCTACGTGTTCGGGGGCTTCGGGCTGGTGAGCATTCTCATTTCGGTGGTGGCCGGCGCCTATGCGATCTTTCTCAAGCTCTTCGAGGGCGTGGCCTTCATCCTCACGCCGCTGCCGCTCCTGGTCGTCATGTCCTTCATCACGGGCGTGATGTCGATCCTCATGGGGTTGATGGCCGAGCTGGTGATGCGCACGTACTACGAATCGCAGGGCAAGTCCGTGTACCTGGTGCGCGACACGCTCAACCTCGAGGATCGGTGAGATGTGCGGAATCGCGGGAGTCGCCGGCCACGACCCGGGGCCTCATGTGCTCCAGGCGATGACGCGGGCCCTGGCGCACCGGGGTCCCGACGGCGAGGGCTTCTACCGCTGCCCGGACCGTCCCGTGGCGCTCGGCCACCGGCGCCTGTCGATCCTCGACCACGAGGGCGGCGCGCAGCCCATGTCCGATGCCGGCGGCACCACGGTCGTCATCTTCAACGGCGAGATCTACAACCACCGCGAGCTGCGCGCCGAGCTCGAGCGCCTCGGGCACCGCTTCCGCTCCGATCATTCGGACACCGAGGTCCTGGTGCACGGCTACCGGCAGTGGGGGCGCGAATTGCCGCTGCGCCTGAACGGGATGTTCGCCTTCTGCGTGTATGACCGCACGGCGGGCCGGCTCTTCCTCGCGCGCGACCGCTTCGGGAAGAAGCCGCTGTACTGGTCGATCGCCGGGGGCACGCTTGCCTTCGCCTCGGAGCTCAAGTCGCTGCTTCGGCACCCGGGCGTCGGCCGCGAGATCGATTCGCTGGGCCTGAAGCGCTACTTCGCGTACGGCTTCATCCCGGCGCCGCTCACGCTCTATCGCGCGATCGCCAAGCTGCCGGGCGGGCACCGGCTCGACTTCGACCTCGCGACGGGCGCAGCCAGATCCGACGCCTACTACCGTTTCGCGGTCGAGCCCGATGACGCGATGGCGAACCGGGGCGAGGACGAAGTCGCCGAGGATCTGCGGGCACGCCTGTCGGCCGCCGTCCGCCGGCGCATGGTGGCCGACGTGCCGATCGGCATCTTCCTGTCCGGCGGCATGGATTCGAGCGCCATCGTGGCGTGCGCCGCTCGCGAGACGAACGTCGATCGCGTGAAGACCTTCGCCATCGGCTTCCGCGAGAGGAGCTTCGACGAGTCGGGATATGCCCGCCAAATGGCCGAGCACGCGGGCACGGAGCATCGCGAGGAGATCCTCGACATCGCCACGGCCCGCGAGAACGCGGACCCGGTCATGGGCCTGCTCGACGAGCCGATGGGCGACAGCTCGATCGTCCCCACCTTTCTCCTCGCGCGATTCGCGCGCAAGCACGTGACGGTCGCGCTGGGCGGCGACGGAGGCGACGAGCTCTTCGCCGGCTACGCGCCCTTTCGCGCGCTGGGCCCCGCATCGGTCTACACGCGCCTGGTTCCCGCGGCGATTCGGCGACTGGTGCGCCGTGGAGTCGAGAGCCTGCCGAGCTCCGAGGGATACCTGAGCCTCGACTTCAAGGTGAAGCGCACGCTGCGCGGCCTGGACTACCCGCCCAGCGCGTGGAACCCCGCCTGGCTGGGGCCGCTGGAACCGGCCGAGATCGGCGAGCTGCTGCGCGAGCCGGCGAGCTGGGAGGCGGTGTACGCCGATGCCATCGAGGCGTGGGAGTCGAGCGGCGCGCCCGATCCCGTGGGCCGCACGACGGAGTTCTACGCACGCTTCTACCTGCAGGACAGCGTACTTGCGAAGGTGGATCGCGCCACGATGATGGTCGGGCTCGAGGCGCGCGCGCCCTTTCTCGACAACGAGGTCGTCGATCTCGCGCGCCGCCTGCCCACCTCGATGAAGTGCCGCGGCGGCAAGGGCAAGCACATCCTGCGCAAGGCGATGCGGGGCTGGGTGCCGGATCGGCTGCTCGACCGGCCGAAGAAGGGCTTCGCGATGCCGCTCACCGCCTGGCTGAAGGACTGGGAGTTTCCAGAGCCTTCGGCCGCGCTTTCCTTCGACCGGGCCGCGTTCGATGGGCACCTCGCCGCGCACCGCGAAGGGCGCCGCGACGAGCGTCTTTTCCTGTGGTGCTGGCTGGTGCTGCAGCGCCACCTGCGCGACGCCCCGGCGCTTCACTAGGACCCGGCTCGTGGACAGCGCAACCTACGCGGTCGAAAGCCAGGTCGAGCAGACCCACTGGTGGTTCGTGGGCCGGCGCCGGCTCTTCCGCGCGCATATCGAGGCGCTGCGCCTCCCGGCCGATGCCGCGGTGCTCGACGTGGGCACGAGCACCGGCACGAACCTGCGCCTGCTGAAGGAAATGGGCTTCACGCGCTACCGCGGCCTGGACCCCAGCCCGGACGCCATCCGCTGGTGCGCCGAAAAGGGCCTGGGCGTCGTGGACCAGGGCACCGTGGCCGCCATCCCGTTCCCCGACGCCACGTTCGACCTCGTCATCGCCACCGACATCATCGAGCACGTGGACGACGACGTGGGCGCGCTCGCGGAACTGCGCCGCGTGCTCAAGCCAGGCGGCACGCTTCTGCTCACCGTGCCGGCGTTCCCGTCCCTCTGGGGCCTGCAGGACGAGGTCGCGCACCACAAGCGGCGCTACCGCGCGGGGCCCTTGCTCGAGCGCGTGACGCGCGCCGGTCTCGCTTGCCGCGAGTCGTACCACTTCAACTTCCTGCTCTTCGTCCCGATCTGGCTCGCGCGCCAGGTGATCCGGCTCCTGGGCATCCGGCTCGAGAGCGAGAACCAGGTGAACACGCCCGCACTCAACGGGATACTGAAGGCCATTTTCGCGGCCGACGTGGCGCTCGCGCGGGTGCTGCGGCCGCCCTTCGGCGTCTCCATCCTCGCCCTCGCGGAACGCAGCGCCCCATGAGCTCCTCCCGCCCCGCCGAGCGCGACGCTGCCGAAGACACCCTCAAGCGGCAGACGATCGCCGACTTCGGCGACCAGTGGACGCGCTACACCTCGAACGAAGGCTTCTACGGGTCGCAGGAGCTCTTCGCCGACATCCTGAACGGCCTCGTGGACCCGGCCGATTTCCGCGGCCGTCGCGTGCTCGACATCGGCAGCGGCACGGGGCGCATCGTGCAGATGGCGCTCGCCGCCGGCGCCGGGCAGGTGACGGCCGTCGAGCCCTCCGACGCGTACGACGTGCTCGCGAGCAACGTGGCCACGCTGCCGCCGGAGACGGCCGCTCGCGTGCGCGCGCTGCGCTGCGCCGGCGACGAGCTGCCGGCCGACGTGTCGGCGGACCTCGCGCTCTCGATCGGCGTGCTGCATCACATTCCCGATCCGGCGCCTGTGGTCGCGCGCGTGCGCGAGGCGCTCGTCCCGGGAGGGCGCTTCCTCGTGTGGCTCTACGGCCGCGAGGGCAACGGGCTCTACCTTGCGCTCGTGCTGCCGCTGCGCGCCATCACGCGGCGCCTGCCGCACCCTCTCCTCACGGCGGTGGTGTGGCTCCTGTACGCCGGGCTGGTCGCCTACCGGATGCTCAGCCGCATCGTGCCGCTGCCGCTCAGGGACTATCTCGAGAACGTGCTCTTCCGGATGAGCCCGGACAAGCGCCGGCTCGTGATCTACGACCAGCTGAACCCCGCCTACGCGAAGTACTACACGCGCGAGGAGGCCGTGGCCCTCCTCGAGGGCCAGGGATTGCGCAACGTGCGCGCGGCGGCGCGGCGCGGCTACAGCTGGACGGTGGTGGGCGAGAAATGACTTCCCTGGACCCCCGGCACCTCGCGCTGCTGCGCTGCCCGGCCACGGGCGAGCCGCTCGCGGCCGCCGACGGCGCGCTGGTCACGCCTTCGACGGCGGAGCGCTACGAGGTGACTGCCTCCGGCATCCCGCGCCTGCTGCCTCCCGACACATCCGAGGACGCGCGCCGGCAGATGGAGCACTACGACGAGTCGTTCGCGCGCCAGTACAGCGAGAACCTCGCCTACCCGCATACGCAGGAGTACATGGCGTATCTCGACCATTGCCTCGAGAAGGAAGTGCGGCCGCAGGACCTCGAGAGCGTTGCGGAACTGTGCTGCGGGCAGGGCGAGATGCTCAAGCTCTTCGGCGCGCGCGTGCGTTTCGGCGTGGGCGTGGACGTGTCGCTGCCGATGCTCGAGCAGGCGCGCCGCGCCGCGGCCGGGCGCCCGGACTATCTCTATGCGCAAGGCGACGCGACGCGCCTGCCGCTCGCGGACGCCTCGGTCGGCTCCGTCTTCATGCTCGGAGGCGTGCACCACGTCTCGGATCGCGCGGCGCTCTTCGCGGAAGTGGCGCGGGTGCTCCAGCCCGGCGGGCGGTTCTTCTTCCGGGAGCCCGTGAGCGACTTCGTGCTCTGGCGGCTCATCCGCGCCGTGATCTATCGCCTGTCGCCCGCACTGGACGCCGATACCGAGCGCCCGCTCCTGTGGGCCGAGACCGTGCCGCCGCTCGAAGCCGCGGGCCTCGAGGTCGTGTCGTGGAAGACCTACGGCTTCCTGGGCTTCTGCTTCTTCATGAACAGCGACGTGCTCGTGTTCAACCGGCTGTTCCGCTTCATCCCCGGGATACGCGCCATCACCCGTTTCGCGACGGCCGTCGACGAGCTCACCACGCGCCTGCCGGGATTGAAGCGCGCGGGCCTGCAGGTGGTCGGCGTCGCGCGCAAGCCAGGAGGTCCCGCATCGTGAAAATCGCGCTCGCGTTCGCCGCCATGATCGGTTTCACGGTCATGGCCAACCTGCTCATGAAGACGGGCGCCGACGAGTTTGCCGTTCCCGGCCCGCTGATCGAGCGCCTGCAGTCGTGGAAGCTCGTGCTCGGGCTGGCGTCCTTCGGGGTGGCCGCGCTCATCTACGTGATGATCCTGGGGTGGCTGCCGCTGAACGTGGCCCAGTCGTTCGCGGCCGCGCAGTTCATTGCCGTCATCCTCGCCTCGCGCCTGGTGCTCTCCGAGCCCATCGGCGCCGCCCAGTGGGTGGGCATCGTGCTCATCGCGAGCGGCATCGCGGTGGTGGGTTGGTCGCGGGCATGATGCTTCCCGGCAGCCGCGGCACCTCTTCCGGAAGGGATCCGTCATGAGCCGGCTTTCCGTGCCGCGTGCGCAGCCTGGCGCGGTCTGGGTCGCGCTCATTCTCGCGGTCGCTGCCGCGATCTACGTCCGCGTTCAGGCGATCGCCATCCAGGGCGGGGAAGTCGACTACCTGGTTTGGGCGACGAAGAACTATTTCGGCGGAATTACGCCGATGTACCTGAAGCTTGCGAATGACGTCATCGCGCTCGATTACACTTCGCTGGCCTATCCCCCGGGGTACCCTGCGCTACTCGCGGCCTTTCGACTCGCCGGAATGGACGGGCCCCAGACGATGCGCGTCGGGCAGGCCGTCATCGACTGTGCCGGAGTGCCGCTCGTCTACTTCCTGCTGCGGCGCGCGGGTCTCGCGACGGTGCTCGCGCTTTGCGGCGCGGTCCTCTATGCCGTGTATCCGCTCTGGGCCTTCGGAAGCACGTTCCTGCTTGCGGAGTTCATCTCGCCCGTCTTGATTCTGGGAGCACTCGCGCTTACCGTGATCTGCGCCGCGGGGGACAGGCCGCGGCACGCCTTTTGTGCGGCGACCGGCGTCTACCTCGGCATTGCCGCGCTGATTCGCCCCGACATGCTGCTGCTGCCGGGTCTTCTTGCGTTGTGGTTGCTTTGGCAGCACGCGAATCGCCGCGGAATCGCGGCCGTCGCCGTGCTCGTTGCGGCCTTCGCGCTCCCGATTGCGGCATGGGGCCTGCACAACCGCGTCGAGAACGGCCACTGGGTATTCTCGACCACGGGCGGCGGCAATGCGCTCTGGGAAGGTCTCGGCGAGTTGCCCAACGACTACGGTTTCGTGCTGGACGACCGCAAGGCCGGTGAGGTCCTTCAGCAGAAGGGCATGAAATGGCTGTCCGTCGAGGCAAACCGCTATTTCACGTCCGAATACTTTCGAGCCTGGCGAGAGCACCCCGAATTCGTGCTGAGCGTCATCTCGTGGCGCTGGCGGCACGTGCTGACCGATTCCGAGAACTGGTTGCCTGAAGCCGGCTCGGCCTACGGGCTCAAGCGGTTGTTCGACTTCGGCGGCATGGCCATGGTGACCTTTGCAACCCTCCTGTATCTTCGTTCGCCTCGCAGGCTGCTCCTGGTCCTGGTGCCGGTGATCTACGCGCTGGGAAGCATTGGAATGACTCACTGGGAAGCCCGGTATGTGCGTTACCTGCACCTTTCGTATCTGTTCGCCTTCCTCATGCTTTTCGACTACCTTGCGGGGCGCGTCGGGGAGCGCTTTCGGCGGACAGGGCTGGGCATCCTCGCGATTGCTTGCGCCGTCACTGCCTGGGTCGCCGGGGATGTCTTCGCGTATGCGAGGCTCGAGGCGAAAGGCGCCCGGATGCTCGCCGCAGCGACCGCGAGCGCCGCTCGCGGGCCGCTGCCAGGGGGCTACAACCTGTGCGCGCTCGAGTTTTCCGGGTTCGTGCCGGGGGCAAGGGTTGTCCGCCGCGACTGCGCGCTCGAGGTCGTCACCTCGAATGAGCCCTTCGACTATCAGGCGATGGCGACGGTGAAGATTCCCGAGGGATCGGTCGTCATGGCGCATTTCTCGGGTCACGTGGCTTCGGGTGGCGTCAGCATCGGCCTGTTGCTGGGTGACGAGTCGCGCTTTATCGCGCTATCGAGCCGGAAGTCCGCCGGCGATTTCGAAGGACAACTGCTCGGCTACGCAGGGGAGCGGGATACCGTGAAGGTCGTCGTTTCCAATTTCAAGCCTGCCGGCGGTTCCTCGCAAGCAACACTTCGTGATTTCGAGCTGAAGTGCTACCCGCGGCCCTGCGGAACCGGCACGGGCAGCAAGTGACCGGGCACAATGCGAACAAGACGTCGCCGGCAGGCGCATGGATAGAGAACAACCCAGATGCGGCAGATCCTCCTGAACAGTGCCGGCGCGCTCGTCGCCCGGATGCCCCGCCCGACTCCCGCACGCGGAGAGGTGCTCGTGCGCGTTCGCTACTCGCTCATCAGCACCGGCACCGAGATTGCCTCGCTCCGCCCCGGCCTCGCGCCCGGCGAAGCGCCGCCCACGCTCGGTGACCGCGCGAAGCTCGCGGCCACCTACCTCGGCCTCGCCGCGCGCCACCCGCGCAAGGCCGTGCGCCGCGTCGCCGAGATCGCCTACCGGGAGGTGCGCAAGGTCCTTCCCGAGCCGGCTCCCGCCGAATCCCGATCCGAGCTCTTTTCCGGCCCGATCGCCTGGCGCCGAGTCGATGCGACGCATTTCGCCGCGGGCGGCAGCGGATTCGAGCTCACGACCGACTCGTCCGAATTCGGCTACCAGGCAATGTCCGGCGAGATCGCGATCCCCGCGGGCACCGTTCCCATCGTCGAGGTGCGTGGCACCGTTTCCGGCCCGGGCCCGGCCTCGGTGGGACTGCTGGGCGAGGGCGGCGCCGAATGGATCGGCAGCCGCAACCAGTCGCCGGGCGCCTTCGAGGACCGGCTCATCTTCGCGCCGGGTGCCTCCACGCGTTTCTCGATCGTGGTCGCCAACGCGGGCGTGAAATCGCCCCTGACGGTGCGGATCGACCACGTCGCGATCCGCTTTGCGCCGGCGGTGGAAGACAACCTTCCGCAATCGGAGCTGGACCAACAGGGGTGGAACGTCGGTTATTCCGCGGCCGGGGAAGTCGTCGCGGTCGGCGCGGGCGTGAGCGATCTTTCCGCGGGAGACCTGGTGGCCTGCGGCGGGGCCGGAAAGGCGAACCACGCCGATTACGTCGCCGTGCCGCGAAACCTCGTGTGCCGCGTTCCCGCGGGCTGCGATCTCAAGGTGGCCGCGACCACCACCGTCGGCGCGATCGCGCTGCAGGGCGTGCGCCGCGCCGAGCCGCAACTCGGCGAGACGGTGTGCGTCCTCGGCCTTGGGCTCATCGGCCAGATCACCGCGCAGCTCCTCGCGGCCAACGGCGTCACGGTCCTCGGTTTCGACCTCGACGCGGGCCGGCTCGCGCGGGCACGCGAACTCGGGCTCTGCGACGGCGAGACCGACCCGGAGCGTTTCCAGCGCCTCGTGCGCGACCGCAGCGGCGGGCAGGGCGCGGATCGCGTGCTCATCACCGCGGCCACGAAATCCGATGCGCCGATGAATCTCGCGATGGCGCTCTCGCGCCGCAAGGGGTGCGTCGTCATCGTGGGCGACGTGGGCCTGCATCCGAAGCGCGACGACTTCTACCGCAAGGAGATCGACCTGCGCATGAGCACCTCCTACGGCCCGGGGCGCTACGACCGCGCCTACGAGGAGGAAGGGCGCGACTACCCGTTCGCCTACGTGCGCTGGACGCTCAACCGCAACATGCGCGCCTACCTCGAGCTTGCTGCCGCCGGGAGGATCCATCCCGAATCGCTCGTCGAGCGCGTGGTGGCGGTGAACGACGCGCCCCGGGCCTATGCGGAGCTCGCGAAGTCCGATGCCCCCGCACCCCTGGCGGTGCTCATCGAGTATCCGGACGAGACGCGCGCGCTTCCGGAGCCCCCCGATGCGGCTCGCATCGTCATCCGCGGCCACCGCCCCGCTCCCGCCGGGCCGCTCAAGTACGCGCTCGTGGGCGCGGGCGCGTTCGGCACCTCGATGCTGGTGCCGCAGATGGCCAGGCGCCCGGACCGCTTCTTCCTGCGCGGCGTCGTGAGCCGCAACGCCACCACCTCGGGCAACTTCGCCCGCGCCAACCAGGTGGAAGTCCTCGCCTCGGACCTGGAAGCGGTGCTCTCCGACCCGGGATTCGACCTGGTGGTGAGCGCGACGCGACACAATGAGCACGCCGACCAGGTCGTTCGCTGCCTGCAGGCGGGCAAGGCGGTCTTCGTCGAAAAGCCGCTTGCGATCACCTGGGAGGAACTCGATCGCGTCGCGCGCGCCCATGCGGATCTCGAGAGAGCGCCGATGGTGATGGTGGGCTTCAACCGCCGCTTCTCGCCCGCCATGCGCGCAATCCGCGAGGCGACCGCGAACCGCAAGACCCCGCTGGTCGTGCACTACCGCCTCAACGGCGGCTACATCCCGCCGGACCACTGGATCCAGGGCCCGCAGGGCGGGGGGCGGAATATCGGCGAGGCCTGTCACATGTACGACTGCTTCCGCTTTCTCGCGGGCGCACCGGTGGCCTCCATCGAGGCGGCCGCCATCGATCCGGGCGCGCTGCCTTACCTGCGCAGCGACAACTTTTCCGCGACCCTGCGCTACGCCGACGGCAGCTTGTGCACGCTCACCTACACCGCGCTTGGGCCCAGGGAGGGCCTGCCCAAGGAGCGCGTGGAGGTCTTCTGCGACGGCGAGGCTTACGTGCTCGACGACTACAGGCGCGTGACGCGGGCGCGCACCGGCGAGGTGCTGTGGGAGGGGGAGGTGGACAAGGGCCACTTCGAGGAACTCTCGCGCTTCGGCGATGCGCTCGCCACCGGCGGACCCGCACCCATCGCCTTCGAGGAAATCGTCGAAACAACCGCGGTCGCCCTCGAGATCGAAGACCAGCTCCACGGGAGGGCGTAGGTTCGTGGGCGAAATGCATCGATATCGTTATGCCACCGCCGCGCTGGATCGCGTCGGCGAGGTCGAGAACGCAGAACTCGCCTCGTTCACCGAGCGCCACAAGGCGAGACTCGATCCGGTGTTCCCGGATGCGCAGGCGCCTTTGCCCGAGCCGTCGGCCGGATTCGCCGGCCTTGTCATCGAGATGGCGAGTGGCATCGCTTCGCGCGCGGCGTTGCGGATTGCGGACCGCTGGATTCGGGCGGGGGCCCGCGTCTTCCTCTATTGGCCGGCCGAATCGGCCGTCGAACGGCTGGATGAGGACCGGTGCCGGAGCTATCGATGGCTGGGGCTCGCGAACGCGGCATTCCGGACCTCGCTGCCCGTGCTGCGCCGAGTCAGGATCCTGAGGCCCTGGCTGATCCCTTCGGCGCCCGGGCCGATCCAGGCAAGCACGGTCACGACGGACAACTGGGAGCGCATCGCGACGCAGGGGCTGAACGAGATCGCGAGCCATCCGCGGCCGGTGCCCCTCAAGAGGCTATCCCGGGAAAACGGGCGATGGAAGGCGACGGGACGCGGGGCCTATCTGCGCACGGACTATTGGGCGCGAATCACCTCCGGCGGCAGCTACGGGCACACCTGCCATGTGGCCAACGAGCTCGCCCGCGCGAGCGAAGGATTCACGGCGTTCATGGGGCATGGCTTTCCTTTGCTGGACGAAATGGGCCTCGATCAGGTGGTCGTGGCGCCCCCCTACGAGGAATCGTCCGAGCAGGCCGTGATGCTCGCCAATTTCCACTATTACGCCCGCCTCAAGGCGGCGTTCGAGGCCCTTCGCCCGTCGTATGTATACGAGCGGCTGGTCCTCGGCAATTTTGCGGGTGCGCGGCTCGTGCGCGAACTCGGCATTCCGTACTTCATCGAGTACAACGGCTCCGAGATATCCATGAGCCGGAGCTTCGGGGGCGGCGGTTTCGAGTACGAGGCCCAGTTGCTCCGGATCGAAGAGGGTGCCTTCCGCCAGGCGACCGCCATCTCCGTCATCTCGAAGCACGTGAAGGACTCGATCGTCGCGCGCGGGATCCCGGAGTCGAAGATCCTGGTGAATCCCAATGGCGTCGACATCGAAACCTACGCACCCGCGACGCCGGGCGAGAAGCGCGCGATCCGCGAGGGCCTCGGCTTCCAGGACGGGGATTGCGTCGTCGGCTTCATCGGCACCTTCGGCGGCTGGCACGGCATCGACGTGTTGGCGGCGGCGCTGCCGCTCGTCTGCGCGCAGGCGCCAAACGCAAAGTTTCTCCTCATCGGCGACGGCGCCAAGAAGCCCATCGTCGACGCCGCCCTCGCGCAGCATCGCCTGTGGGAGCGCGTGGTGTGCACGGGCAGCGTGCCGCAGCAGGAGGGGGCGAGGCTGCTCAAGGCCTGCGACCTCTACGTCTCGCCGCACGACTCGCACATGGTGGACAGCCCGTTCTTCGGCTCGCCGACCAAGCTCTTCGAGTACATGGGGCTCGCCGGCGGCATCGTCGCGAGCGACCTCGAGCAGATCGGCGAGGTGCTGAGCCCGGCGCTCAGGCCGGCGGATCTCGAGGGCCGGCCGCAGGTCACGAACCAGCGGGCCGTGCTCTGCCGCCCCGGCGAGGTCGAGGAGTTCGCGGCGGCGGTCGTTCACCTTTGCGCGAACCCGGAACTCGCGCGCGCCCTGGGTGCCAATGCGAGAAAGGCCGCCGAGGAAGAGTATTCGTGGGCGCACCACGTGCAGCGCCTCCTCGCATTCGCCGCCGAGCAGTCCGGCGTCGCCGCCGCAGGCCCCCTCGTGGCCGAGGAGCGGCGCTCGCGCTTCGCCACGGGCGACGCATACAAGGATGAGGTCCAGAACCAGTGGGACAACGATCCCTGCGGCTCGCACTACGTGAAGGTTGCCCAGCCGCACACGCTCGACTGGTTCGCCGAGGCGGAGCGTTACCGCTACGGCGAGTACGGGCCGTGGATGGCCGAGACGATGGAGTTCGCCGGACACGCCGGCGAGAAGGTGCTCGAGATCGGCGGCGGCATGGGAACGGACCTCGCGCAATTCGCGAAGAATGGCGCGATCGTCACCGACCTGGACCTCTCCTCGGGACACCTGGCACTGGCGAAGGAGAACTTCGCGCTGCGCGAACTCGAGGGTACCTTCGTGCACCACGACGCCGAGCGCATCCCTTTCGCGGACGGCACCTTCGACGTCGTCTACACAAACGGCGTCATCCACCACACGCCCAACACGCAATCGGTGATCGGCGAGATCTTCCGGGTGCTCAAGCCGGGCGGAAAGGCGATCGTGATGGTTTACGCGGAGAACTCGCTGCACTACTGGCGCAACCTCGTGGGCTGGCAGGGCCTGGTGCACGGCAAGCTCGCCACGCGCTCGATCGGCGACGTCATGTCCGAGACCGTGGAGCTGAGCGAGGCGGGCGCCCGTCCCCTCGTGAAGGTCTACACCGCGCGGCGCCTTCGCGCGATGTTCGCCGCGTTCGAGGACATCTCGATCGTGAAGCGCCAGCTCATTCCCGTGGAGGTGCCGCGCGTGCTCGCGTGGGTGCCGGTGGAGACGCTGGGGCGCCACATGGGCTGGAACCTCGTCCTCAAGGCGAGGAAGCCGAGAGCGCTCTGAACGATGAGTGATCGCAGGCAATCCTTCGCGCCAGCCGCGCTCCTTAGGCTGTCATGGCGGTACCGCAAGGTGCTCGTTGCCGTGACACGTGTCGAACTGGAGAAGCGCTATTCCGGCTCCGTGCTCGGAATGCTGTGGCTGCTGCTCCATCCACTGCTCCTGCTGGCTATCTACTTGTTCGTGTATTCGGTGGTGTTCCGCATGCAGTTGCCGCAGTACAAGGGATTCGACTACGCGCTGTTTGTCTTCTGTGGTCTCATTCCATTCATTGGCCTTTCGGAAGCGTTGTCGGCCGGAACGTTGTGCATCAAGCAGAACATGCACCTGGTCAAGAACGTGATGCTTCCCATTGAACTCGTGCCCGTCCGAAGCGTGTTGGCGAGTCTTGCCACGCAGATGGTGAGTCTTGCGCTCCTTCTCGCGCTGCTTGCCGCATCCGGCCATCTCGCGTGGAAGGCGCTCTTACTGCCAGTTTTGGTGGCGCTTCAGGTTCTCATGCTGGTGGGCATCGTGCTTGTTCTTGCCTCCTTGGCCGTCGCACTCACTGACGTGAGCTACTTCGTAAATCTTTTTCTGATGCTGCTGATGTTTGTCTCGCCGATCGGATATACGCGCGAAATGATTCCAGAACCTTTCATGATGTTGGTGGATCTGAATCCGGTTACCTACATGGTGGAGGCATACCGCCAAGTCCTTCTCGCGGGACAATCCCCTTCCCCAATCCCGATGGGTGGATTCGTCCTGATAGCGTTCGCGAGCTACTGGGCGGGCACCGCGTTTTTCGAGCGGTTTAAGGCTGTCCTCGCAGACCATGAGTAAAGAAGATTTCATCGTCAGGGCAGAAGGCCTGTCGAAAACGTACCGGCTGTATACGCGACCTCGCGATCGGGTGCTCGACATGCTCGGGTTGCTGCGCAATCCGGCTGCCTATACCGAGCATCGTGCGCTCGACGGCGTGAGCCTCACGATCCGACGCGGCGAGCGGGTCGCCCTCATCGGTCGCAACGGTGCGGGGAAGAGCACTCTGCTCAAGCTGATTACGGGGGTGATAGAGCCGACGTCGGGCATCCTCGAGGTTAGCCAGGGAGCCCATGCGCTCCTTCAGATCGGTGCGGGGTTTCACCCGGATTTTACTGGGCGTCAGAACGCGCTAGCCTACCTTGCGCACCTCGGCATTTCGGGCGACAAAGCGAAGTCGCGAGTTGGGGCAATCGTCGAGTTTGCCGAACTGGAAGAGTACATCGACCAGCCAATCAAGACCTACTCGACCGGCATGGTCGCGCGTCTGATGTTCGCCACCTCGACGGCCATTGACCCCGAGCTGCTCGTGCTCGACGAGATCCTGGGGGTGGGTGACGCCTATTTCGCGCAGAAGAGCTTCGACCGCATCCGCGAGATGTGCGAAAAGAACCAGACGACGATTGTCCTGGTGTCCCATGATATCTACGCGGCATCGCGGTTGTGCGACCGGATGGTCTGGCTGGACCGTGGCCAGATCCTCCTCGACGGTTCGCCGGAAGCGGCGATGCGCGCTTACGAGGATTCGATCCGCCTGCAGGAGGAGGAGCGGCTTCGGCTGAAGACACTATCGGCGATTCGCGCGGCAGACGACGCGGGCAGTAGTCGCGTCCTGCTCGAGTTTTCGGCCTGCGACGACACCGGAAATCCGGTTTCCATCCACGTGGCATCGCTGGCACTCATGAGATCGGGCGTTGCGTTGGCGACGCTGCGTCCGGCTGAATGCGAACCGCAGGCCATGGTTTCCGGCCCCGGGCTCGTCGAAACGGGTTCGTGCTGGGGTCGGACAGAGACGCTTGGCGGAGTGCGTGGGCGGTGGATCAATGGCTTCGGCATCTTCCGCAAGGCGGTTGCGGTGCTCGAGATCGGCCGCGGGGAGGTGGCTCCGGGCCATCAGCTCGGGATTGCCTTGAGCTGCGCGAGCGATCGCCCCGCGATGCTTTCCTGCCGGATGTTCGCCCAGCAGCGAATGATTGAGTTCCGGGGCTCGCTGGGAGCCGCGAAGGAACACGTGACGGTGGAGTTCGTCAGGATCGAAGAGCGCGATCCGACCTCGGGAAACGTCGGATCCGGGATTTCAGCGGATGGTGCGCATGGCACAGGTGCCATCGCTATCCGCCACTTCGAGATTCTCGATGACCTCGGAACGCCAAGCCGCAAGCTGCAGCACGGCAAGGCTGCTTCCTTCGTTATGACATACGAGGTCGTCGATCGGGACTTCTCAGAACGCCCGGACATCTGCCTCGTGTATTTCCGGGCCGGCACAAGAGAGCCGATCAGCCGGATCATGACCCGAGACATATCTCTTGATGCGCGCGAAGGCAAGGGGACGATCATGCTGCGCGTCGATCCGCTACTCTTCGGCACCGGCCGCTTCGACGTCTGGATCTTCATCGCCAAGAACGGCTACTTCAGTCGGCAGCAGACGCGCTTTTATTCGGTGAACGAGGACGTCTACCTCAGCTTGCCCGACGTGGCCGAGTTCGTGGTCGAGGGAGGCCTGCTCGCGACGGGCGCGGCCTTCGTGGGTACGGGCGCGTGGACGCGCTCAAGCGTACAGGGCCATTGAAGGAGTGAACGCCACCCCGGAAGCGCCTCGGAAAGCGCCGTTGCCCACCCCCGCCGAGGTCGGCAGATTGGCTGCGCTGCCGCTGGTGTTTCTCGTGGCCACGGGCCGTAGCGGGTCCATGCTGGTCCAAGCGTTTCTCGACGGCCATAATGAGATCCTGCAGTGGCCCCACACTTTCAAGCTATTCGACTTCCTGGCGGCCAACACTGACTTCGCGAGCCGTGATGGCGCCGATCTCGGCAAAGCATTCTTGGACTTTCCCGCACATCACGCGCTCTTCGATTCCAGCCGCTCCGTCATTCACGGGGGGCGGCTTGGAGAGGACATGCGCGCCGTGGTTACCGTCGACCGCGACCGGTTCCTCGAGGCCATGACCGCCGCGCTTCCGCGGGCGGAGCGTAACCCCCGGAATCTGGTTGCCGCAATTCACGCTTCGCTGGCAAGCTGCCTCGGTTGGAGCACGGCGAACACTCGGGCGATGCTCATCCACCTGCACCATGGAGATTGGCTTTGGCCCGACGATCTCGTCGAAACCTACAACATTGAGCCGCACTTGCCGTGGCGCGGCATTGACCTGATTCGCCCCGAAAAGATCATTGTGTCTGTCCGTAATCCGGTGGACACCATCGACTCCACCGAGGCCTTCTGTGAAAAGGCCTGTGCGTCCCCGACTGAGGCGGGTGATTGGTTCGAACTGTACATGCGACTTCTCGTCCAGGACTGGCTTCGATTGGAATATCTGCGCTCCGGCGAGTTGGACACTCGCGTGGTACATCTTGATGCGCTGCGGCAAGATCCCGTCTCGGAGGTTGGAGCAGCTTGCCGATGGATCGGCGTGTCGGTGGACGCCCCGCAAGTACTCGAGCCGACAGCGTACGGCCTGCCCTGGTGGGGTGATTCCTACACGGAGCCGAGACGTCGACCCAAGCCGCCCCGGGCGATTCGCAAACCTTCGTGGATAAACCGGGATCACGTGTTCTTCGAACTGGGTGCAGGTCGAATCGGCGCCGAGGCGGGCTACCCTCGGCTCGGGGAGGGTAGGGCCCGTTGGGCCGCGCGTTTGCCGGCCTGGGCACTCTGGTTCGCCGACCGGCTGGATCGACGCAAGGGCCGGTACGTGGCGCGCGAATCGATGTGGCGTGAGCGCAGTCGGTTTTTGCGCGCGCTTCGAGAACGAACCTCCTACCGCAACCAATGAGACAATGACAACCTGCATCTGGATAACCGGGCTGTCCGGATCGGGCAAATCCACCCTCGCAAGCCAGGTCGCCGGGCAGCTGCGCCGGCGCGGCCTGGCCGTCGTGGCGTTGGACGGCGACGAATTGCGCGAGATGTTTAGTGCCGGAAGCGAGGCGGCTGCCGGCCACGATCGCGAAGCCCGGCTGGCACTCGCGATGCGGTATGCCCGATTGTGCCGGCTGCTGGCGTCGCAGGATCTTACGGTCGTCATCGCCACGATCTCCTTGTTTCGGGAGGTGCATGGGTGGAACCGGGCGAACCTGCCGGGCTATTTCGAGGTTTACCTCAAGGTGCCGCTGGAGGAACTGCGGCGCCGGGATCCCAAGGGGATCTACCGGCGCTTCGACTCGGGTGAACTGGCAGACGTGGCGGGCCTGGACCTGCCCGTAGACGAGCCTCAGGAGGCCGATTGGGTTGTCGAGTTCGATGCGGCCCGCGCGCCAGAAGCACTGGCCGACGAACTGCTCGAACGTTTGAAGGGGAAGGGAACAATTTGAAAACTGAGTGGGATTACACGGCGCTCGCGGATGCATACCTGAAGCGCCCCGATTACGCCGACGCGGCCATCGACGCGATGCTCGCGGTGATGACAGTCCGACGCGGCGATCGCGTCTGCGACGTCGGCGCGGGCGTCGCGCACCTCGCGCTTCCCCTCGCCAAGCGCGGACTCTTCGTGGATGCTGTCGAGCCAAATGACGCCATGCGCGGCCACGGAATTGCGCGCACGCAGCACCTGGAGGGCGTCCGCTGGCACGAGGGGACCGGTGAGAACACGGGCCAGCCTTCCGGCGCGTTTCGCGCCGTCACTTTCGGCAGTTCCTTCAATGTCTGCGATCGCCCGGCGGCACTGAAGGAATCGGCCCGCATCCTTGGGCATGGGGGCTGGTTCGCCTGCCTTTGGAATCATCGGCAGCTTGACGATCCAGTGCAGGCCCGTATCGAGGCGCTCATCAAGGGAAGCGTGCCCGACTATGGGTACGGGACCCGACGCGAGGACCAGACCGCGGTGATCGATGCAAGCGGCCTGTTCGGCCCCGTTGTTCATCTGGATTCGCGCGTGGTCCACGAACAGACAGCGGCCGAGTGTATCGAGGCCTGGCGTTCCCATGCGACCCTGCAGAGGCAAGCGGGGCCGGCATTCGGCGCCGTCGTGGAGGAGATTGCGGGCTACGTGTCGGGACTTCCGCAAGGGATCGTGAGAGTGCCCTATTCGACGCACGTTTGGGTCGCACGGCGGACCTGAGCCAGGATCATGTCCGTCGTCTTCTCGACCAAGGCTGGAACGCTTGCCGCTCTCGAAGGGCGGTTGCGGTCCGCCCGGATCGCCCCGCAGGTATGTATCACGGTGCGGGAATGGCTATCTGGACCCGACGAATGTCTCGCCCGCGTCCGAGCAAGCCTTTGCGTCGACAGCATGATCGTGCGATCAAGCTGCGTTCGCGAAGATCGACCCGGAAAGTCGAATGCCGGCGCGTTCTTGTCCGTCCCCGATATCGCCCCCGCACAGCTTCGGGATGCGATCGAGAGGGTGATCGCATCCTACGGCGCGGCGACCCAGGAGGATGAGGTTCTTATCCAGCCGATGCTCCGCTACGTGGTCACTTCCGGCGTCGCCTTCTCCCACGATCCCAATACCTGCGCGCCGTATCGCGTAATCAACTGGGCGGAGGGCGAGGACACTGGAATCGTGACCCGCGGAATGGGGGGGCATTCGTGGCAGCAAGCCGCGCGTTCGCCTATCGATCCGCCGGCCGGCATCGCGCCCGTGATTGCGCTGCTCGAGGACCTGCTCGCGTTGTGCGACGGCGTCCCAGTGGATTGCGAGTTCGCGTTCACGCGATCCGCAGGCGACCCGGGCGAGACGCTGTGGCTGCTCCAGGCGCGTCCGCTCGTGCTGCGCGAGCCGCCGCAGGACGAGGCCGTGCAGGAGATGCGGTTGCGGCAGATTCACGAGAAGGTCGTGCGCGGCATGCGCCCGCATCCGTTCCTCATGGGTCGTCGCACCGTCTACGGCGTCATGCCGGACTGGAATCCCGCCGAGATCATCGGCGTACGTCCGAAGCCGCTCGCTCTTTCCCTCTATCGCGACCTCGTGACGGACGCCATCTGGGCATATCAGCGCCACAACTACGGTTACCGGAACCTGCGCAGCTTTCCTTTGATGCCGCATTTTTTCGGGCTGCCGTACATCGACGTCCGGCTGTCGTTCAACTCGTTCATCCCGGCGGATCTGGACGAGGCCCTGGCCGGCCGGCTGGTCGACCACTACATCGACCGCCTCCTCGCCGAGCCCGCCCTGCACGACAAGGTCGAGTTCGAGATCGTGTTCTCCTGCTATACGCTCGATCTCCCGGAGCGGATGGCGCGGCTGGGCGACGCAGGATTCACGGGGCCGGAGCGCGAGGCCATCGCCGACAGCCTGCGGCGCCTGACCAACCGCATCGTCCATCCCAAGGAGGGGCTCTGGCGCCACGATGCCGCAAAGCTCGATATCCTTCGCGCACGCCGCGAGCAGTTGATGTCGTCGGGCGCAGACACGCTCGAACGCATCTATTGGCTGCTCGAGGACGCGAAGCGATACGGAACATTGCCGTTTGCTGGGCTCGCGCGCGCGGGATTCATTGCCGTGCAGATGCTGCGTTCGCTCGTTGCCACGGGCGTGTTCACCGACGCCGACTACGATGCGTTCCTGGGTGGCGTATCGACGGTGAGCAGCCAGCTCGCCGGCGACCGGTCGAAGCTCGGCAAGCGGGAGTTCCTGGCTGAGTACGGGCATCTGCGTCCCGGGACCTACGACATTCTCTCGCCGCGCTACGACGAAGCGCCGGACCTCTATTTCGACTGGGATCGGCGTCCGCCGCCACCGGGGCCCGCGGGGCGCTTTTCCGTCACGCTGCCGCAGATGCGGGAAGTGGTCCGGCAGCTTGAAGCTCACGGGCTCCATCCGGACGCGGTGGAACTCTTCGAGTTCCTTCAGGCCGGTATCGAGTTGCGAGAGTCCGCGAAATTTCACTTTACCCGAAACCTCTCGGATGCACTTTCCCTCGCTGCTGAATTCGGCGACCAGCTTGGCCTCTCGCGAGCGGACCTCGCTTATTGCGATATCGGCGTGTTTCAGGAGCTGCACGTGGCTGCGTCCGATCCCCGGCAGGCGCTCGAAATCAGCATTGAACATGGTAAGGCTCGTCACCGCGAAACGCTCGCACTTTCCCTTCCGCCCGTGATCGCAGATCCCGATTCTATATGGGGATTCCGATGGCCTGACGCATCCCCCAACTTCATCACGCAGCGCCAGGTCACGGCTCCCGTGACCCGCTACGAGGACCGGGCGTCCCTGGCGGGAGCGATCGTGTGCATTCCCAGCGCCGATCCCGGATTCGACTGGTTGTTCTCTTACCCGATTGCGGGCCTCATCACCGCTTGGGGCGGCGCGAATTCGCACATGGCGATCCGGGCCGGCGAGTTGGGCCTTCCCGCAGTCATCGGGGCCGGTGAAGTTCTCTTCCGGCGGTGGTCGTCCGCGCGGCGCTTGCAGGTTGACTGCGCGGGCAAACGCGTGGAAATCCTCGCGTGAGCATCGGTCCCATCGCCGCGGTGAGCCAGCGGGTGGATGTGCACGCCGACCGGACGGAGCGGCGCGATGCGCTGGACCAGCGGCTCGCGAGATGGCTCGTGACGGTCGGGCTGGTTCCGATTCCGGTCCCGAATTGGCTGGCGGCGGCACCCGAGGAGGCGGTGCAGGAACTGAGTCGTTGGCTCGAAGCCACGCGGCCCTGCGCCATCGTGCTGTCCGGGGGAAACGACGTCGGGCACATTCCGGAGCGCGACACGACGGAGAGGACCTTGCTTGTGTATGCGCAGGATCACGCGCTGCCCGTGCTCGGCATATGCCGTGGGATGCAGATGTTGGCGGTCTTCGCGGGAACATCTCTTAAACCGGTGGCCGGGCACGTTCGCGTGCGGCATGCGCTTCGGGGGGCCATCAGTGAAGAGGTGAACAGCTACCATGGCCAGGCGCTGGCTCAGTGCCCCGCAGGCTACGGGGTTCTCGCGTCCAGCGAGGATGACGAGATCGAGGCGATCCGCCATTTGGCTCGCAGCTGGGAGGGGTGGATGTGGCATCCCGAGCGCGAGGAATCGTTCGCGGCCTGGAACATCGACCGGGCGCGCGCCCTGTTCCGGCTGGAAGCGCGAGCGTGAAGGCGATCATCCTCGCGGCCGGACGCGGTAGCCGAATGAAAGGGCTCACTGACGATCGCCCGAAGTGTCTGGTCGAATTGCGCGGGAGGCCACTTCTCGAATGGCAATTGCAGGCCCTGCGCGACGGCGGCATCGCGCAGATTGGGATTGTCACTGGCTACCAGCGGGAATTACTCGCAGGGCGGGGGCTCGCGGAATTCCACAATGCGCGGTGGGCGGAGACCAACATGGTTTCCTCCCTAGCCTGTGCCCGTGAGTGGTTGATCGAGGGCCCGTGCGTGGTGAGCTACTCGGACATCTTCTATGCTCCGCAGGCGGTCGTGGCGCTCACGAACTGCCCTGCGGCGCTGGCCGTGACCTACGACCGCAACTGGCTTTCATTGTGGAAGGACCGATTCGGTGATCCGCTGCTTGACGCCGAGACGTTCCGAATGAACCCTGACGGCACGCTCGCGGAAATCGGGAACAAGCCGCACTCAGTCGAGGAGGTGCAAGGGCAGTACATGGGTCTCTTGCGAATCGCTCCGGAAGGCTGGAACGAAATCGAGCGGGTGTGTTCCGAGCTGCCCGAGGCGGATCGCGATCGCATACACATGACCGGAACACTTCAACGGGTCATTGACGCCGGGCGAGTCCCTATCGTTGCATTGCCCTACGACGAGCCGTGGGGCGAGGTAGATTCGGAAGAGGACTTGGCGGTCTTTCAGGGCTTGCGGACGGTGTGACCCGTGGCAACCAGAGTCGTCGACTATTACCAATCATCAGATCAGGAGCTTGCGCGTCGATACCTCGGCGAGCGGTTTCCTGATCTCACCGAAGATTATTTTCGTGCAGCACTTCGCCATCGGTACGAGCTCTACCCACACATTCCCGATATGGCCGAATTTTCCAGCTTTCGAGGCAAGGACGTCCTCGAAGTTGGCGTTGGGCAAGGGAGCGACCACTACATGTTTGCTTCGCAGGGCGCGTGCACTACCGGAATTGACCTTACGCCGAAGCACTGCGTGATCACTTCGTTAATGTTGAAGGCGCTGGGCGCGAAGTCACGCATTCTTCGCGCTGACGCGCGATCGTTGCCTTTCGGGGCGGCCTGCTTTGACCATGTGTACTCGTGCGGGGTGCTGCTGCTATTCGCAGAGATCGGTCGGGCACTAGCAGAGATTCACCGCGTCCTTCGGCCGGGCGGGTCAACGACAATCATGCTCTACAACCGGTCGAGCCTTCACTACTGGCTGAAGACACGCCTCTACTACGGCTGGGCGCTGGGTGAGAATGCGGTGCTCGGCCGGGACACGGTGCTCGACTGGTACACGGACGGAATTGGCTACCCGAAGACATGGCACTATGGCCCGCGCGATCTGCCCGGGCTGTTCGGGGCGTTCTCCCGCATCGAGTACCGCACCTCCTGCCTCACGCCGGAGCAGATTCCGGAAATCGGCCTCCCCCGCGACGGGACTGCGCGTGCCTGGCTTGAGAAGCGCTTCGGATTTTTCCTGTGGATCCGCGCGTGGAAATGAAACGCGAAAACTTCCCCACGCCCGCGTTCCTGCGCGACCTGGCGGCGGTCGTCACCCACTCGGGGCCCGTCGCGGCGCTTGTCCTGATCGATGACGAGACGGCCGCAGGCGAGGCGGCTGCCGCGCGATGGCTCGATCACCTGCCGGGCTGCGTCGCGCATCTCGCCGCGCCGGAAGCGGCCCTTCCCGCCGTGCGCGCCTGGGCCGTGGCCGCGCGTCCCGGCGTGATGCCGGTGACGTTTCCCGGCTGGCGAATGGGCGACTGGGCGGGCGTGGTTTCGAGGCTGGCCGCGCTCGATCCGCCGCCGCGAATCATCGTATCCTGCGCTCCATATGACGCTTACGGTGTGCTTGTGAAGCGCCCCCTAGAAACCGCGGTGGCCGAACTGGTCGGACGCATCCCGGCGCTCTACCTCGCGCTGGACGAAGCATATGGCACGATGCGTGTGCTCGATTCGCGCCTGTTGCGGGATCGTCTCCACGCGCGCCCGCGGCGGCTGCGCGCGTATCGGCTCGTGGTGCGAGCCGTGTTCACCCTTGCCAGCTTGCTCGCCCGCTTGCCGGGACAGCGAGCGGCGGGCTGGAGGCGTGTGCCGTGACGACGGTCGACCGGCTGACTTCGGCGCTGCTCGAGCTTGCCCGCGAGCATCTCCATCGCGAACCGCAGGCGCAGCCCGCCTCGGGCGTGTCGCTCACCACGCCCTTCAACAACACGACGCAGGCGGACTGGGCCGAGGCCGTCGCGCTCTGGAACCACCACGGGCGCGCGTTCCTCACGAAAATGCGGCCCAGGTCCTGCCCGACGTGCGGAGCCGACCGGCGCCGCGCGCTCTTCGAGTCCTACGACGGCTACCCGTTCGTCGAGTGCGAGTCGTGCAAGTGCTGGTACGTTCCGCTGGTCGTGGAGGCGGAAGTATTCGAGCGCTTCTTCGCCGCGTGTCCCGAGGCGCGGGAGGTGAGCGCGCGCACTTTTGCGAAGCGGTCGTCGCCGGAGAACGTCGCTGTCGACCTCGAGCGTATCGGCGGCTACCTCGAGACGCTGCTGCCGTTGCTGCCGGACGGCAACGGAGGGCGCTATCTTGACGTGGGCTGCGGGCTCGGCCACTCGCTGCAGGCGGCTTCCCGCTTGGGCCTCGCGGGCACGGGAGTTGAGTCGTCCACGGAGTGCATCGAGATCGGGCAGCGCAACGGGCTGGATGTCCGGCCCGTGGAGGCGCTTCGCGCGGATGAGCGCTTCGCCCTGGTGAGCTTCTGGGAGTCCCTCGAGCACATCGGCGACCCGGGCGCTGCGCTGCGCTCGGCCGCCTCCGTCCTCGAAGCCGACGGTCTCGTCGCCCTCACGGTACCCAATCAGCTCTCGCCGCTCGTGCGCGCGCAGCGCGCCGATTGCGCGTTCGTGAACGGTGGCTTCGACACCGCCGGCCACATCAATCTTTTCTCGCCGGCCAACCTCGAGCAGCTCCTGGCGCGAAACGGCCTCACCCTCCTCGACATCGACTGTCAGTACGGCATGAATCTCCTCGAGCTGGCATCCTACGCGGTAGGCGGCCACCGGGGAGCGGCCGACCTGCTGGCGGGCAATCCGGTCGACGGTGGGCTGCCGCCAGCAGCCGCGGAGGTTCTCACCTCGATCGGCCCCGCGGTCTCGCTCATCGAACGCCTCGCGCTCCTGTCGCCCATTCTCTTCGCGGTCGCCTGCCGGCGCGAGTCGGCCGGGCATCTGACCGCGCCGATCGCCGAGCTTCGCCGCTTGCGCCATGGGCGAATTGCGGCGCAGGCCGAGGCTCTCATGCCGCCGCTTTCGAACGAAGAGGAGCTTCGTGCGAAGCTAGCGGCTGCAGAGGCGGAACTTCGCGAGACCCACGAGCGTCTCGTGCGCTCCGACCAGGAGTACCTGCAGATCCGGCGCGCGCTCAAAGCGTTGCGCGACCCGATCGGCACCCTTGCCCGGATCGTCGGACGGAAATAGCCCGGGAGAATCATCCATGTGCGGCATCGCCGGCGCCTTCCACCCCAATGCCAATGTCTGCCCGGACGAGGTGCTCGCCGCCATGCGCGACCGCATGCCGCACCGCGGCCCCGATGGCGTGGGCCTGTGGCGCTCTCCCGACGGGAGATGCGGCCTCGTGCACCGCCGCCTGTCGATCATCGACCTGTCGAACGCGGCCCTGCAGCCGATGGCGAACGGCGACGGCAGCGTGCAGGTCGTCTTCAACGGCGAGATCTACAACCACGCCGAGCTTCGCCGCGAGCTGGAGGCGCTGGGCAAGTACCGCTGGACGACGGACCACTCGGACACCGAGGTCCTGCTGCACGCGTACGAGGAATGGGGCCTGGACTGCGTCAAGCGCTTCCACGGCATGTTCGCCTTCGCCGTGTACGACGCGCGCGACCGCAACCGCCCGGCCATGCACCTGGTGCGCGACCGCGTGGGCATCAAGCCGCTCTACTTCGCGCGGACGGGGCGCGGCGAATGGCTCTTCGCCTCCGAGATCCGCGCGCTCTTCGCGCACCCCGACCTGTCGCCCGAGATGGACCGGGCCGCCTTCTGGCATTACCTCACGTTCATCGTGACCCCCGCGCCCATGACGCTCTTCCGCGGCATCTTCAAGCTGCCCGCGGGCCACCGCATGACGATCGACCACGAGGGCCGCGCGACGGCGAAGCAGTGGTGGGACTGCAAACCCGACCGCGAGAAGACGCTCACGACCGCCGATCTCAGCGAGGCCGACGCGGTCACCGAACTCACGCGGCTCCTCAAGCAATCGATCAGGCGGCGCATGGTCTCGGATGTGCCCTTCGGCGTGCTGCTCTCCGGCGGCGTGGACTCCAGCATGAACGTGGCGCTCATGAGCGAGCTCATGGACCGGCCGGTGACCACCTTCACCATCGGCTACGAGGGTCAGGAGGACACGAACGAATTCCGCTTCGCGCGGCGCGTGAGCGAGCGCTACAAGACGGATCACCACGAGTCGATCATCAGTCACCGCGATGCCCAGGAGTTCCTGCCCCTGCTGGTGCAGCTGCAGGACGAGCCCATCGCCGACAACGTCTGCATCCCGCTCTACTTCCTCGCGAAGCTGGTGAAGGATACGAAGACGACAGTCGTCCAGGTGGGCGAGGGCGCAGACGAGAATTTCCTCGGCTACTGGTGGTGCGAGCACTACCGCCAGAAGTACGAGAGCGTGTACAAGCCCGCGCTCGCGGGCCCGCCGCCATGGTGGAAGCGGCTCCTTCACGCAGCATCCGGCGCAGCCACGGGCCTCACGCCCGAGGACGCGGAAATCGCGGCACGCGCGCGGGCCGGGCAAGAACTTTTCTGGGGCGGCGCGGTTTGCTGGTGGGGATCCGCGCGCGAACAGCTCACGCCGCACCCCGAAATGTTCGCGCAGCCGGTGGAGTGCCCCGTACCCGGGCTGATGCCGGAAGCATTCGGCAGCGTGGACAGTCACGCGGTCGTCTCGCACTATCTCGGCCCGCTCGCCGGGCATCTCGTCGATCCCGAGGTGCTGCAGAAGATCCCCTACATGGAGATGAAGCTTCGCCTTCCCGAGCACCTGCTCATGCGCGTGGACAAGCTCACCATGGCACACTCGATCGAGGCACGCGTGCCGTTCCTCGACCACGACGTCGTGGAATTCGCCACGCGCTTGCCGCCCGAGTACAAGCTTCGCGACGGCGAGGGCAAGTGGCTCCTCAAGAAGGCGGCCGAGCCCTACCTCGACCGTGACATGATCTACCGGAAGAAGCAGGGCTTCGGCGCGCCGATGGACCAGTGGTTCCGCGAGAAGGAGTTCGGCGAGCGCTGCCTCGCCGCGTACCGGCGCTCCGCCCTGCGCAAGGAAGGCTTCTTCGACGACGCCTACTTCGAGAGCATGATGAAGCGGACGATGGCCGGGCAAGGCGGCAACAGCTTCCAGGTCTGGACCGTCCTCAATGCCGTGCTCTGGCACGCGTCGTGGATCGAAGGCCGGGCGGACTGCCTGTAGATGTGCGGCCTCGGCGGCATCTTCCAGTACTCGCCGGCGGGACCGGCCGTCGAGCGCGCAACGCTCGAGCGCATGGGAGAGGCCACTCGCCACCGCGGTCCGGACGCCTTCGGACTGTGGATGGCGCCCGACCGCCGGCTCGGCCTGGTGCACAACCGCCTTTCCATCGTGGATCTCGCTGCGGCGGCGGCGCAACCGATGGCGAACGAGGCGGGAACCGTCACCGTCGTCTTCAACGGCGAGATCTACAACCACCGTGCCCTGAGACGCGAACTCGAAGCGGCCGGGCAGCGATTCCGCACCGACCACGCCGACACCGAGGTCATCGTGAAGGGCTTCGAAGCGTGGGGGTGGGACGCCATGCTCGAACGCCTGCGCGGGATGTTCGTGATCGCGCTGTGGGACGCGAACGCGAGCGTGCTGCACCTGGCGCGCGACCGCGTCGGCATCAAGCCGGTCTACGTGTGGCAGGGCGGCGGGCGGCTCGTGTTCGCCTCCGAGATCAAGGCCATCCTGCGCGTGCCCGGCGTGCCGCGGGAGATCGACCCGCACGCGATGTACCACTACCTCGGGGGAATGGCGGCGCCGGCGCCCATGACGCTCTTCGCGGGCATCCAGAAGCTGCCACCGGGGACGAGCGTCACGATTGCCCGGGACGGAAAGGCGAGCGTCCGCCGCTACTGGCGCATGCCGGAAGCCGCCGGGCCGGGGGCCGCGACGCCGGAAGAGGCGGCGCAGGGCGTCCGCGAGATCCTCTACGACGCGCTCGACGAGCACTGCATGGCGGACGTGCCCATCGGCGTGTTTCTTTCCGGGGGCGTGGATTCGGGCGCGCTCCTCGCGCGGCTGTCTTCCGTGGTGCCGGGGCGCGTGCGCACTTTCTCCGTCGGCTACGAGGGCTTCCCCGCGCTCGATGAACGCGATCGCGCCCGAGAGATGGCCGAGCGCTTCGGCGCCGAGCACCGTGAAGTGGTGGTGGGGCTCGATACGCTGGAGGCCTCGTGGGAGGAGATCCTCTACCACCAGGACGAGCCGCTCGCCGACTGGGTCTGCTTCCCGCTGTGGCACGTGGCGAAGCTCGCGGCAGGCGACGTGAAGGTCGTGCTCGTGGGCGAGGGCGCGGACGAACAGTTCGCGGGCTACGACGGATACCTGCACTACCTCGACATCGAGCGGCGCTACTGGGATCCGTACCGGCGCCTCGTGCCGCGTCCGCTGCGCACGCTCGCGGCGGGAATCGCGCGAGGCGCGATGCGCTGGTGGCCCGATCTTGCCGGTGTCGCGGATGCCTTCGACCGCGCCGCGCGCGACCGCGAACTTTTCTGGGGCGGGGCCATCACCTTCTGGGAGACGCAGAAGTCGCTACTTCTCGACCGCGACGCGCTGCCGCGGCAGGGGCCCACGGACCTTCTGCTCGACGACTCGGCCTGGCGCGAGTACGACAGCTTCGCGCTCGTTCGCGCCGCGGACTCGGTGTCCCGCGCTGCGCCCGGAGACTCGCTCGCACGCATGATCAACCGCGAGTTCGAGTACCGCCTGCCGGAGCTGCTGCTCATGCGCGTGGACAAGATGACCATGGCGCATTCCCTCGAGGCGCGCGTGCCGTTCCTCGACCACCGCCTCGTGGCGGCCTCCTACGCACTGCCGTCGGCGTGGAAGACGGCGGGCGGCGTGCCCAAGGCGATCCTCAAGCGGGCGGTGCGGGGGCTGGTGCCCGACGAGGTGATCGACCGGCCGAAGGTCGGCTTCGGGGCGCCCGTCGCGCAATGGCTCAAGGGCGAATTCGGCGAGCGCGTGGAACGCGGCATCCTCGAATCGACGCTCTTCGCGAAGGGCTGGTTCCGGCCGGCGTATGTGCGGCACCTCTTCCGCGCGCACCGCGAGGGACGGCGCGACTACGCGACGAACCTGTGGGCGCTGCACAATCTGTGCGCGTGGCACGACCGCTGGGTCGAGCCGGGCGCCTTCGCGGGCCGGTAGCGTGGTCTCTCCGGGCATCCCGCGGCTGATCGTGTGCGATGGGGAAGTGCCCGCCGACGTGGACGTGGCCGGCGCCGACCTGATGCAGTTTCCGGCCTTCATCGAGCAGGTGCGGGACCTGCGGTGGCTTCGGGGGGCGCTCTTCGGCTGGCGCGAGGTCGGGCTCGTCGTTCCCTGGGCGGGCCGGCGCCCCCGGCCATTCGCCGTGGCGGTGGTGCTGCGCCTGCTGTCGCGGGGCCGGTGCTGGATCCGCGACCCCGGGGGCGGCGCCGTGGCCGTCGGGCCGCGGCTGCTCGCCAAACTCGCGTTGCGACTGCTGGCCGACGGGCTCGCCCGTCACCGCATCCTCGCCGAGGTGAGTCGGTCCGTGACGGAGTTGCGCGAGTGGGTGGACGCGGGGCCGCGGGCGCTCGCGCTCAAGCCCGGCCCGCCGGTGTTCCTCAAGACGGACCTGTGGCTCTCGGCGGCAGCGGGCGGCTCGGTCACGCACATGGCGGGTGTGGTGAACCGCCTCGGCGAGTTCTTCGAGCCACCGCTGGTGTTCGCTCCGGCACCGAACCCGCTGCTTTCCGCCGCGCACGAGTTCCACCTGGTCCTGCCCGACGAGCGCCACTGGGATTACCTCGAGATGCCGGCACTGGCCTTCAACGCGCGCGCGCGACGGATGGTGCTCGAGGCGCTGGCGGGGCGCAGCCCGGCTTTCCTCTACGTGCGCTATGGCCTCAACAGTTTCGCGGGCGTGGCGCTCGCGCGCGACCTCGGCGTGCCCCTCGTGCTCGAGTACAACGGCTCGGAGATCTGGGTCGACCGCCACTGGGGGCGTGCGCCCGCGCGCGGCGCGCTCGCCGAGGAGATCGAGGACCTGTGCCTCGCCGCGGCGAACCTCATCGTCGTCGTGAGCGAC